>NZ_MECK01000100.1 GCF_014596465.1 Streptomyces sp. CBMA123 | reverse complement strand
GGTCGCGGGCCCGGGCGGGGGCGGCCGAGCAGCCGGCGGTGGCGAGCAGGGCCAGTGCGGCCACGGCGGCGGTGCGCGCGGGGCGGTTCATCCGGGCTCCTCGGTCGGCGGTTGATCGGTACCGATCATGCCGCACGGCCGAGTGGTGCTTGGGCAAAGGAACGGGCAAGGACTGGGAGCGGGGAGTCGGGGGAGTCAGGGGCATCAGAGGAGCCGGGGGAGCCGGGGAGAGCCGGGCGGGCCCGCAGTGCTTCGGCGGCCGGGGCCCACCCGGGGGCGGCGGGTCAGTGCCGGAGGACGGCGTCGGCGGTCGCCGGCAGCGGGTAGGCGTCCGGGTCGACCGGGCCGGGCAGGTCGGTGGCCGGGCGGCCGGGGGCGTTGGGGTCGGGCAGCGACGGCTGGGCGGGCGGAGCCTGGACCTGGTTGAAGGGGACGCCGGGCGGGGCCTGGACCGGGGCCGCGCGGCCGGCGGTGAGCGGGCTGTGGCTCTTGGCCTCGCAGGCGGCCATGGCTTCCAGGCCGTCCGGGCTCTGGGTGGCGGGCTGGTTGCCGGTGAAGCAGTTGCCGGGGTCGGCCGAGGCGAGGACGAGGTCGGCGCCGTTGCCCTCGGTGCGGTTGCCCTGGATCCGGTTGCCGGCAGCCGGGTGGCCGGGCGGGTCGGTGATGATGACGCCGGCCGCGCGGTTGCCCTTGACCAGGTTGCGTTCGACCCGGTTCGCGGTGCCGCCGCCGATCCCGATCCCGATGCCGAAGCCGCCGTCGGCCTGCTCGGGGGTGTCGGAGGCGTTGTTGTCGGTGACGGCGTTGCCGGCGATCACGGCGCCGTGCTGGGGGGCCAGCGCCTCCAGGTCGTTGGAGTTGACGGTGACGCCGACCCGGTTGCCGACCACCCGGTTGCCGAGGAAGTGGAGGTTGTCCGAGGCGTTGGTGATCTCGATGCCGACCGCGTTGCGTTCCACCGTGTTGCCGCGGACCAGGGTGTCGCAGGGCTTGCACTGGCCGACGTAGATGCCGGAGTCGGCGCCGCCGGAGGCATAGGAGTCCTCGATGATCCCGCCCCGGGCGTCGAAGGCGTAGATGCCGTACAGACCGTTGTTGTAAGCCGTGACCTTCGTCGCCCGGAAGCCCTGGACGGCGGGGAAGCGGGTGGTGTCCAACGGGTTGTAGGCGGAGCCGCCGGCGCCGCGCTGCTGGAGCTTCTCGTCGGTGACGCCGGTGAACAGCACGCCGTTGGCGAGGTAGCCGTGCACGGTGAGGTTCTCCACCACCGAGCCGGGGCCGGTGACGGTGACACCGTTGACCAGGCGGACGCCGCCGTCCAGGAGCACCGTGTTGCGGTCGGTGCCGCGCAGCACGATCCGGGCCTTGGTGATCCGCACGCTCTCCTGGTACGTGCCGGGGGAGACCAGGACGGTGTCGCCCTCGCGGGCGACGTCCACCGCCTTCTGGATGGACGGGAAGTCCTGCGGGACGCGGACCACCGTGCCGTCCGGGTGCCGGGCGTCCGAGGAGGAGCCGCCGGCGGAGGAGCAGCCGGCGAGGGCGAGGGCGGCGACCAGCAGGGTGGGCAGGGCGCGGACTCGGCGACGGCCACGGCGGATCGGTGCTTCGGAGACGGATTGACAGCCAGTCAAAAGTTGCATACGGGGTGTTCTATCGTCTCCAATGTCGGTCATGCATGCCGAAACCGGAAAGGCGCGGAAACAGCCGGGGGCCGTCAGGAACGGTGTGGACCGGAGGGCACTGATCGCGGGCGGGGGTGCGGTGCTGGCCGCCGGAGTCGGCGCGGGGGTCGTGGCGCTGGGGCAGGGGCGGTCCGCCTCCCCGCCTCCGGAGCCCCCGGTGGCCCCGGAGGTGCCGTTCCACGGCGAGCGGCAGGCCGGGGTGACGGCCCCGCAGCAGCCGGCCACCCTGCTGCTGGCCCTCGACCTGGCGCCCGCCGCCACCTCGGACGGGAGGGCCGCACTGCGCTCCCTGCTGGGGGAGTTGACCCGGGTGCTCGCCGAGGCGGCGGGCGGCACCTCGGCCGACCCGCGCCTCCAGGGCGGGGAGCCGGCCCGGCTCAGCACCCTGGTCGGGGTCGGGCCGGGGCTCGCCACCCGGCTGGGGCTGAACGTCCCGCCCGCGCTGGCGGACCTCCCGGCCTTCCCGGGGGACCGGCTCGACCCGGCGCGCGGCGGCGGCGACCTGCTGGTGCAGCTGTGCGCCGCCGACCGCTGGCCGCTGACCGTGGTCGCCGAACTCCTCGGCGCGGTCGCGCGATCGGCCGGCGCGAGCGTGCGGTGGACCCAGCCCGGCTTCCTGCCGCGCACACCCCCGGGCAGCACGCCGCGCAACCTCTTCGGTTACAAGGACGGCACCGCCAACCCGAGCCCGACGGAGGCCGAGCAGTGGGTCTGGGGCCCGCCGGGCCCGTACCGGCACGGCACCGTCCTGGTCTACCGCCGCATCCGGATGGACACCGCCGGCTTCGCCGCCCTGCCCGAGGACCGCCGCAACCTGGCCATGGGCCGCCGTCTCACCGACGGCACCCCGCTCACCGGCGCGGCCGAGCACGACGACCCGGACATCTACGCCAAGAACCCGGACGGCTCGTACGTCATCCCCAACAGCGCCCATGTCCGCCTCAGCAGCCCCCGGCTGGACTCCGGCGCCCGGATGCTGCGGCGCGGCTACAGCTACGACGACGCCCCCGACGACCGGGGCCTGCTGTTCTGCGCCTTCGTGCGGGACCCGGAGCAGTTCACCCGGGTGCAGAACCGGCTGGCGGCCAAGGACGCGCTCAACCCGTTCCTGGTGCACACGGCTTCGGCGGTGGTGTACGTGCTGCCGGGGGCCCGGGAGGGCGGGGTGCTGGGCGAGGGACTGTGGGCGTAACGATGAGCCCTGCGGAGGAACAGCCGCTGACGGGCGGCAACGTCAGCGCCGGGGTCGTACGGGTCGGCGACACCGTCCGGCGCCCGGCCGGGCCGTGGACCCCGGCCGTGCACGCGCTGCTCGGGCACCTGCACGCGGTGGGCTTCCGGGGCGCGCCCCGGGCCCTGGGGCTGGACGACCAGGGGCGGGAGGTGCTCGACTTCGTCCCGGGCGAGGTGGTCTGGCCCGACCGCTTCGCCCTGGTGCGGCCGCGCGACCGGCTGGCGGACGTGGCCCGGCTGGTCCGCGAGTTCCACGACGCCGTCAGGGATTTCACACCCCCGCCGGACGCCTGCTGGCAGGTGCTGATCCCGGACGAGGGGGAAGGCACGGGCGATGGCGAGGACGGTGGCGGGGACGGGGATGGGGAGGGTGGTGGGATCATCGCCCACCACGACCTCGCACCGTGGAACCTGGTGGCCGGCCGGGACGGGCGGTTCACCTTCATCGACTGGGACGTCGCGGCCCCCGGCTCCCGGCTGTGGGACGTCGCCTACGCGCTGCACGGCTTCGTCCCGCTGCGGACGGACCCGGCCTGGCGGCCCGCCGACGCCGGGGAGCGGCTGCGGGTCTTCGCCGACGCGTACGGGCTCGACGAGGCCGAACGGCGCCGCCTGGTACCGCTGTTGGGGCGGCGCGCCCGCTCCATGCACGACTTCCTGCGGGACCGGGCCGGCCGGGGCGAGCAGCCCTGGGCGCGGCTGTGGGCGGAGGGCCACGGCGACACCTGGCGCGGCGACGCCGAGTACATCGAGGAGCGGGAGGCGCACTGGGAGCGCGCCCTGCTGGACGGCTGACCTCACCGACTGACTTCACCGGCTGACCTCACCGACCAGGCCTCACCGACCGGCCTCACCAGCTGACCGGGATCGCGGCCGGGCTGCGGGTGGTGCCGCCCAGCTGCCAGCCGAGCTGCTCCACCGGGGTGGTGAGGCGCAGACCGGGCAGGGCGGTGGCCAGCCGGCGGAGGGATTCGCGCATCTCCAGCCGGACCCGCCAGGCGCCGATGCAGAAGTGCGGCCCGACGCTGAAGGCGAGGGTGGGGGCGTCGAGCGGGGCGGCGAGGTCGGCCGCGATCCCGGCGGGGAAGACGGCGGGGTCGCGGTTGGCACTGCCGAGGCTCGCGGCGACGACGGCCCCGGTCGGGATGGTCACGCCGCCGACCTCGACCGGGGCGGTGGCGCGGCGCACGGTGGCCTCGTCGTCCCCCAACGGGATGAAGTGCAGCAGGCGTTCGGCGGTGTGCTCGGTGATGCCCGGGTCGGCCAGCCGGGGCCAGTGCTCGGGGCGCTCGCCGAGGAGGTAGACCAGGGCGTTGCCGAGAGCGCCGGTGACGCTCTCGTTGCCGCTCGCGGTGAGCCCGAGGACGAGGAAGGCGAGGGCGTCGGCGGGGATGCCGCCGTCCTGGTCGGCGGCCCGGACCAGGCGGCTGACCAGGTCCGGCCCGGGCGCGCGACGCCGGCGTTCGATCAACTCCTCGGTGAAGGCGCCGAATTCGGCGAGCGCCCGGCCCTGCTCCGGCGTCGGGTCGCCGCCCTGGGCGAGCAGGGCGAGGGTCCAGTGCCGCAGCTGCCGCTCGTCCAGCCGGTCGGGGCCGTCCCCGTCGAGCCCCATCAGCCGGGTGGTGACCGCGAAGGGCACCGGCCGGGTGAAGGCGGTGACCAGGTCGGCGGGCGGACCGGCGGCGAGCAGCGCGTCCACGGTCTGCTGGACGGCGGACGCGACCCAGGGCTGCCAGCCGGCGATGGCGCGCGGGGTGAACGCCTTCTGGACGGTGGCGCGCAGGCGGCGGTGGGCGGCGCCGTCCTGGTTGAACAGCGAGGCCGGGTTGGCGGCCACGTCGGCGGTGCTGCCCGCGGTGCCGACCTCGTGCAGGCCGCTCCGGGTGAGGCGGGGGTCGCCGAGGACCTGCCGGACGTCGTGGTAGCGGGTGACGAGCCAGGCGGGGGTGCCGTCCGGGAGGGTGGTCGGGTGCGGCGGCTGGGCGGGGGTGACGGGGAGCCGGTGGAGCGGGGGGAGCGGGTGGCTCTGCCGGGGTTCGGTGCAGGTGTCGGTCTCGGTGCAGGTCTCGGTGCCGGGGCTGGTCTCGGTGCCGGGTTCGGTGCCGGTGTCGGCTGCGGCGGAGGACATGGAATCCTTCGGGGTCGGCGGCGCTGCGGGGCACGGGCATCCAACTGTCATATTTTCTGAGGGAATTGGATCCTTAGGACGGTTTTCCCGTTTCGGCCCGATGGTACGCCCCCGAACCCTCCGTACGGTGTCTCAACGCCCCCACTCGGGTGCCGGGTCGGCCGGCAGCAGCGGACGCAGCGCGCCCAGCACGGCGCCGATGCAGGCGTCGCGCAGTTCGGTGCGGGTGCAGCTGGGCTCGGTCAGCCAGTCCACGACCAGCACCCGGACGAACACCAGCCAGCTGCGCAGGACTTGGGAGACGGCGAGCCGCGCGCCCTCGTCCGCGAGCGGCAGCACGGTGAGCAGCCGGCCGCGCAGGGCGTCCAGTTCCTCGGTGATGATGGTCTGGATCACCGGATCCCCGGCCAGCACGCGGTTGGCGGCCAGCACGGTGTGCCGGTTGGCGACGAAGTGGTCCAGGTGGGCGTCCATGCCCTCGACCAACTGCTCGACCAGGGTGTCGGCCGGGTCGAACCTGGTCCGGGCCAGCAGGTCGTCCGAGGCCTTCCGGTGGACCGCCGCGAACAGCTCGTGCTTGCTCGTGAAGTGCCGGTAGAGCAGGGCGCGGGAGACCCCCGCCTGTTCGGCGACCTGCTCCATCAGCACCTCCTCGTACGGCCGGGCGGCGAAGGCCCGGGCGCCGACGGCGAGCAGCTGGGCGCGGCGTTCGTCGGGGGAGAGGCGCCGGCGGCGCTCCTGGACCGGCATGCCGGATTCGTGGATTGGCATGCCGGACAGGCTACTTGACACGTGTCTACCAGCGGGGGCTAGCGTGGAGTCCGGCTTGGTAGACACGTGTCAACCAGTGCCTGGCGATCCGTCAGGCACTGAATGGGATGGTGGTCGGCTCATGGCGAAGGCACTGCGGGTACTCGCATGGACGATGGGGGTCGCCTGCGTGGCGATCGGGTTCGAACACCTGCTGGGTGGCGCCGTCGGGTTCCCCGGGATCGCGGACCCGGGCCCGACGGTCGACAGCTTCGGCCGCTTCATGGGCGCGGTCTTCGCCGGCTACGGCGCGGCCTGGATCTGGGCCGCCCGGCAGGCGCCGGTGCCGGCGCGGGTGGTGCGGTGGCTGGCGGCGGTGTTCCTGCTGGGCGGCCTCGGCCGGGTGCTGGGCCTCGCGGTGGACGGGCGGCCGCACTGGTTCCAGCTGGTGCTGATGGGGATCGAACTCGGACTTCCGGTGGTGTTCTTCCGGCTCGCCGACGCGGATGAGCGGGCGGCGGGGCTGGGTTGACGCCCGCCGGGGTTGTGAGCCCCGGGCGGGCGTCAACCCCGGGTCAGACGGCGAACGCCCGCAGGTGTTCGGCGAGCGTGGCCCGGTCGGCGGTGGCCCCGGTGAGCGAGACGTAGCCGTCCGGCCGGACCAGCACCACGGCGTCGCCGTGCACCCCGTACGCCCGGGCGGCGTGGCCGTCGGGGTCGCGGACGGTGGCCACCCGCAGGGCGGGGAGGTCGGAGAGGTCGGCCGGTTCTGCGGGGTCGGTCAGGGCCGGGTGGCCGCCGAAGGCCAGCAGGGTGAAGTGCGGGCCGCGGAACAGCTCGAAGAGCCGGGTGGGCGTGCCGTCCGCGGTGGCGCACGGGGCGTCCGGGGCCCGGTCGCCGGCCCGGATGCCGGTGGCCGTGTCCAGGTCGCGGCCGATCGGCCCGCCGCGGTAGTCGACGGAGAGTCCGGTGAGGTCGATGCCCTGGACGGACAGGGTGCGGAACTGGTCGGTGAGCACCTTGGCGCCGTCGCCGCTGAACGCCGCCTTGTGGTGGGCGGAGGTGGCGGCGAGGCTGGCCCGGGCGATCGGCAGGCGCTCGTCCTGATAGCTGTCGAGCAGCGCCTCGGGCGCGCCGCGCAGTACGGCGGCGAGCTTCCAGCCGAGGTTGTGGGCGTCCTGGACGCCGGTGTTCAGCCCCTGGCCGCCGGCCGCGGACTGGCAGTGGGCGGCGTCCCCGGCGAGCAGGATCCGGCCGTCGCGGTAGCGCTCGACCAGTCGCACGGTGGGGCGCCAGACGGTGGACCAGATCGGCTCGTGCATCCGGACCCCGGGCAGGCCGGCCCGTTCGGCGAAGAGCCGGCGGAAGGTCTCCAGGGTGGGGGCGGGCAGTTCGCCGTGCTCGTCCGGTTCGACGGCGGCGTGCACCGCCCACGTGCCGTCCTGCCGCATCGGGACGAGCGTCATGGCGCCGCCGCCGAACTTCGGGTGGTTCCAGATGTGCAGGTGGTCCGGGTCCAGGCCGTCCAGGTCCATCGAGGCCATGATGAAACGTTCCTCGTCCCAGGTCTCGCCGAGGAAGGGGATGCCGGCCAGCTTGCGGACGGTGCTGCGGCCGCCGTCGCAGCCGATCAGGTAACGGGCGCGCAGCTGCGTCGTCCGGCCGTCCTGTCGGAGGGTGGCGAGCACGCCGTCGGCGTCCTGGGCGCAGTCGACCAGTTCGGTGCCGGTCTCGACCTTCACGCCGTGCTCGGCGAGCCGGTCGCGCAGCACGGCCTCGGTCTGGTGCTGGGCGATCAGCAGCATGCCGGCGTACGGGCGGTCGGGGGTCGGGGGCTGGGTGGCCCCGGGGTCGACCTCCTGGACCAGCCGGGTGCCCTCGTAGGAGCGGATCCTGAGGTTGAGCGCCCCCCGGTCGAGGATCTGATCGACCACGCCGAGGTCGTCGAACACCTCCAGCGTGCGGGGGTTGATGCCCTTGCCGCGGACGCCGGCGGTGCGGAACCCGGCGTCCCGCTCGATGATCCGGCAGTCGACGCCGGAGCGGGCCAGCCCGATGGCGAGCGCGAGGCCCACCGGGCCGGCGCCGACGACGAGGATGTCGGTGGTAGGTGAGGTGCGCATGGCGGGTCCCCCTCCGCTCGGCCGTAGGATACGGCGCGTTTCTTGTCTTCGACTGTAAGCTGACCCCGATAGGAAACGCAACGTATCTACGAGGATCGGGTACCGAACCGGTGACAAGCGGAAGAGCGGGCATTCCACGGCGGCGCGGGGACGAGCTGGAAGCGGCGATCCTCGACGCCGTCTGGGCCGAACTCGCCGAGCACGGCTACGACCGGCTCACCATGGACGGCGTCGCCGCCCGCGCCCGCACCAGCAAGCCGGTGCTCTACCGCCGCTGGCCGAACCGGGTCGAAATGGTGATGGCCGCCCTCGGCCGCAACGCCCCGGACTACCTGGAGCCGCCCGACACCGGCGACCTGCGCACCGACCTGCTGCTGTTCCTGCGCAGTCTGCTGCACCGCTTCGACGACCTGCCGGTCGACGCCGTCCACGGCCTGCTGGTCGACCTGATGCGCGTCCCCGAGCTGCGCGTCGTCTTTCGCAGCGGTCTCACCGCGCAAGGCCCGGTGGCCACCCTGGCCGTGATCATGCGCCGGGCCGCCGGGCGGGGCGAGATCGACCCGGCGCGGCTCACCCCGCGGGTCGCGTCGCTGCCGCTGGACCTGCTGCGCGACGCCTTCCTGATCGAGGGTGATGTGCCGTCGGACCAGGTGGTCGCCGAGGTGCTGGACGAGATCGTCCTACCGCTGCTCAGGGCGCCGGCGGCGGGTGCGGGCGGTGCGGACACCCCGGCCCGGTAGTACCCCTGCCCCGCATGCCCCTGCGCTGCACGCCCCTGCCTCCGACATGCTCCCACCCCGACATACCCCTGCCCCGTAACGCGCGGCACCCCCGGCGGGCGGGTGCCGTCGGGGGTGCGCGGGCCTGTCTGCCGGTGCAGGGTGTCCGGCGTCGGGGTCCGGGTCAGG
This sequence comes from Streptomyces sp. CBMA123, assembly GCF_014596465.1. Lineage (GTDB taxonomy): Bacteria > Actinomycetota > Actinomycetes > Streptomycetales > Streptomycetaceae > Kitasatospora. The sequence continues at coordinate 8,809 of NZ_MECK01000100.1, read as the reverse complement.
AGCGGACCAGCCGGGCGATGGCCTGATTGGCCTCGCGGATCCTGGCGTTGGCCTCCTGGCCGCCCTCGGCGATCGCGTCGCGGACGCAGCATTCGATGTGCTCGTCCAGGAGTTGCAGCGCGAAGGACTGGAGGGCGCGGCTGGCGGCGGAGACCTGGGTGAGGACGTCTATGCAGTAGGTGTCCTGCTCGACCATGCGCTGCAGGCCGCGGATCTGGCCCTCGATGCGGCGCAGCCGCTTGAGGAAGTCGTCCTTGTGGGGGCTGTAGCTGGCCATGGCCGTCTCCGGTTCCCGTGCGGTGAGGAGTGTCCTCACTTTACCGGGGTGCGGTGGGAGGGGAGTCGGCCCGGACGGACGGGGTCGTCGCACGGAGTCGTACGGCAGTTGGCGTCCGGGCCGACGGCGGGTCAGGCGCCGAGGCGGCCGACCAGGTCGTAGCCGGCCTCGTCGATGGCGGCGGCGACGTCGGTGTCGGCCAGCGGTCCGGAGCTGTCGACAGTGACCTGCCCGGTGGCGAGGTCCACCGCGACCTCGGTGACGTCGGTGAGCTTCTTCAGCTCGGCGGTCACCGCGCTGACGCAGTGGCCGCAGGTCATGCCCTTCACCTGGAACACGGTGCGCTCGGCGACGGCGGCGGCGGGGGCCTCGGCGGCACCGGTGCCGCACGATCCGCAGCAGGAACCCTCGGTGGCGGCCGGCTCGACGGTGACGGTGGTCTCGCTCATGGTGTGCTCCTGTCGTCAGTGCGTGCGACGCCTCCCGGGGTGGCCCGGGCGGCTGCTTCGCCGGAGAACATACCATACCCCCCTAGGGTAAGCGGAAGGGTGTCGCGGAGCCGGAATCCGGGGCTGGGGCCGCCTGCCCCGGGCGAGCACCTCCCCGGCGGCCGCGTCGATGCCACCCTGCGGCCCGGCCTCCTCCCCGGCCCCGGCCATCAGGCCATCTGACATCTCGTCAGGACCGTCGGCGGCGCAACTCCGCTACTGCTGAAGGTCGTTCGAAGCGGGAGCGGCGGCGTCCGGCGGTCAGTCGCGGCGGCCGCAGACCAGGAAGACGCTGGAGCGGCCGCCGCCGAGCGGTCGGCGGTCGCGGCGCAGGCTGCGAAGTCCGCAGGCGCGCAGGTCGCCCGGCAGGGTGGCGATGGCGCCGGGCTGGTCGGGGGCGATCCAGTCCAGGGCGAGGACGCCGCTCCTGGTCAGGTGGGCGGCGATCTTGCGCAGCAGCACCGGCCGTACGGCTTCGGGGAGTTCGAGGATGAGACCGCCCGCCATCATGACGAGGCCGTAGCGGCGGTGGAGGGTGAGGTCGGCGAGGTCGGCGCGGATGGTGGTGACCCTGCCGGGGTGGGAGTCGGGCAGGGTGCTGGCCCAGGTGCCGAGCCGGGCGAGCCGGGCCGGATCGCGGTCGACGGCGTCGACGTCGAAGCCCTGGCGGGCGAGCGGGACGGCGAATCGCCCGGTGCCGGCGCCGAGGTCCAGCACGGGGCCGCCGGTGGTGCGGGCGGCGCGCAGGTAGTCGAGGACGTCGGCGCCGGGCGAGCGGGTCTCGACGGTGGGGAGCGGGGCGGTCCGTAGCGGTCCGGCCGGGCGTCCGGTGCGCAGCAGCATGACTCCTCCTGGGATCGGGACGTGCCCGAGTCGGGTATGGGGGCGGTCGGTTGATTCTGTGCCCGGTGTGCGACGGGGAGGAGGCGGTGGGGGCGGCAGCTTCGTGCCGCGGCCGGTACCTGCCGACGGTGGCGATGCCGACGGGGGCGATGCCGCCGGGGCGCGCTGGACGCCGCACTCGGCCGGCTTGCCACCACTTGCGCCGCCGGCGACGGCGCGGCACGGTTCCGTCATACCCCGTCCAGGTATATGGTCGCGCGGACGTGAGACTCGGGAAGGCGGAGTGCCATGCACGCGATCCTGCACGCGCTGTCCATCGCCGGATCGATGACCTGGCAGATCACCTGGGCGCTGATCCTCGGCTTCCTGCTCTCCGCGGTCGTCCAGGCGGTGGTCCACAAGGCGACGGTGGTACGGCTGCTCGGCGACGACCGGCCGCGCACCCTCTCCGTCGCCTCGGCGCTGGGCGCGGCATCGTCCTCCTGCTCGTACGCGGCCGTCGCGCTCGCCCGGTCGCTGTTCCGCAAGGGCGCGAACTTCACGGCGGCGATGGCCTTCGAGATCGCCTCCACCAACCTGGTCGTCGAACTCGGGGTGATCCTGGCGCTGTTGCTGGGCTGGCAGTTCACCGCGGCGGAGTTCGTCGGCGGGCCGGTGATGATCCTGCTGCTCGCGGCGCTGTTCCGGCTGTTCCTGCGCGACCGGCTGCTCGCCGAGGCGCGCCAACAGGCGTCGTACGGGCGGGCGGGGTCGATGGAGGGGCACGCGGCGATGGACATGTCGGTGGGCGGCGAGGGTTCCTTCGCCCGGCGGCTGCTGTCCCCTCGCGGCCTCACCTCGGTCTCGCACGTGTTCGTGATGGAGTGGGCGGCGATCCTCAAGGACCTGGTGATCGGCCTGCTCATCGCAGGCGCGATCGCCGCCTGGGTCCCGGACTCGTTCTGGCAGGCCTTCTTCTTCGCCGACCATCCGCTGGCAGGGAAGCTGTGGGGGCCGCTGGTCGGACCGCTGGTGGCGATCGCGTCCTTCGTCTGCTCGATCGGCAACGTGCCGCTGGCGGTGGTGCTGTGGAAGGGCGGCATCAGCTTCGGCGGGGTGGTCGCGTTCATCTTCGCCGACCTGCTGATCCTGCCGATCCTCAACATCTACCGGAAGTACTACGGGGCGCGGATGGCCCTCTTCCTGCTCGGCACGTTCTACCCGGCGATGGTCGTCGCCGGGTACGTGGTCGAGTTCCTGTTCGGGGTCCTCGGCCTGGTGCCGGACCAGCGCGACGCCGAGATCCCGATGTCGGGCATCGAGTGGAACTACACGACGTGGCTCAACATCGCCTTCCTGCTGGTGGCCGCGGCGCTGCTCCTCCGCTTCCTCCGCACCGGCGGCGCCCCGATGCTCCGCATGATGGGCGGCAGCCCCGACGCCGGCGAACACGAGGGCCACGGTCACCACTGAGGGGCTCGGCCTCGGCGCGAGAAGTCGGCCCGGCCGACTTCTCGCGCAACCGTTGTCTCACCGGGGTCCGACCGGTGCCTCCAGCGCTGAGCGTGCGGCTTCGCGGACGTCCCCGTCCCCGTCCTCGTCCGTGGCCGGCCGTTCGAGCGCGCCGCTCGCTCAGCGAACCCGGCGGCAGTGTGCGTTCGGCTGCTGCGGAACCAGCGCTCCCTGACATTGCCGCACTGGATATCATCGCAGCTCAGAGCGCTCGTCGAGGGAAGGGATGTGCCCCATGACGGCCGACGCGTGGTCGGAGCTCCTGGTCGGCTCCGAGCGGTTGACCGCGCTCTACTCCGAACTGCCGCCCCTGGAAGGCCTGGTGCTCAGGTCGGTGCAGTTGAGTCCGTACGGCGCCGGCGTGACGTTGCGGGTCGAGCTGCCGCGCTTCCCGGACGATGCTCCTCCGGCGTGGGTGGAGGCCGGGTGTGACCGGTTCGAGGCGCAGATCGAGTTCATGGGTGTGGGTGAGGACCTTCGGATGCGGGGTGTGCCCAGCGGCAGCGTGGTCGACATCGTGCTGGACTGCTACGCCGAGGGGCGGGAGCGCCGGATCGCGGTCGCGGTGAGCGGGCCGGGGCTCTCGCTGGACTTCACCGCGCACGCGGCGCTCAAGGTCGGCCACCTCAACGCGTACTGCTCCGGCGGCGCCGATCCCTCCACGGCCCGGCGGTGGTTCGAGAGCCGGCTCGACCAGCATCTGAACCCGGAGCGGGTACTGCCTCCCACGACGGCGAAGGCCTTCTATGAACGGTGACCAGGACTGGTCCGCCGAGTTGACCGGCCCCGAGACGGTCCGGGGGGTTCTTGGCCGTCCGCCACCACCACTCAGTGACTACGAACTGACCTCTGTTCTGATCGACGAACGCGAGGCCTCGGTCACCCTGAGGTTCTTCGCCTTCGGAGCCCCGGCCGGGGCTGCGGACCTGTGGCGAGAGCGGGGCCACAACGCGGTCGGGTTCGTGCTGGTGTGCCTCGGCGTGACGGGCTTCGAGGTGGATGCGTGGTCCGGCTGGCCTACGACGACTGCCGGTCTCACCGGGAGGACGGTCGTACTCGGCGGCCGGGGCAAGCACGTGACCTTCCAGGCCGCCGAGATCCGTGCCGAGGCCCCGACCGGCTGGCTGGCCGGCCGCGCCCAGTGACGTCCTTGATGGAGCACCGCCGGAAAAGCGGCCCCCACGGGGCCGACCGTCGGACCCACGTCGCTACGGGAAGACGGGATTCCCGTCATCACCGATCCAGGGAGGCTGATCCGGTGCCCACCCGACGGCTTGCCAGACCGCCTGTGCCGCAGCGAACTTCACGTCGCCCGGTCCCGTGTCTGCTGGGGCCGTCACGATCTCCACGATCTCGATGACGGAAACGAGCACGCCGCGGGCCGATGCAGGAAGACGCATGAGCGCATACCGAGCGCCTTCCTGTGCCTCTTCCCGGATCCGTTGATCACCGGCGATGCCGGCGCATACCTCGGCGCTGTAGGACCGGGCGAGCCACCCGAACACGTCGGCGCCCGTCCTGACGTCCGGCTCGTCGGCCACGACGCTCTGCACGGCGCCCTGCACGGCGCCCTGGACGGCGCCCTGCATGGTGACCTGGGCGAAGCGTGCCCACTTGCTCGTCTGGCGCTGCAGCCTGTACTTCCCCTCCATGGTCCACATTCTCCCCAGGCGCCCCCGAGTCGAGGGCCCAGCAGAGCTCACTTCCGAGACAAGCTCCAGAACGGCGAGAGAGCGGCCGAGTGCCCCGACCGGCCCGCCGGCCAAGGCGGTGGCGGCATGAGGGGACCACTCGCTGTCCTGGTCAACGGGCTGCCCGGCGCGGGGAAGACGACCCTGCATGTCGACACCACCCGGCCGGTCGACGCCCAAGCCATCGTCACCTGGATCGAAGCAGCGAAACGCGGTCATCCCGGCGACGGCCCGAGCGGCTCGGCCCACAGGTTTTGACGATCACCCCGGCTGAACGACAAGCCCGGCCCCGCGAGGCCCCGCGACCCGCCCGATCCGGGCCGGTGGCCTCGGCCGCCGGTCCGGATCGGGCGGGCGGAAGGGTCAGAACCTGCCCTGGTTCAGCGCGTTCTGCAGGGCCGAGATGGTGGCCGGGCCCCACTGGCCGTCGACGGTGAGGCCGGCGCCGGAGGCGTTGAGGAAGGTCTGCAGCGCCTTGTAGGTGGCGGGGCCGGGGTCGCCGTCCTCGACGAGCCCGGCGTTGCCCCACACATTGAGGTGGTGCTGCAGCGACCGCTTGGAGTCCGGCCCCCACTGGCCGTCCGGGGTGGAGCCGCACACCCGCTGGACGGCCATGATGGTCAGGGTGCCGAACTGGCCGTCGACGGTGAGGCCGGCGCCGTCGTCGATGTACGCGAAGTACGCCGACTCGGTGGCCGGGCCCCACTGGCCGTCGGCCGCGGTGCCGACCTTGCCCTGGAGCCAGCGCACGCCGGCGTCGGTCAGCGGGCCCCAGGCGCCGTCGACGGCCAGCGCCGGGCTGTAGCCCAGGTCGTTGACCGCCTGCTGCTGGCGCGCCACCGACCGCACGGACGACATGCCGCCGCCGGAGGACGAGCCGCCGCCCCCGAAGGCCCTGAACGCCGACTCGGTACCGGGCCCCCACAGGCCGTCGGCCGTGGCGCCGACCTTGTTCTGGAGCCAGCGCACGCCGGCGTCGGTCAGCGGGCCCCAGGCGCCGTCGACGGCCAGCGCCGGGCTGTAGCCCAGGTCGTTGACCGCCTGCTGCTGGGCCGAGACCGACCGCACCTGGGTCATGCCGCCACCGTTCGCGCCGCTGGAGTCGGTGGGCGGCGGGGTGTAGTCCGCGCCGGCCCAGTCGATCGGGCGGACCTGGGCCTGCATGCCGTTCTGGACCCAGGCGCGCAGCTGCGCCCCCGGGCAGTCGGTGGAGTTGCCGGGGAGCATGCCGTGGTAGGTCTTGTCGAGGACGTGGCCGGCCACGTCGCAGGCCTTCTCGTACATCGACCGGATCGCGGACAGCGCGATGTCGGTGGCGTCCCCACTCTCGCCGATGAAGCAGACGCCGATGTGGCTGGTGTTGGCCCCGTAGGCGTGCGCTCCCTGGAGGTACCAGCCGCGGCCCTCGAAGATCCGGCCGCTGGTGTCGACCAGGAAGTTGTAGCCGATGTCGGACCAGCCGTTGGAGTCCATGTGGTAGTTCTGGATCGACCGGAGCGTCTGGGTGGTCGGCCCGTCCGAGTAGTGCACGGTGAACCCGGTGCGGGCGCTGATGTCCACCGGCGTGATGTCCTTCGCCGGGCGGGCGCCCCACTGGGCGCGGCCGTAGATGTGCAGCGTGTCGGAGTCGGGGCCGCCGCCGGTGCCCGCGCCGGTCCTGAACTCGTCCCGCTGGACGTACGGGTAGAGCTTTCCGGGGCAGTCCGTGTGGGTCTTGGGGCGCACGTCCGTGTGACCGAGGATCTTGCTGCCCGCGCCCTTCTCGCTCCTCAGGTAGCTGCACAGGACGGTGATGCTCCTGACCATCGCCGGGGTGACGTCGTCGTCGGAGCCGATCAGGCCCATGATGGCGTAGTAGTCGCTGTTGGCCCCGGGCGTCTCCTTGCTGTTCGCGGCGGACCGCCGGTCGGCTCCGCGCCCCTCGTATATGCCGCCGTGCTTGCATACCACGAAGTTGTACGGGATGTCGTCGTACGGGTCTTCCTTCTTGCCGACCTGGACCTCGAACTCGTCGATGATGTCGTAGTTCATCGAGTCGTCCTGGATCTTCCGGACCAGGGCGGCGCACTGGTCGTGAGGATCGACGGCTTTGTTTCCTCCGCCCTCGTGGTGGATGACCACGCCGCCCTTCCACGGGGTGAAGGGGTCCGGGTCGATCTTCTTGGGCTTCTGGGCGCCCCATTCACTGCGCGAGATGATGGTGACCATCTGGTTCTCCGGATTCCGTGCTGAGCTTGCTGATGCGGCGGGCGTCGAACTACGTCGGTGGGGGCGTCACGCGGCCCCGATGACGCCCCCGTCCGTCCGCTGGATCACGAGCACGGCCGAGCGCGGCCGGCCGGCGGGGTCGTGGTCGGGCCAGTTGCTGACCACGCGGGGATCGTCCTGGGTGGGCGTGCCCCAGGCGAGCGTGTGCTCGCCCGGGTGCTGGACGTTGACGAACATGGTGCGGCGGTCGGGCGTGGTGACGGAGCCGGTGATCTGCGCGCCGCGCGGGCCGGTCAGGAAGCGGCGGATCTCGCCGGTGGCCGGGTCGGCGGCCAGCAGCGCGTTGTTGCCCAGGTGTTCGTGGCCGGTCTCGGCCCGGTTCTGGTCGTAGGCGGAGATGCCGGTCCCGATCCACAGCCGGCCGTCGGCGTCGGACCACAGGTTCGTCGGCGAGCCGAACATGCCGGCGGCGTCCAGGTGGACCTGCCGATCGTGGGCCGGGTCGCCGGCGAGCACGAAGACCTCCCAGTGGAAGCCGGTTGCCCGGCCCTCGCCCTGATCGGCCTTCGCGTCCTCCCGCCACCGGATGATGTGGCCGTACGGGTTGTCGGCGCGGGGGCTGACCGCGGCCCGGTGGGCGTTCGGGCCGGAGGAGCAGTGGCCGAGGCCGGGGCTGTTCGCGAGCGCGCAGAAGGCCGTCCCGTCCGGGCCGACCGAGGTCTGCTGGGGGCGGTCCAGCGGGGTGGCGCCGAGGGAGTCCGCCGCCTGCCGGGCGCGCAGCAGCACGTCGGCCTGGTCGGCCCAGCCGTTGGCCGGGGTCAGCGGGCCCTGGCCGTGGGTGAGCGGCAGCCAGCGGCCGGTGCCGTCGTCCTCGAACCGGGCGACGTACAGGGTGCCGTGGTCCAGCGGGCTGCGGCCCTGGGAGCGCAGCCGCCACCAGCTGTCCGAGCCCACGAACTTGTAGAGGTAGCCGCCGTTCTCGTCGTCGCCGCTGTAGACCACGACCCGGCCGGCGGACTCGGTCACGCTCGCCCCGACGTGCTGGAAGCGGCCCAGCGCGGTGCGCTTCACGGGCGGCGCCTGGGGTGCGCTCGGGTCGATCTCCACCACCCAGCCGAAGCGGTTGGCCTCGTTGCCGTTCGCCGCGAGGTCGAAGCGCGGGTCGGCGCGGTGCCAGCCGTAGCCGTCGCCGCGGGCGCTGACGCCGGCCCGCTTCTGCGCGCGGGTCGGCCGCCAGGTCGTGTCGTCGGTGCCGAAGTAGCCGGCGACGTTCTGCTCGCCGGCCAGGAACGTCCCCCACGGGGTCACACCGTGTGCGCCGGTGCCGAGCGTGCCCGTGGCGGGCGTGCCCGTGTTCAGGGCCGGGTGGTCGGCGTCCAGCGGTCCGGAGAAGGTGACGGGCGTGGCGCCGGTGACGCGCACGTTGCGCGGGGAGTCGGCGAGCTGCCAGCCGTCGCCGGTGCGGCGCACCTCCAGCACGCTGACGCCGTGCGCGGCGAGCGCCTTGGCGACCTGCTCCTTCGTGAGCTTCGTACCGCCGCGGCCGTACAGGAGGGCGGCGTCGGTGGACTCGTGGGTGAGCACCAGCGTGCCGCGGGAGTCGTCGGTGCCCGGGAAGAAGTGCAGTCCGGCGTGGTGGGAGCCGACCTGGTCGGCCTGCTCCGCCGCGGTGTTGCCGCCGTCGGCGCGCCACTTCGGGCCGCTGTCGCGCACCGGCTGCCCCCACGGCGCGAGCACCCGCACGGAGTACCCGGCGGGCACGGTCACGGCGTCGGCGCTGCTCGTCGGCACGGCGGTGAAGCCGAGCGGGT
>NZ_MECK01000099.1 GCF_014596465.1 Streptomyces sp. CBMA123 | reverse complement strand
CTCCCGTCGCCCGCCGCCACCGCGGTCTGACCGGCCCCGCCGGCTCACCGGCCCGGCGGACCGACCGCCGCGCCACGGAAGGAACACCTTTGATCGGCATCATCGTGCTCGCCGTCGTCGGCCTGGTCCTGCTCTTCCCGGTCGTCATGACCAGGCTGGCCAAGCGCAAGCTGGCCCAGCTGGAGCGGGCCAAGGCCACCATCGCCGACCACGAGGCCAGGCTCGCCGCGGAAGCCCGGGCGAAGAACACCATCGTCCCGGCCGACCACGGACTCGTCCCCGGCAGCGAACTCGTCCCGGACGACGAGCCCGGCCCCGAGGAGGCGGCCGCGCTCGCCGCCGCGAAGGCCGGCGACTGGCGCCCCGCCGCCGCCTACCTCAGCGCGGACGCCACCGCCGACCTCCGCTGGCGGCGCCAGCGCGAGCTGGCCCGGCTGGCCGCCGAGGACGACGGCTGGCTGCGCGACTGGCGCGCGGAGCACCCGCAGGACCCGACGGCCGCACTGCTGCACGCCGACGCCCTGGTCTACCTGGCCTGGAACATCCGTACCAGCGCCCGGGCCAACCAGGTCACCCGCGAACAGTTCGAGAGCTTCCGCCGGGTCCTGCTGGAGGCCGAGCAGGCCGCCGTCGCGGCCGCCGCGCTCGCCCCTGACGACGACCCCAGCCCATGGGTGGTCCAGACCTCCATCGCGATGGGCCTCAACTGGCCCAACGACCGCTTCCGCGGGCTCTGGGCCGAGCTGGTCAAGCGCGACCCCCACCACTGGTCGGCGCACGCCCGCGCCCTGCAGTACTGGTGCGACAAGTGGCACGGCAGCCACGAGCTGATGCACGGCTTCATCGACGAGGCGATCGCCGCCGCCCCGGCCGGCAGCCTGCTCACGCCTTTCAAGCTGGAGGCGTACTGGGAGCAGTTCGCCCAGGACCGCGAGAAGCTCACCGCCTGGGAGCGGCCCGAGGTCGGCGCCGCCCTGGACACCGCCCTCGCCGACCTCGCCGCCGCCGACCCCGGCCACCCCCGGATCCGGTACGCCCGCGGCTGGCTCGCGTACGCCCTCACCCGCGCCGGACGCCCCACCGAGGCGCTGGAGCAGTTCCAGGCACTCGGCCACTTCCTCCCGCAGCCGTTCACCAACTTCAACGACCCCCGCCAGGCCTTCATCGACCTGCGGATCGCCGCCGTCCAGGGCGCGGTCGCGCAGGCCCGGACGAAGGCCTGACCACGCAGACGCCCGGTGGCCTCCCCTCCCGCTCGCGGGGGCGGAGGCCACCGGCGTTTCCCGCCGACGGCGGGACGCCCGGGCGCGCCCGCCGGGGCCGGCGGGTTTGACCGGGCCGGGTTCGGCTAGCCGCCCGGTATGAACACCTCAGCTCTGCACACCCGCCGTTGGTCCCGTCGGCTGCGCCGCGCCCTGGAGGCACCGGCGCACTGGAACGTCCTGGACACCCCGGCCCGGCCGCTCGCCGACGCGGTCGAGGCCCTGCCGCTGGGCCGGTACCGGGACGCCCTGCACGGGGTGTGGTTGGGCCACCCGCTCCACCCGGCGCTGGTCCAGCTGCCCATGGGCTGCTGGATGTCGGCCGCTCTGCTCGACCTCCCACCCGGCCGGCACCGCTCAGCCGACGTCCTGGTGACGGCGGGCCTGCTGGCGGCCGGCCCGGCCGCGCTCGCGGGTTGGGTGGACTGGGCCCGGCTCGACCCGCCGCGGCGCCGCACCGGACTGGTGCACGCGGTCACCAACACCGGCGGCGTGCTGCTGTACAGCGCCTCGCTGCTGGCCCGTTGCCGCGGGCGCCGCGCGCGCGGCCGGCTGCTCGGCCTCGCCGGGCTGGTCGCCGTGCCGGGCGGCGCGGCGCTCGGCGGGCACCTGTCCTACCGGCAGGCGGCCGGGCCCGACCGGGCCGCCGCGGTACCCCGGCTGGCGCCCCCGGAATGGACCACGCTCGGCCGGGTCGAGGACTTCCCCGTCGGCCAGCCGGTCCGCCGCACGGCGGGAGAGCTCGCCGTCGTCGTGGTCCGCGACGGCGAGCGCTGCCACGTGCTCGCGGAGCGCTGCGCCCACCTCTCCGGCCCGCTCTCGGAGGGCACCGTCGTCGACGGCTGCCTGCGCTGCCCGTGGCACGGCAGCGAGTTCCGGCTGCGCGACGGCGAGGTGGCCGCCGGCCCCGCCACCGCGCCCCAGCCCGTCCTGGAAACCCGGATACTCTCCGGGCACCTGGAGGTCCGGCTGCCGGGAGCCGGCTGACCGGCCGTCACCTGCGGTGTTTCACCGGGCCGGGCCGGGGCAGGGCCGGTGGCGCCCGGTGCCTGCCCCACCCGCACGCGGTGGAGCCGCACCTGCCGATCCTGCTCCGGCGGGCGCGGTGCACCAGCGGGGCCCACCCGGCACCCGGCTGCGGATCGACCTGCACGCCGGCACCTCGGGCGGCGCGGCGCCCCGGCGGAGCGCTGCCCGCGCCGTCCGTCGAGCCGACCTGGCCCGGCGAGCCCGAGCCCGACGGTCCCGGCAGAGTGGAACGAGGACGGAGGTGACGCTGCGATGACGGTCGACACGATCACGGCCCGGCTGCTCGCCGAGTACGGCCGGACGTACGCAGAGGAAGCGGGCATCACGCTGCGGGACAAGCCCTCGCCGCTGTACCGGCTGCTGGTCCTGACCGTCCTCTGCTCGATCCGGATCAACGCCGGGACGGCCGTCCGGGCCGCCCGGGAGCTGTCCGCCGCCGGGTGGCGCACGCCGCGCGCGATGGCCGGCTCCGGGTGGCAGGACCGGGTGGACGCGCTGGGGCGGGCCCACTACGTCCGGTACGACGAGAGCACCGCGACCGTGCTCGGCGAGGGCGCCCGGCTGGTGCTCGACCGCTGGCACGGCGACCTGCGCCGACTGCCGGACGAGGCCGGCCGCGACCCCGCCGCCCTGCGCGGGCTGCTGCGGGAGGTCCCACGGATCGGCCCGGTCGGCGCGGGCATCTTCTGCCGGGAGGTCCAGGCGGTGTGGCCGTGGCTGCGCCCGTCCTTCGACGAGCGGGCGTGCCGGGCGGCGGCGGAACTCGGGCTGCCGCACACGGCCCACGGCCTCGCCGGGCTGGTCCCGCCGGAGGAGTACGCCCGGCTGGCCACCGCGCTCGTCCGGGTCAGCCTGTCGAAGGGGGCGTCGGCGCGGCTTCGGGCCGGCTGAGCGGCACCGGCCGGAACACTCGCGCGCCGGGCGGGGGCGTTCCGGCCGTCGGGGTCAGGGCGCCGGGAAGCGGGTGACGCCGGTGACCCGCATGGTCCCCCTGGGACGTGGTGCGGGCAGTGCGGGCAGTGCGGGCAGTGCGGGCAGTGCGGGCAACGTATCGGCGCGGGTGGTTCGGTGTGGGCGGTGTGGGCGGTGTGGCGAGTCCGTGACCACTTCGGGACCTCCCCGCCGACCAGCGGTCGCCGCCGTGCCCCTGCCAGGGCGCCCGCGTGTGACAGCTGTCAGGTCCGATCGGTGACGGAGTGGCCTGTCCCTCGGGCGCCGCGCTCGGTGAAACTGATCACGCATCAACCGGACGCCCGTCGGCAGGAGTTCGCGCCCCGCGCGCGGCGGGCGTTCGACGGGAACGACGAGAGACGGGGAACGTCAGCATGAAGGTGTTGGTGGCCGGCGCCGGGATCGGCGGGCTGTGCCTGGCGCAGGGGCTGGTGCGGGCCGGGGTCGATGTCCGGGTCTTCGAGCGGGAGGACGCTGCGGACAGCCGCTACCAGGGCTTCCGGATCGGGCTGGACGCGCCCGGGCTGGACGCGCTGCGCCACTGTCTGCCGCCCCGGCTGCACGGGCTGCTGGAGGCCGTGACCGGCCCGCTCGCGGGTGAACGGCGGGTGGTGGACGAGCAGTTGAACGAACTCCGCCGACTCGGCCCGACCGACGGCGGCACCGCCGCCGACCGCCATGTGCTGCGGCAGCTGCTGCTCGCCGGGCTGGAGGACCGGGTGGAGTTCGGCCGCGCCGTGGTCGGGTACAAGGAGCGGGCGGACGGCCGGGTGGCGGCACGGCTCTCGGACGGCGGCACGGTGCTGGGCGACCTCCTGGTGGGCGCGGACGGCGTGGGCTCGGCGGTACGCCGGCAGCTGCTGCCCGGGGCCGGGGTCGTCGCCCTGCCCGGCGACTCGCTGCTCGGGCGCACCCCGATGACCGAGCGCCTCGCCGCCCTGGTGCCGGGCGCCGGCACGCTGGTGCGGGGCGCCGGGGTGAGCCTGCTGATCGGCCGGATGGAGTTCCGCCGGTCACCGCGGCTGGCGGCGGCCGAGCTGGCACCGGAGGTCCGGCTGCCGGACACCGGAAGCTATCTGCGCTGGGTGGTGATGCTGCCAGCGCCGCTCACCGGGGAGCCCGGCTCGCCCGAGCCGACGGACTGGACGGGGGTCCGGGACCGGCTGCTCACGCTGATCGACGGCTGGCACCCCGACTTGGTCGAGCTGGTCCGGCAGTCCGACGTGGGCAACAGCTCCCCGCTGACGATCCGCTACGCCGAGCCCGTACCCCACTGGGGCACCGGGCCGGTCACCCTGCTCGGCGACGCGATCCACCCGATGCCGCCGAGCGCCGGCCAGGGCGCGAACACGGCCTTCCGCGACGCCGAGCTGCTCTGCCGCTCGCTCACCGCCGTCCACCGCGGCGAGGCCGAACTGACCGCCGCCGTCGAGGAGTACGAACTGCAGATGCTCGACCGCGGTTTCGCCGCGGTCGCCGACAGCCTGGCCCGGCTGCCGGAGTTCGCGCCCGCGCGCTGAGACGGGCCGGGTCGGGACGGGCGCGCAGCCGAGGGGCCCTTCGCGTTCACGCGACGGCCCCCGCGACGCGGGCTATCCGCTGCGGGGGCCAGGAGGAGCAGGTCAGTCGGCCTCGGCCGGTTCCCCGGCCCAGCCGGGGGCGTCGCGGTCGTCCAGCTGTTCCCGCAGCCGGGCGAGGGTGGCGGTGAGCAGCCGGGAGACGTGCATCTGGGAGACGCCGATCCGGGCGGCGATCTCGGACTGGGTGCAGCCGTCCCAGAAGCGGAGCTTGATCACGATCTGATCGCGTTCGGGGAGGTGGGCGAGCAGGGGGCGTACGGCGGTGCGGAAGTCGGCGAGTTCGATGCCGGGGTCGCAGCCGCCGAGGCGGTCCAGCATGGCGCTGCCGCTCTCGTCGGTGTCCTGGTCGCGCAGGGCGTCCAGCGAGCTGGGGCGGTAGACCCGGCCCGCGACCAGGCCCTCGGTGGCCTCCTCGACGCTCAGATGGAGGTCCTCGGCGATCTCGGCCGGCTGCGGGAGGCGGCCGAGTTCCTGCTCCAGGCGGTCCGAGCCGCGGGCCACCGTCAGGTACAGCTCCTGCATGCTGCGCGGGACGCGCACGGGCCAGGACGTGTCCCGGAAGAACCGCTTCATCTCGCCGGCGATGGTGGGGATGGCGTAGGTGACGAACTCGACCCCGCGACTGCGGTCATAGCCGTCGACGGCCTTGATCAGGCCGATCGTGCCGACCTGGAGGATGTCGTCCATGTCCTCGGCACGGTGCCGGAACCGGGCCGCGATGAATCGCACCAGCGGCATGTTCAGCTCGATGATCGTGCCCCGGACGTAGCTGTAGGCGCTGCTCTCGCGCTCGAGGGCGGACAGTCGCTCGAACAGCGCGTCGCTGAGTTCGCGCGCCTCCGTCTTGCCCATCGCGCGCAGTTCGGTCCTGCTGGGTCTGGTCGGCAGGTCGGAGCGGGTGATGGTCTCGGACCCACCACGGGGAACTGTTTCCGGAGGGGTGGACACGTGTCCTCCTCGGCATCGGGCGGACGCCCGGCGACGCCTGCGGGCTCGCGTCCGTGGCGTCGGGGGCTCTTCCCCGGGACCCGGCCCGGATTCGACGGTGGAGGTCCCGGTGGCACCCGGTCGGGTGCCGGCGACCGTTCGTCCGGCGAACCTGTCGCACGAATGGTCTACCCGACATACGACATTGAATTCATGTTTCGGCCGGTTTCTTGCGATTCGTCCGGGTACACGCAGACACGCAAGGCCCCGGACCACGAGAGGAGGGGCAACCATGCCCCGAGGATCCAGCCCCAAGCGGGAGCGCCAGTACGAGCACATCAAGGAGAGCGCGCTCGACCGGGGCGAGAGCGAGAAGCGGGCCGAGGAGATCGCCGCCCGGACGGTCAACAAGGAACGCGCCCGGCACGGCGAGTCCAAGACCGCGAGCCGCAGCTCCACCCACGACATGTCCTCGAGCCGGCGCGGCGGGCTGCGCTCGCACAGCGGCGCTCAGGGCCCGACCTACGACCAGCTGTACAACGAGGCCAAGCACCGCAACATCAAGGGCCGTTCGAAGATGAACAAACGCGAACTGGCCCACGCGCTCGGCCGCTGAACCCACCCGTCGACCCGACTGCCGAGGCAGGTGCGCCATGACCGTTCCGTCGCCCCCCGATCCGGACACCCAGCCGATCCCCCACCCCAACCCCGCGCCCCGGCCGGGCGAGGGCCCCGATCCGGTGCCTCCGCCCATCCCGCCGCTCCCGGACCCCGGTCCCTACCCGGCCCCCGACCCGGCACCACCGCCGACGCCGCACCACGGGCAGCGGTGACAGGCCGGGCACCCACCGGAAACCGTCGACTCCGCCGGACGGGACGACCCCCTCGTGGCCACCCGCGCCACCCGCGCCGACGCACAGGAGGCGGAGGTGATCACCATGACGACGCCGGGCACCGGCCGCGACGGCCTCGGCTCCCGGCCCCGGACGGGGCGCCGGGAGTCGGCCGAGGAGCGCGCGGACCGGCGCTGGCGCGACCTCCTCCAGGAGGTCCGGGTCGCCCAGACCGGCTCGCAGGTCCTCTTCGGGTTCCTGCTGAGCGTGGCCTTCATGCCGCGCTTCGCCCAACTCGGCGCCTTCGACCGGGGACTCTACGTGGCCACCGTCGTGCTCGGGGCACTCGCCACCGGCGCGCTCACCTCCCCCGTCGCCTACCACCGGATCTTCGCCGGACACCGCCTGAAGCCCCAACTCGTCGATGCCGCAGCCCGACTGGTGACCACCGGCCTGATACTCCTGGCCCTCACCATCGGCTCGGCGCTGCTGCTCCTGCTGCGGGTCGCGACCGGCTCGGCCGTTTCGGGCTGGATCACCGCAGCCGTCATGCTGTGGTTCGCCTTCTGCTGGCTCCTGCTGCCGGTCGGACACCTCTACCGCCGCAACGGCCACGACACCCCGCCGCCGGGCGACCACGCCGCCGGCGAGGACAGCAGCGACGACGACGGCAGCGACCGCGGCGACGACGACGGCCCGTGACGTTTCGGCCCCGCACGCGGGGCAAGACGCTTGCGGGAGGTGAACGCGATGAGCGCCCCGGGAGAGCCCGGCCCGAAGGACCCGACCGTGCCGATCGAGACTCCGGAGTCCCGGATGACCGGTGCGGGCGGACCGCCACCCGAGCCCGAGGAGGACGAAGGCCCGCAGGACGGGCCCGACTACGACGCGACGGAGATGGCCCACCGACTGGAACCGCAGGAGCCGACGGGTCCGGCCCCCGCACGGCGGCCGCAGGCGGGCACGGAGCCGGTGCAGGCCCAGGAACCCGAACCGCGTGACTGAACCGGCCGAGCCGATCAGCGAGGAACCGGACGAAGGCCGGCCGACGTCAGGGCGGCAGGCGCCGGCCCGAACGGCACCGGATGGACCGACGCGCGGCGGCCGCGGACGGATCCACCCGGGTCACGCCACACGGCCGACTGGTCCGGATGCCGCCGCACGAGTGCGGCACGCCGCGTCCGAGGCCACCGTGGGGAGATGGACATCGTCGTCGTGCTGGAACTGGATGCGCCGACCAACGTTCGGGGCCTTCACCCCGACCACGCACCGGCAATCCCCGAGAACCCCGTGCGCAGCGCGCACCACGCCCCCACGGAACCGTCCGGCACCTGCGGACCCCTCACCTTCTGCGGCCTGGACACCTCCGACATGATCATCGCCCCACAGCCGACCACCCACGACCACCCACCCCGCTGGCACACCTGCAGCACCTGCCGGATCGCCACCACCCACACCCCACCCGCCCCCGACGCCGTCACGGCTCCGCTCGCCCCCTCCGCCCCCTGAACCACGGGGGCACCGGCCGCCGTGTCCCGGGGCGGTGTGGGCTTCGATGTGGACGGGAGTGGCATGCGAGTACTGGCGGACCGGGCGCGGGAGCTGTGGCGGCGTGGGCGCGAGGTCCAGTTGCTGGAGCGCTCGATGGCCTTCGCGGCGTTGTTCCTGGTCACGTTGATGCCGTTGCTGGTGGTGATCGCGGCGGCTTCGGTGACCCGGGGCGACGGGCTGGCCCAGTGGATCACGGACGCGATGGGACTGTCGGGCAAGGGCGCCGCGGCGGTCCGGGAGCTGTTCGCCGCCCGGGGCCGCACCTTGAGCACGACGACGGCGGGCAGCGTGGCGGCCGTCGCGGTGTTCGGGGTCTCGCTCATGGCCTCGGTGCAAGGCGCGTTCGAGCGGATCTGGGACCTCCCCAGGGGCCCGTGGCACAGCGCGGCCCGCCAGGCCGTGGGCCTGGCGGGCCTCCTCGGCTACATCCTCGCGGCGGCGTGGAGCGGCCAGCCCGGCCGTCACAGCGTCTGGCAGCCGGGTCTGCGGATCGCGGTGACGCTGCTGGGCGGGGTCCTGGTGTTCTGGTGGCTGCAGCGGCTGCTCCTCGCATCGCGGGTGGACTGGAGACTGCTGCTGCCGGGAGCGGTGTCCGTGGTGGTCGCCCTGGTGGGCCTGTGGTTCTTCTCCACCCTGGTCCTGGCGCCACTGCTGGTCGCCAACGCCGTCTCCTACGGCACCATCGGCACCGTCCTGGTCGTCGTGTCCTGGCTCGTGGGCGTCGGTTACACCATCTACGGCGGCGCGCTGTTCGGCCGCGTTATGGTCCACCCCGCCCGGGACCAGGACCAGGAGCCGGCGTAGGCCGCCCCCACCCGCGGCCGGGTTCGCTCAGTGGTGGGCACGCCCGGGCGTCGCCAACAGGTCCGTGGTGTCGGTCAGGTCGAGCAGCCGCCGGACCTGGGGTGAAGCGCTCGCCAGGACCACGTCCTTGCCAGTGGTCCCGGCCGCCGACCGCGCCGTGAGGAGGGCGTTCAGGCCACGGCAGTCACAGAAGGACACCTGTGTCATCACCACGTCCACGCCGGTGGTGCTGGCCCGCAGGGCCATGGCGAGCGCCCGGGCGAGCGCGGGCGCGACGTCCGCGTCGATCTCGCCGCGGACCACCGCGCGGCAGCGGCCGGTACCGTGCCGGGTGAGCCGGATCGCCAGGTGCGGCGCGGCGACCTCGCCGAACGGTACCGACACACCGGCCGGATGCCGGGGTGGAGGCAGCTCCGCCGTCGGCTCCCTCCGCGGGTCCGGGTCGGCGGCGGGCGGGCCCGGAAGCCACCGGCCGGTACGGCGACCGGCCGTGGTCTCGCTGAGCCGGCGCGTCCGGCCGCGCTCGCCGTCGCACACCGGGAGCCCTGCGGCGGGGTCGGGCCGCTCGGAGCGGACCGGGAGCCGGGCGAGGTCGGCGAACACGGCGAGCAGTCCGGCGACCTCGTAGCCTTCCTCGGCCGGGTGGCGGAAGTGCGTACCGCGCACGACGCGGTAGTGGTTACGGCGGCCGTGCCGCGTACGGATGACGTAGCCGGCGCGCTCCAGGTCGGTCACGATCGCCCGCACGGCCCGCTCGGTGACCCCGCACGCGGCGGCCATGTCCCGCAGGCGCACATCCGGTTCGCGGGCGATCATCAGCAGGATGCGGGCATGCTGCGTCAGGAACGTCCACTTGGTGCGCGGCTCCTGGACCTCGGCCATATGCCCATCATACGAACTCCAATACCGGTTTCCGCAAGCCTGTTTCCGGCTTCCCCTGTCGCCCGGTCGGTTGACCCCCGTCCGCTCGGGCAGCCGCGGGTCGGCGGTTTCGACCGGCCGCCGACGGTTACCCGCATGTGCTGGGCGCACCCGGCCGGGTCTTCGTCGTGGTGCGCGGCTGCCCCTTCCGGCGGGTGTCGCTTCCCGGGTGTCGCTCCCGGTGAACGGGCCCGGTCAGCCCTCCAGGGCGTCGGCGATGCGGTGCAGCACGCCGCCGCCGCTCGGGCGCCGGGGCGCCGACTCGCGCACGGCCTGCATCCGCACACCCAGCTCCTGCAGTTCCTTGCGGCCGAGCGCGGCCCGGACCGTGGGGAACCACGCATCCTCCTCCTGCTCCATGTGCCGCTCCACGGCATCGATCAGGACGGCGGTCTTGGCGTCGAACCCCTCGTCCCCTGGGGACATCCGGCTCAGTTCCTCACAGAGCAGGTCGGCCACGTGGTGCTCCTCCTTGGCCCGGTCCATCTCCTCGGCGAGCCCGGGCACCTCCTGACGGATCCTGGGGTAGACCAGTTCGTCCTCCAGGTAGGTGTGGACGGTCAGCGACTGGATGATCTGTCGGACCGTCTCGGCCCGGGCCGGGTCGTCGCCGTCCTCGGCGAGTCCGCGGTACTCGCGGAACAGGTGGCGGACCTCCTTGTGGTCCTCCCGCAGCAGGACGATCGCATCGTTCGACATCGTTCGTCTCCTTCTCGACACGTTCCCGACCGGGCGTGTCCCCGGGTGGCCGGGAGGCAAACGCGGGGCCGCCGGGCAGGACTGCCGCCGCTGCTTCCGGGCGTCCGTCCGGGTCCGGGCCGAGGTTCCGGAGGTACGCCGGGTACGGGGAGGGGGCCGACGCCCGCCTGATCACCGTCCGGGAGGCTCCGACTGCCACCGGTGGCAGTCCGTCACGGTAGCGGCACCGCGTGCAGACAGGGGTGGCGGCCGCCCTCGGCGGGAGCCGCGAGCACCGTTGCGGTCTCGCCCGTGATCTCCACCCGCAGGTCTCCGGCCTCGTTCTCCCAGACGAGCCCTCCCCCGGGACCGACAGTGTCGGTCGCGTGGACGACGACGACGGTCGCCGGCCCGTGCCCGCTGATCGCACCGGGCAGGGTCACCGCATAACGGCGGTTGAGGCGTGTCATGGCGGGGCTCTCCTTCTTCCCACCCCGGTGCGCCCGATTGTCCTCCCCCCGCGACTCCCGTGTACACGGGCCGTTACGGCCCTGTCGTGCCCGGAAGTCGTACCCGGTGGAGCCCTCCGGAAGGTGTGGGCCGCACCCTCCTGGGCAGCCGCCCGGCATGCTGATGCTCAGACCACCCGGCGTCTATCCGCCTCAGGGCGACACCGAACTGCTGGCCGAGTGCGTCCGGCTGGAGCCGCTGGACGGCTCCAGCCGGGTGCTCGACCTGTGCACCGGCACGGGAGCCGTCGCGCTCGCGGCCGCGCACAGCGGGGCGCGGGTCACGGCGGTCGACCTCTCCGTCCGTGCCGTGGCCACCGCCTGGTGCAACACCCGGCTGCACCATCGCCGGGTCCGGCTGCACCACGGCGATCTGCTGTCGCCGGTGGTCGGCCGACGTTTCGACCTGGTCACCGCCAATCCGCCCTACCTCCCCGCCGACCCCGGCCGGTCGCACCCCGGTCGCGGCGCGGCGCTGGCCTGGGACGCCGGGCGGGACGGACGGCTGGTGCTGGACCGGATCTGCCGGGCGGCCCCCGGAGTGCTGGCAGGCGGCGGTGTGCTGCTGGTGGTGCAGTCCGCCCTGGCGAACGTCCCGGCCACCGTGTCGCTGCTGCGCGCCGCCGGGCTGCGCGTGCGGGTGGCGGCCAGGCGGCACCAGCCCTTCGGTCCGGTGATGTCGGCCCGGGCGGAGCTGTTCGAGCAGCGGGGGCTCATCGGGCCCGGTGAGCGTGCGGAGGAACTGGTGGTGGTGCGCGGTGTCCGGGAACGCTGACCGGTCGTCCGGGTACGCCGAGCGGCCTCTCCCTCGGGTGGTCGTGGTGCCGGGTGGTCCGCTGCTGGTCGAGGGGCCCGTCGAGGTGGTCCTGCCGGACGGCACGGTGCGGATCTGCGAGCGCCCCGTGGTGGCGTTGTGCGCCTGTCGGCGAAGCCGGATCCAGCCGTTCTGCGACACCAGTCACCGGCGGCACACCCGCCCGGGCGAGGCCTCAGGCCGGGCCGTCGGGGAGAGCTGAGCGCAGGGAGCTGCGGCCGTCCCGCCAGCAGTCCAGCAGGTGGTCGGCGAAGCGGTTGTCCAGCACCTCCGCAGCGGCGATGCCGAAGGCGATGTCCTGCGCCGACTCCCGCTCGCCGGAGACGAGTTCCTCGATCACTCCGCGGCGCACCAGCTGTTCGTGTACGGCGTCGGCCTCGATGTGCTCACGGTAGAAGAGCGTCCCGTCCGGCCCGCCGCCCAGACGTTCCAGCGCCGCCGCCAGCCGGGCCGCGCCGGGCGAGGAGGTGATCTCGATGCTCGCGAAGTGCCCGACCGCCGCGCCGCGCAGTGCCCGACGCAGGCCGAAGAGGGTCATCAGGTTGACCACCGCCAGCGAGGGCGCGGGCACCAGGTCCAGGTAGTGGCCGTAGCGCGGGTCGAGCCCGAACGCGGCCATCATCCGGGCGAACAGCAGCGCGTGCGCCCGTTCCGGCCGCCCCGAGCCGTACTCGTCGTAGGCGATCGCCATCAGCACGGCCTGCGCGGGGCCGTGGATCCTCGGCAGCATCCACAGCTGCGGGTCCGCTTCCTTGAGGTGGTAGACCGAGCGGTGCACCAGGTACTCCCGCACATGGCGGCGCTCCCCCTCCGCCTGGAGGAAGTACGAGGGCCCACGGCCCTCGGCCGGCTCCACGAGCAGGTGTTCCAACGCCTCGGACAGCGGCCGGACCGGCTCCGCCTCCGCCCGTACCGCGTCGAGGAAGGGCCGCTCCAACTCCGTTCGCAGGAGGATGAGTTCAGGATCCCACTCCCAGTCGGGGTGGACACCCGGCAGGCCCCGGTCGTGGAGTTCGTAGCAGAGGTGGAGCGCGAGCTGGTGGTCCTCGCCCCAGGGATCGGAGAACGGGCCGGGCGGGGCCGACAGCCGCCCTTCGCCCGGCGGGCCGGCCGTCACCAGGCCGAGCACGGCCTCCGACAGGGGTCCGCGCGGACCCGGGACGGGACTCATCGCCTCGCGCGCGTCCATGGTGGCCGCCTCCGTACGACAGGGGTGCTCCGACGGAGCGCCTCCGAGCCAACCGGCTACCCGATGCCGGACCGGGCAAACCGGGCCGAGGTTTCGGCGCGGCCGGTCCGGTTAGCCGCCTCGGCGAACGACGTCCGACGAGCCCACCGACCAAGCGAGGCTGCCATGACCGAGTTCGGCTACTTCCTGTCCAGCGAGGAGTTCACCCCCGCCCAGCTTGTCGAGCAGGCCCGGCTGGCCGAGCGGGCCGGCTTCACCCGGCTGGCGATCTCCGACCACTTCCACCCCTGGAACGACGCCCAGGGCAGCGGCCCGTTCGTCTGGGGCGTGATCGGCGCGCTCTCGCAGGCCACCCGGCTGCCGGTGACCACCCTGGTCACCTGCCCGACCGTCCGGCTCCACCCCGCGGTCACCGCCCAGGCGGCGGCCACCGCGGACGTGCAGCTGCCCGGCGGGCTGCGGCTGGGCGTGGGCACCGGCGAAGCGCTCAACGAACACGTCCTGGGCGACCGCTGGCCACCGTTCGACGTACGGGCCGAGATGCTGGAGGAGGCCGTGGCGGTGATGCGCGAGCTGTTCACCGGCGGCGTGGTGTCGCACTACGGCCCCCACTACACCGTGGAGAACGCCCGGCTCTACACCCCGCCGGAAGGCGGTCGGCTGCCCGTGTACGTCTCGGCGTTCGGCCCCAAAGCCGCCGAATCCGCGGCGGAGTACGCGGACGGGCTGGTCACCATGACCCCCGACGCCGAGTTGGTCGGGCGCTATCGCGCGGCGGGCGGCACCGGGCCTGTGGTCGGCGGGGTGAAGGTGTGCTGGTCGGAGAACCATGAGCGGGCGGTCAAGACCGTTCACCGGCTCTGGCCCAGCGAGCTGCTGCCCGGCGAACTCGCCCAGATCCTGCCCACGCCACAGCACTTCGAGCAGGCCACCGAGCTGGTGACGGAGCAGATGGTGGCCCGGTCGGTGACCTGCGGCGACGACCCCCGGCAGCACGTCGACCGCCTCCGCGGTTACGTCGAGGCCGGCTTCGACGAGGTGTACGTCGGCCAGATCGGCCAGGAGCAGGAGGGCTTCTTCGACTTCTACCGCGAGCGGATCCTGCCTCGGGTGACGGCGGGAACCCGAGGAGTTCCCGCCCACCGGCGCCGGCGGGCGGTTGGCGGGGACGCCACGGGCGCGTGACGACGGAAGCGGTCCCGGGGGCAGGGGTGGCCGCGCTCACCCTGCGGTGGCGGCCGCGCCGGATCGACGCTCCCGACCGGCCGGCCGCCGCAGTCCGCCGGAGGCCGACCGCCGGGCTCCGGACGGCCCGGCCGCCGCAGTCCGCCGGGTGGACGGGCGACTCTCCGGTTAGCGTCGGGCGTGGGGGCCGGACAGTGGTCGGAGGTCGACGGCATGGCAACAACAGCACTCGCGCGGCTGGCGGAGGAGTGGCGGCGGGCGGCGGATCGGCACCTGACGCCGACCAAGCGGTCACTCGTGGTGATGTGGGCGGCGTTCGGCACCACCTTCGGCGCGGTGCGCCTCATCACGCACGGGATCAAGGGCGGCTGGCTGCCCTGGGGCAACGTCTCGGCCGGCGGGAAGCACCTGCACCACTACAACCTCGGCATCGCGGCGCTGGCCGGGGTCGGCCTGGTGGCCGTCCGCGGCGACGAGCCTGCGGTCGGCCACCCGGCGGTGGCCGCCGTGTACGGCGCGGGCGCGGCCCTGATCACCGACGAGTTCGCGCTGCTGCTGGACCTGCAGGACGTCTACTGGACCAAGCAGGGCCGGGTGAGCGTCGACGTCTCGTTCGGCGTGCTCGCCGCGCTCGGCGGCTACCTGTCGGCCGCGCCGTTCTGGCACGAGATCGTCCGGAGCACCCACCGCAGGCTCACCGCCGGGTAGGACGCCACCCCTGCCGGCGGCCACCGTCGGCGGACCGGCCCGCGCCCGTCCGGGCGGCGGCCCCCCTTCAGCCGCCCCGGCGCACGCGGCCGGCACCGTCAACGCCTCCCTGACCGGCAAGGGCCGCACCGTGCCCGCCGGGACCTACACCTGCTTGGACCGGGCTTGGACCCCTGCCATGTCGGTTCAATAGCCCTTGCAGGGACCTTGGCCGGCAAGCCAGTTGACGGCGGCGTCAAGGGCCGGGTCGGCGTTCTTGGTGGTGGGGGCATCGACGGTCTCGTCCGGTACGAGCGGGCCCTGAAGGATCCGGCCGGTACGGTCCGCCTCGGCAGCGCCGGTGAGGACGATGACGGCACCGTCGGAAAGGCGGTGCGGCTCGTTGCCGGTGGGCACCCCGTAGGTTCGGTCGCCGAAACTGCGGGTGGCCGGCCGACCGATGAAGGCGATGGCGACGGCCTCGCCCGCGCTGGCCGTCCAGCGGCCGGTGAGCACCGCGACCGGCGGGGTGGCGGCGGCGAGTGGGTGGGCGCCGTCGGCGTCGGCCAGCGGGGTGTCGTCCAGGTACGGCACGCCGCCGCGGATCGACCAAGCGGACCGTTTGCCGTCTGCGGAGACGAAGCCGCCGAGCGGGCCGTCACCGAGGATCGGCGCCGCTACTGCGAGCGGCGCCCACATTCCGCCGCCGGTCTCGCCGCGCAGGTCCACCACCCAGCCGCAGGCGCCCGCCCGGTCCGTTCCGGCGACGGCGGCGCGGCCCCGGGCGACGTACTCGGCGTAGGTACGGTCCGAGCCGTTCACCCCGCGCAGGGTGAGATAGCCGATACGGCCGGGGAGTTGGCGCGAGGTCGGGGAGTCGACGACCTCGGGGTCGCCGAGAACCCGGTCGACCTGGTCCGGGGGAACGAAGCGGCTGTGGCGGTCGTCGAGCGCACCCACGGCGCCGTTGATCGCGGGGTACGTGTCCTGCGGGGTGCGGGCGCCGTCGGCACGGGAGAAGGCCTTGGCGCGGACGTCCTTCCAGTCCACCCTCGCGGTGTTGAGGGAGTCACGCCGGAGGAGGTCCAGGGCGTCCGAGAGATAGGCGCGCGCCTGCGGCGAGAGGCGGGCGCCCTCGGGCTCGGAAGCGGGCCCCGAGGCGGCGGCGCCGCCGACGAGCAGCAGCGTGGCAACCATGGCAGCGGCCCACCGTCGCCTCATGCGTTCCCCCTGTGGTTCGTGGCCCCTGATTCTTGCTCACGGCCCCCGGACGGCGGAACGGGGCACGGCGGAACCAGCACTCGGTTCTCGGTCGAGCAGCCGGGCCCGGAACCGAGCGGAACTGTACGGGTCACTGTTTCAGGTCTGTGGCCAGCGGGTTCGGGTGGCTGCGACGCCGAGGAGTTCGAGGAGGTGAAGTCGGACGCCGCGGGTGATCCGCACTGTCGGCCGCTCGGCGCGGCTGCCGACGCGCAGGGTGAGTTCGCCGAGGTGGTGGAGGGCCATGCGGCCGGTGGGCCGGACGCGGCGGTTGTCGGGTGGTAGGCCGACCATGGCCCGGTTTTATGACCAGCGCGCGCGTACCCCCCAGTGCACTGGGGGGTACGCGCACACCAGCCGACGGTTCAGATGATGTGGCCGCCGTAGTAGGGGTCGTAGTAGAACGCGTAACGGTCGCGATAGTCCGTGTCCGCCTCGTGCGTGCGCTCGTCGTAGTCCGGACTGTTCTTGATCTCGTCCTTCGTCCGGTCGAGGTAGAGCTTGCGTTCACCGAGCTCGATGCGGGTGACCGTTACGGCGGGCAACAGCACGTGCTTGCCGAAGATCCACGGGCCCGTGTCGACGACCAGGTACTGGGAGCCGACCTCCTCGGACAACTTGTGGACCTTGCCGATGGGTCCGTCGGTGGCCTCGACATGGAACCCGATGAGGTCGGTGCCGGCGGTGTGGCCGGACGCGGTGCGGAACTGCCAGATGTCGACGTTGTCGCTCATGCGCTGCCCTTTCGCTCGGGACCGGCCCGTACGGACCGGTCTGTGGCTTCGGGTGCCCCCAAGTGCGTGGTTCATGCCCACGTTCTGGTGGCGAAGGCAGCTGGTCCGCCCCGGAGGTGCCGCCACTCTCGGCCCGGCCTCAAGGCCGGTCGTCGTGGTGACCGCACAACCAGGCCAGCGCCGAGTAGGCACCCAGAAAGCGCCCGCCGTCTCGGCCCTGCTCGGTCCAGGCACGGATGCCGGAGGCCGCAGCCTGACACTCCGCCAGCAGCTCGGCCCGACACGGCCCGACCGCATCCACCGCCGCGGCGCCGGTCACGGGAGCCCCGACCTGGGCCCCCACCGCCCACCGGAACGCCTCCAGCAAACCGTGCTCGTATCCGGTCCACGGCTCGCGCCGCCCACCCACCTCCTCCAACGCGGCGAACACCTCCTCCGCCGAACGCACCCCCACCGCTGTCATGTCGTCACTCGTCATACCGACGACGCTACGGCTGCCCAGGCCCGATCGCCCGCCCGCCGTCGCCAACCGCTCACCGGCCGAGCGGTCGGAGGGTCCGGAGCGGCGCGTGAGCGCGGCACGGGCGGTCAGCGGGCCCAGCGGCGGCACCGTGGTGGCCCAGGGCGGCGATCACCGGATCGGCGGGCCGTCCACCTCCTCCGGGAGCGCACCCGGCCGGGCTACTCGGCCCGAACGGCGATCAGACAGGTGTCGTCGTCGGTGTCGGCGGGGCTGAGCTCCAGCAGCCGGTCGAGGTAGCGCTCCAGATCCGGGCCGGGTGCCCCGGCGGTCCGGATCAGCTGGTCGACGGACTCCTCCACCGGGCGGTCCCGCCGCTCGACCAGGCCGTCGGTGTAGAGCAGCAGGACGTCGCCGGCGGACATGTGGGCGGTGTACTCCTCGTAGCGGGCGTCGTCCAGGGCGCCGAGCAGCACGCCGTGCGGCAGCGGCAGCACCTCGGCGCCGCGCGGTCCGACCAGGATCGGCGGCAGGTGGCCGGCCCGCGCCCAGCGCAGCCCGCCGCCGGCCGGGTCGACCAGCACGCACAC
>NZ_MECK01000098.1 GCF_014596465.1 Streptomyces sp. CBMA123 | reverse complement strand
CCCCGCGCTGGCCGCCGCCGAGGCCGCCTGGGCGGCGACCGTCGGAGCGTAGTCCGACGGCCCGCCCGCCCCGCCGAGCCACCGGCCGGCGGGGCGAAGCGCCGCCCCGGTGCTCCGGAAAAACGGAAGCAACGCCCCATAACGCCCTTGCGGAGCACCCTCGGGCACTCCGCGTGCAACCTTTCTCCACACTCACGACATCAAACGTGATGTGGAATCACATCGCCCTCCCATACGGACGTCCGCCGACGATGCGGACCCCCGCCCGGCCCGTGGCAAGCCGCTCCGGCTGGCCCGCTTCGGTGCGACCTTCCTCGGTGTGAGCGTCCTGTCCGGTGTACTGCTGGCGGGCCTCGTCCTGCCGGTCGCCGGCGGCGTCGGGCTGACCGCCAAGGCCACGGCGGAGAGCTTCGAGGACATTCCCGGCGACTTCAAGACCCCGCCGCTCACCCAGGCCACCCAGATCTTCGACGCCAAGGGCGGCCTGATCGCGAAGGTCTACGAGCGCGACCGCACCGTCATCACGGCGGACCAGATGTCGCCGTTCATGCGCCAGGCCCAGGTGGACATCGAGGACGCCCGGTTCTACGAGCACGGCGCCGTCGACCTCAAGGGCATCGTGCGCGCGCTCGGCAAGAACGCGGAGACCGGCACCGCCGCCCAGGGCGCCTCCACCCTGACCCAGCAGTACGTGAAGAACGTGAACGTGGAGAAGGCCGGCGACGACAAGGACGCGGTCAAGGAGGCGCAGCGCAAGACCCTGGGCCGCAAGATCCAGGAACTCAAGATCGCGATCAAGCTGGAGGAGGACCTGCCCAAGGACCAGATCCTCACCAACTACCTCAACATCACCTACTACGGGAACGGCGCCTACGGCGTGGAGGCCGCGTCCCAGCGCTACTTCAGCAAGAGCAACAAGGACCTGACCGTCGCCGAGGCCGCCACGCTGGCCGGCCTGGTCCAGAACCCGACCCAGTACGACCCCAAGCTGCATCCGGTGGCCGCCCAGAAGCGCCGGGACACCGTCATCGACAAGATGCTGGAGAACAAGCACATCACCGCCGACCAGGCGAAGGAGGCGAAGGCCGCCCCGCTGGGTCTGAAGTACAAGGACCCGCAGAACGGCTGCATCACCGCCAAGGCCGGCATGGGCTTCTTCTGCGACTACGTCCGCCACGTCGTCAAGCAGGACCCGGCCTTCGGCAAGAGCAGCGAGGACCGCAAGAGCTTCTGGGACCAGGGCGGCCTGAACATCTACACCACCCTCGACCCGGACAAGCAGGCCGCCGCCCAGAACGCGGTGAACAGCAACGTGAGGGTCACCGACTCCGTCTCCGCCGCCGCGAGCATGGTCGAGCCCGGCACCGGCAAGATCCTGGCGATGGCCCAGACCCGCCCCTACGGCCTGGACACGGCCAAGAACCAGACCGTCGTCAACCTCAACGTCGACCTGGCGATGGGCGGCGGCACCGGCTTCCAGCCCGGCTCCACGTTCAAGCCGATCGTGGCAGCGGCGGCCCTGGAGGCGGGCCTGCCGACGACCCAGGAGTACTCGGCGCCGAACAAGCTGGAGTACCCGACCATGAAGACCTGCGAGGGGACCTGGCGCAACGACGGCCGGCCCAAGACGGTGGTGCCCAACGAGTCCCCGAACGAGAAGGGCCCTTACCAGCTCAAGGGGGCCATGGCGCACTCCATCAACACCTACTTCGTGCAGATGGAGCAGGAGATCGGCCTCTGCGCGGTCAAGCAGATGGTCAACAAGTTCGGCATCACGTCCAAGGCCAGCGGCAAGCCCCTGGAGGAGGTCCCCTCGATGGCCCTGGGCGTCGAGGAGATGAGCCCGCTGACCATGGCGAACGTCTACGCGACCTTCGCCGCCGAGGGCAACCACTGCGACCTCGTCGCCATCAACAAGATCACCACCGTGGCCGGCAAGGACGTGCCCGTCCCGGCCGGCCACTGCGACAAGGTGTTCTCGGACGACACGGCGCAGGCGATCAACACCATCCTGAACGGCGTGACCGTGGACGGCACCGGCTCCGATCTCAACCTGGAGGGCAACCGGCAGATCGCCGGCAAGACCGGCACCTCGGACCACAAGAAGGCCGCCTGGTTCAGCGGCTACACCCCGCAACTCGCCACCTCCGTCTGGCTGGGCGGCCCGGCGGGCGGCGTCGAGATGCGCGACATCCGCATCAACGGGACCCACTTCGACGAGGTGTTCGGCGCCACCGGCCCCGGCCCGATCTGGCGGGACGCCATGAACCAGGCCCTGCGCGGCACGCCCAAGCAGTCCCTGCCGATGGCCGACATCCCCGACCCGGCCCCCAAGCCCAACCCGAACAGCACCGCGACCGGCACCGCGACCGGCACCGGGAACGGCACCAACCCGCCGGCCAACGCGCCCTCCGACCAGCAGCGCTGACCAGATGGCTCCGCCCCGTCGAGCCGGTGCTCGACGGGGCGGAGTGCCGGGTGCGGAGCCGCTGTTCAGTGCCCGCCCGCGTCCACCACCTCGACGCCGCGGATGTTGCGCTCGATCTCCTCCGCCGGCAGCGCGACCGCCATCGCCCAGTAGTAGATGAAGAGCGAGAACACCACCACCACCGCGATGTCCCACCACAGCGGCAGGTTCCCCTGGGCGCCCACCCCGAAGGTGCCCTGCCAGGAGACGACGCCCATCCCGACCAGGTAGACCGGCAGCCACTGCCCCGCCCGGAAGTCCATCCGCGGCGCGTTCGGCACCCCCTTGGAGGCGGCGTACGCGGAGTACCCGCCGAGCAGCAGGTACCCGATCAGGATCGCCAGGCCCAGCCGCCACAGGGTGTCCCAGCCGGACCAGTAGATGACCAGGCTCGCCACCGCGAAGGCGACCGGCGAGATGACCGAGCCGCCGGGCAGGTGGTACGAACGCTCCATCCCGGGCAGCCGCCGGCGCAGCACCCCGAAGGCCAGCGGGGCGCCCGCGTACATCAGCACGACGGCCGAGGTGATGAAGCCGACCAGCTTCTGCCAGCTCGGGAACGGCAGGAAACAGACCACCCCGGCGACCCAGGCGATGATCAGTCCGAGCCAGGGCACCGAGTTGCGGTCGGTGTACTGGAGGGCCGGCGGCGCGTAGCCGTTGCGGCTGAGGCCGTAGGTGACCCGGGAGCTGGAGGTGATGTAGACCAGCCCGGTGCCGGCGGGCGAGATCACCGCGTCGATGAACAGGACGGTGGCCAGCCAGCCCAGGCCGATCAGCGTCGCGAGGCCCGCGAACGGACCGCTGATCCCGGGGTAGTCGAGCTTGGCCCAGCCGCCCGCGAAGGTCTCCGGCGGCAGGGCGCCGATGAACACCACCTGGAGCATCACGTAGATGACCGTGCCGATCGCCACCGACCCGAGGACGGCCCGGGGGATGTCCCGGCGGGGGTTACGGCTCTCCCCCGCCCACTGGATGGCCTGCTCGAAGCCGAGCAGCGCGAAGATCACCCCGCTGGTGCTGATCGCCGCCAGCACACCCTTGGACCCGTCCGGTGCGAAGCCGTGCACGGTGAAGTTGGAACCGTGGAAGTCCTGGATCCCGAGGGCGAAGATGGTCAGGATCGGAATGGCGACCTTCCACACCGTGGCCGCGCTGTTGGTGTGCGCCAGCAGCCGGACGCCGAGGAAGTTGATCGCGACGAACACTCCGAGCAGCACGGCCGCGACCACGAATCCCGAACCGGTCAGCGTCAGGTCCTGGTTGAGGAGGCCGTCCGCCCAGGTCCAGTGCCGGGCGTAGTTGATCATCGCCTGCACCTCGATCGGCGCGATGGTCGCCGCCTGCAGCCAGGTGAACCAGCCGAACGACATCCCCGCGAACCCGCCGAAGGCGTAGTGCGGATACCGCGCCGTGCCACCCGCGACCGGGAACAGCCCGCCCAGCTCGGCGTGGATCAGCGCCAGCAGGATGATCGCCACCGCCCCGATCCCCCAGGACAGCAGAGCGGCCGGCCCCGCCGCCACCGCCGCCTTCTGCGCCCCGAACAGCCAGCCCGAGCCGATGATCGCCCCGACCGAGGCCCACAGCAGCCCGGCGAGGCCGACCTCCCGTTTCAGCCCGCTGTGCCCCGCGGTGGGCGGACTCGTGTTCGTACTGTGAGCCATGCGCGGCCACCTCTCGTGTCAGGGGAAAATCCACCCCGACAGTGCCGCAGCGCGTGTTCGTCGCCTCCCCCGAAACACCCTCCGACCTGCACCCTCACCCAAACGGTCGCCACCGACGGCACGACGCCGAGGAAGGACACCGGGCCTGGTCCCGCCCGTACGAGGCTTCCGGAGCAATCGGGTGAGCGTTGCCCCTCCGAACGACCACCCGCCCATCGCCCGCACCCCGGAGGTCGCCCGATGACGACCGCCCTCCCCTGCAAGCCGTACGAGATCCGCCTGGTCAATCCCCGCAGCCCGCACTTCCTCCTCCCGGAGAGCTGGGGCCGGTGGGATCCGGACCAGCACAGGGACCTCCGCGTGCGCGGCGCCTCGGAGCGGATCAGCCGCCTCTCCACCCGTGCCGCCGCCGAGGCCCACCTCCGCTCTTTTTCGGCCACCCCTCCCGGGACAGTTCCCGCGGCGTTCACCTGCCCGGCACGCGGAACTCACCGGGGGCGGGCAAGCTCCCGCACGGAACGAAGTTGGCTATACAACTTCACCAGGGAGCACCGCCGAGGAGGAACCCCCGTGACCGAGCAACCGCCGCCCTACTGGCTGCGCGACAACTGCCCCTGCGCCGACTGCCGGGACCCGCGCAACGGCCAGAAGCTGTTCCGGATCGACGACCTGCCGCCGGACCTCACCGTCGCCGCGAGCAAGGAGATCGACGGCAACCTGGAGGTGCTCTGGTCCGACGGGCACCGCTCCCGCTACCCGCTGGCGTGGCTCGAAGAAATGCCCGACGGAGACGGCCGCACCGAGCAGGACAAGCGGCTCTGGACGGCCGCCGACTTCGCCCGCGGCATCCCCGAGGCCGACTGGCAGAGCTACCTCACCGACCCCGCCGAGCAGGCCGCCGTCCTCGCCGCCGTCCGCCGCAGCGGCTTCGCCGTGCTGCGCGGGGTGCCGACGGTGGAGCGCCAGGTGCTGCGGGTGGCCGAGAGCTTCGGCTACGTGCGGGTCACCAACTACGGCGAGCTGTTCGACGTCCGGGTCGAGCCGGACCCGAACAACCTAGCGTTCACGAACAAGGCCATCGCCCCGCACACCGACAACCCGTACCGGGACCCGGTGCCCACCCTCCAGCTGCTGCACTGCCTGGAGAACTCGGCCACCGGCGGCGACTCCGGCCTCGTCGACGGCTTCAGGGCGGCGGCGATCCTCCGGGACGAGGCCCCCGAGGACTTCGCCGTCCTCACCCGCACGCCCGTCCCCTTCGTCTTCCGCGACCGCCGCACCGAACTGCGCGCCGACCGCCCGCTGATCGAGGTCGACCCGCTCGGCCGGATCCGCGAGGTCCGCTTCAACAACCGCTCGATCGGCACCCTGCGCAGGACGTCGGAAGCCCTCCAGGCCTTCTACACCGCCTACCGCCGCCTCGCCGCGATCACCCTGCGCCCCGAGCTCCAGCTCACCTTCCGGCTGGCCCCCGGCGACTGCCTGATCTTCGACAACACCCGGCTGCTGCACGCCCGTACGGCGTTCCAGCAGGACGGCCACCGCCACCTCCAGGGCTGCTACGCGGACGTCGACTCCCTCGCCGGCACCCTCGCCGTACTGCACCGCCGCACCGCCGCCCTGGACGAGCTGGCCGAGCTGTTCGCGGGCGAGGGCGCCGGGGAGTACCTGGGCGAGGCGGTCACCATGGCCGAGCACATGCTGCAGGCCGCGGCCGCCGCCGAGGCGGCCGGCGCGCCGGACCACCTGGTCGCCGCCGCCCTGCTGCACGACGTCGGGCACTTCTTCGACGAGCACGGCCGGGGTTCCCTGCACGGAAGGGATCTGATGCGGGGGCAGGACAACCGCCACAGCCACAGCGGCGCCGACCGGCTGGCCCGCTGGTTCGGCCCGGAGGTCACCGAGCCGGTCCGGCTGCACGTGGCCGCCAAGCGCTACCTGTGCGCCGTCGAGCCCGGCTACCGCGCCGAGCTCTCCGAGGCCTCCGAGTACACCCTCACCGTCCAGGGCGGCCCGATGGGCGGCCCGGAAGCCGCCGCCTTCGCCGAGCTCCCGGGCGCCGTCGACGCGGTGTCCGTCCGCCGCTGGGACGAGCAGGCCAAGGAGCCCGGCCTGGAGACCCCGGACTTCGACCACTACCGCCCGCTGCTCGCCTCACTCATGCGCTGAAGCACCGATGCCCTGATGCAACTGATGCCCTGAGGTACTGAGGTACTGAGGTACTGAAGCGCGGACCCGCCAAGAGGCCAGGCCCGCCCGGGAGTTCAGTCCAGCTCCCGGGCGTGCCGCGAAAGCGCCGACGTGGCCAGCGAGTTGTGCACACTGAAGGCCACCGTGCCGGGCAGGTAGCGGTCCTGGGACCACTCCACCGGGGTGCCGGTCGGGTCGGTGGTCCGCCGCCGCTCGCGCAGCAGCGGGCCGCCCCGGCGGCAGCCGAGCAGCCGGGCGTCCTCCGCGTTGGCGGCGACGATGTCGATGGTGTGGTCGGCGTCGGTGAACAGGATGCCGTGCTCGCGCAGCACCTCGGTGTGCGAGACGACGTCCGGCGGCAGCTCGGCGACGATCTCGCCGACCCGCGGCGGGTAGATGGTGCGCTCGACCATCACCGGTGTGCCGGACAGGGTGCGCAGCCGGACGGTGACGTACACCTCGGCGCCCGGCTCCAGGCGCAGTTGCTCGCGCTCGGCGGCGTCGGCCGGGCGGCGCACCAGGGAGTCCAGGATGCCGCCGGGCTCCTCGCCCATCGAGTACGCCCAGTGCGTGAAGCTGAGCAGTTCGGAGAAGCTCTGCACCCGGGCGCCGCCGAGCACCACCCGCCGGGTGCCGCGGCGGGAGGTGACCAGCCCGTCCGAGCGCAGTACGGCGAGTGCCTGGCGGACGGTGCCGCGGGAGACCCCGTACTGCTCGGCCAGCGTGCCTTCGGCGGGCAGCCGGCCCGCTTCGCCGAACGCGCCGGTGGTGATGGCCTCGCGCAGATCGGCGGCCACCCTGCGGTACAGAGCTCCGGTCTCGCGCTCCACGGGGCGCCCGGGCTCTACTGCCACGTCAGTCAATGTCCCTCCTGGGGCGGTGTCCTGCGCAGCCGTGCCGGCGCGGACAGCCCGACCCTATCCCGCTGCGCGATTCGAGCATCGCACCGAACGGATCACGCTCCGATGGCCGGATTCCACCGTTCCCGCAGCCGACCCCGGTTCTGGGCCGGCCGTTCACCTTCCCGTCACCGAACTCCGGGTTACTTACCTCCGTCAGCGAAGTTGGCTAGTCAACTCGGACGGTTCCGAACGGATACCGGACGAATGCAGCAAGGAACCTCGACGGACGCCGGACGAATCCGCGCCACGGCCACTCGCACGATCGATCCCCCGATCAGATCAGACACCCCCTCCCGTGCAGCACCCCCTCGCAGTACACCCGATCAGGAGACTGACCCGTGTCCGTGCACCGTGCCCGCTCCGCCGCCTTCGCGGCCGTCCTGACCGCCGCCGCGCTGTCGCTCACCGCCTGCGGTTCCGCCGGCTCCTCCTCCGCGAAGTCCGGCAGCGACGCCGCGGGCGGCAAGAGCGCCAAGACCGCCACCTCGGTCGCCGACTTCGGCGGCATGGACGCCCTGGTCGCCGCCGCCAAGAAGGAAGGCAAGCTGCACGTCATCACCCTGCCGCGCGACTGGGCGAACTACGGCAAGCTGATGGACGACTTCAAGGCGAAGTACGGCATCGACATCGAGGACGAGAACCCGGACGGCTCCAGCCAGGACGAGATCAACGCGGTCACCTCCCGCAAGGGCCAGGACCGCGCCCCCGACGTCGTCGACCTCGGCTCCGCGTTCGCCATCAGCGCCGGCAAGCAGGGCCTGCTGGCCCCCTACAAGGTGACCGACTTCGACAAGATCCCGGCCACCATGAAGGACGCCAACGGTCTGAGCTACAACGACTACGGCGGCTACATGTCGATCGGCTGCGACGCCAAGAAGGTGTCCGTCTGCCCGAAGACCTTCGCCGACCTGCTGAAGCCCGACTACAAGGGCATGGTCGCCCTGAACGGCAACCCGACCAAGGCCGGTGCCGCCTTCGGCGCCGTCTACGCGGCCGCGCTCGCCAACGGCGGCTCGCTGGACAACATCCAGCCCGGCATCGACTTCTTCGGCAAGGTCAAGCAGGCCGGCAACTTCAACCCGGTCGAGGTCACCCCGGCGACCATCGAGAAGGGCGAGACCCCGATCAGCATCGACTGGTCGTACCTGAACGCCGGCTACAGCGACAAGTTCAAGGACAAGGGCATCGACTGGCAGGTGGCCATCCCCTCGGACGGCTCCTACGCCCAGTACTACAACCAGGCGATCAACAAGGACGCCCCGCACCCGGCCGCCGCGCGCCTGTGGGAGGAGTACCTCTACAGCACCCAGGGCCAGAACGGCTTCCTCGGCGGCTACGCCACCCCCGCCCTGTTCGACGCCATGAAGACCGCCGGCACCCTGGACGCGACGGCCGCCGCCAAGCTGCCGACCGTCGAGAAGCCCTTCACCACCTTCCCGACCCAGGACCAGACGGACACGGCCAAGAAGACCGTGACCGAGAACTGGGCCAAGGCGATCGCGGGCTGACCTGAGATGACCACGGCTCCCACCCCGGTGCCGGCCAACGCCTCCGCCGCCCAGCGCGGCGGGGGCGCCCCCGGCCCCGTCACCGCCTCCCCCACCACCGGCCCGGCCGACGTCGCCACCGCGACGGCCGCCCAGGCCCCCCGCCCGGCCGCGAACCCGGCCGAGAACCCGGCCAAGCGCCGGGTCGGCGGCAGCCGCGCCTGGCTCGCCGCCCTCCCCCTGATCCTCTTCTTCGTGATCGGCTTCGGCCTGCCGGCCGTCGCCATCGCCATCGGCGCGTTCACGACCTCCACGGACGCCCCCGACGGCGGCGGCACCTTCACCACCGACAACCTCACCGGCTCGCTCCAGGGCGCCTACTGGACGGCCCTGTGGGGCAGCGTGAAGCTCTCCCTGCTCACCGCGCTGATCGCCACCGTGGTCGGCCTGCCGCTGGCCCAGGCCGTGGCGACCTCCCGGTTCCGCGCCTTCCGCGAGGCCGTGATGTCCGCCTCCGGCGTGCTCGCCAACTTCGGCGGCGTGCCGCTGGCCTTCATGTTCGTCGCCACCCTCGGCAACGCCGGCGAGGTCACCACCCAGTTCGGCCTGACCAAGCACGGCTGGAACCTCTACACCTTCACCGGCCTGTCCGTGGTCTACCTGTACTTCCTCGTCCCGCTGATGGTCATCACCATCACGCCGGCCCTGGAGGGCCTCAAGTCCCAGTGGCGCGAGGCCGCGTACAACAACGGCGCCACCGGACTCCAGTACTGGCTGCACGTGGCGCTGCCCGTCCTGCTGCCCTCGCTGCTCGGCGGCTTCGTGCTGCTGTTCGGCGCCTCCTTCGCCGCGTACGCCACCGCCGAGGCCATGGTGGGCAGTTCGGTGCCGCTGATCTCGATGCAGATCGGCGACGCGCTGTCCGGCAACGTGCTCGTCGGCCAGGGCAACCTCGCCCTCGCCCTCGGCCTCGACATGATCGTGGTCGCCTGCCTGGTGATGGCCGTGTACCTGCCCCTTCAGCGCCGGAGTGCCAAGTGGCTCGCCTGATCGATCGCATCCGTTTCGGCCGCGGCCTGGTCCTGCTGATCTGCGGGATCTACTTCGCGGTGCCGATGGCCGCCTCGCTGTGGTTCAGCATCGACGACAACAAGGGCGGCACCACCTTCCGGGCCTACACCCAGTTGCTGAACGCCCCCGGCTTCACCGACAGCCTGGTGCTCAGCCTCGAACTGGCCGCCGTCACCGTGGTGGTGCTGCTGCTCCTGCTCGTCCCGGCGGTGCTCGCCGCCCGGCTCGGGGCGCCGAAGCTGCGCCCGGTGATCGAGGTCATGTGCTCGATGCCGCTGGTCGTCCCGGTCGTCGCCCTCACCACCGGCATCATCGGCGTGCTGCGCTGGGGCCCGGACTACCTCCAGGACACCCCGCTCTTCCAGACCATCGTGGCCATCCAGGACCCGAACTTCCCGATCGTCCTGATCATCGCGTACGTGCTGATGGCGCTGCCGTTCGCCTACCGGGCCATCGACGGCGGACTGCGCGGCGTGGACGTGGTCACCCTGGTCGAGGCCGCCCGCAACTGCGGGGCCGGCTGGCTGCGCGCGGTGTTCACCGTCGTCCTGCCGAACCTGCGCAGTTCGCTGCTGAACGCCGCCGTCCTCACCGTCGCCCTGGTGCTCGGCGAGTTCACCACCGCCTCCATCCTCGGCTTCACCCCCTTCTCGGTGTGGATCAACTCCAACGGCAAGAGCGACGGCCAGATGTCCGTCGCCGTGTCGATGCTCAGCCTGCTGATCGTCTGGCTCGTCCTGCTGCTGATGTCCGCCGTCGGCCGTGGCCGCAAGGCCGCCCGGTCCTGATCCAACCCCCCTTTGTTCTCCAGGAGTTACCAGCCATGACCACGGCCACCGCCCTCGCGAACGGCGTCTCGCTCGCCCCCGGCAGCGCCACCGTCGAGTTCCGCTCGCTGCGCCGCGCGTTCGGCGCCACCACCGCCCTCGACGGCCTGGACCTGACCGTCCACCCCGGTGAACTACTCGCCCTGCTCGGCCCGTCCGGCTGCGGCAAGACCACCGCGCTGCGCATCCTGGCCGGCTTCGAGCAGCACGACTCCGGCGAGGTGCTGGTCGACGGCCAGGACATCACCTCGATCCCCGCCCACAAGCGCGACGCGGGCATGGTGTTCCAGTCGTACAGCCTCTTCCCGCACCTGACGGCGCTGGACAACGTCGCGTTCGGGCTGCGGATGCGCGGCACCGGCAAGGCCGAGCGCCGCAGGCGCGCCCAGGAACTGCTGGAGCTGGTCGGCCTGCCGCACCGCGCCGAGCACTACCCGCACCAGATGTCCGGCGGCCAGCAGCAGCGCATCGCGCTCGCCCGCGCGCTCGCCCTCCAGCCGCGCGTCCTGCTGCTCGACGAGCCGCTGTCCGCGCTGGACGCCAAGGTCCGCCTCCAGCTGCGCGAGGAGATCCGCCGCCTCCAGCAGGAACTGGGCATCACCACCCTGTTCGTCACCCACGACCAGGAGGAGGCGCTGTCCATGGCCGACCGGGTCGCCGTGCTGCGGGCCGGGAAGCTGGAGCAGTGCGCCACCCCGTCCGAGCTGTACGGCCGGCCGGCCACCGCCTTCGTCGCCGAGTTCGTCGGCACCATGAGCCGCATCCCCTGCACCCGCACCTCGGACGGCGTCGAGGTGCTCGGCCGCCGGCACGCGGTGGACGGCGAGGCCCCGGCCGACGGCGAACTGCAGGTGCTGGTCCGCCCGGAGAACGTCATCCTCACCCCGGCCGAGAACGGCCCGGCGCTGGTCATCACCGCGTCCTTCCTGGGCGCCGTCACCCGGCTCACCGTCCGCCTGGACGACGGCACCGAGGTCAAGGCCGACCTGCCCACCGAGGCCGCCGCCGCCCTCCCGGCCGGCTCGCGCGCCGAGCTCACGCTGCCGGAGCGCCCGGTACTGGTGGACCGCCGCGCCGCCTGAGAAGCCCGTCTGGGATTCTCGTACCGCCTCTGCACCCGCCGAAGAACCACCGAAGGTACCGCCATGCCTGAATCCGTCCCGTCCGAATCCGTCCGGTCAGAACCCGTCCGGTCCGAATCCGTACTCCCCGAGTCCGCGCTCCCCGCCGCCGTCCTGTTCGACATGGACGGCACCCTGGTCGACACCGAGCAGCTCTGGTGGAAGGCCGCCGCCGAACTCGCCGAAGAGCTGGACCACCCGCTCACCGACCAGGACGCCCCCGAGGTGCTCGGCCAGGCCGTCGAGCACACCGCCGCCCACCTGCACCAGGTCAGCGGCACCAGCCGCCCCGAGGCCGAACTCGCCGCCCGGCTGGGCGAGTCCTTCGCCGCCAAGGTCGCCGCCGAGACGGTGCCCCGCCCCGGCGCGCTCGCCCTGCTGGCCGCGCTGCGCGAGGCCCGGGTGCCCACCGCGCTGGTCTCCGCCTCCCCGCGCCTGGTGGTGGACCTCGTCCTGTCGTCCATCGGCCGCGACTGGTTCGCCGTCACCCTGGCCGCCGAGGACACCCCCCGCACCAAGCCCGCGCCGGACCCTTACCTGGCCGCCGCCGAGCGGCTCGGCCTCGATCCGGCCGCCTGCGTGGCCGTCGAGGACACCCCGACCGGGGTCACCTCCGCCGCCGCGGCCGGCTGCGCGGTGCTCGCCGTGCCGTCCGCCGCCGTCCCGATGCCCGAGGGCGACCGGATCACCCTGCTGGACAGCCTGGAGCAGGTCGACCCCGCGCTGCTCGGGAAGCTCTGCACCGCCCCGGCCGTTTGACAGCGACATGCCCTACGTTCTGCTCACCCTCGCCATCCTGAGCGAGGTCTGCGCCACCAGCTGCCTCAAACTCACCGAGGGATTCACCCGCCTCTGGCCCAGCCTCGGAGTCGGGATCGGCTACGCGCTGTCCTTCTACCTGCTCGGCCGCGCACTCAAGCACATCCCGGTCTCGGTCGCTTACGCGGTCTGGTCCGGAGCCGGCACGGCGGCCGTCGCCGGGATAGGCGTGGTCGCCTTCGGCGAGTCGCTCGGGCGACTGCAGTGGCTCGGACTCGCCCTGGTGATCGTCGGGGTGATCGTGCTCAACCTCAAAGGCGGCCACTGACGACCAGTCAGTTCTCTTGCCCCGGGCCGGAGCGGAACGTCGGACACACCGGCGCCACCGCTCCGGCCCGTTCGCTACGGTGTTCCCCATGACGAACCCCAGGCCGCACCACTACCGCTTCGTGCACCGCGAACTCTCGCGCCACCTCCTGCAGTTCGGCCCGCAGATGACCAGTCCGGCCCCCAACGGCGGCAGCCTGGTGCCCGCCTTCACCAAGCTCTGGGACAGCCTCGGCGAAACCCTCCCACCCGAGGACCGGCTGCCCAGCCACGGCCTCGACTGCCGCCACGTCGAAGTCGACGGCCACCGCCTGCTCCTGGTCACCCTGCCCACCCCGGTCGGCACCACCGAGGCGTACTTCTGCGCCTCCGTCCTGCCCAAGGGTGCCGACGCCGTCCGCTACCTCACCCTGGAACACGCGATCAACCCCTTCGACGGCACCCCCGGCACCGTCCTCGGCGAATGGACCACCCAGAACCACCTCAACCACGGCCAGGGCCCCGCCCCCACCGCCGACCTCTTCATCGCCGCCGTCATCGAGCTCACCGCCCCCAAGAAGCGCGGCTTCTGGCGCCGCTGACCCACCACGGCGACACCAGCGCACCGGCCGGAGTCCCGCCCGGCCGGTCCCGGCACCCCCGCCGTGAAGCGTGACACCCGTCACCCACGCCGCCCGCAACCCCGCCGCTTCCGTCGCACGTCTCCCACCTCGGCCTTTTGACGCACCGACGGAACGGGGGGATGACGCCATGGGAGATGACGCGGCGAAAGCCGGCGGCCCGGAGTTCAAGCTCCGGCCGGGGGACCTGAAGGACGCCGCGCCGACCTTCGAGAACCAGAGCAAGGCGCTCAAGGAGGCGCTCGACAAGCTCAGGAAGAGCCTCACCGAGGCCGGCAGCCCGTGGGGCGGCGACAAGCAGGGCAACGAGTTCGCGGCTGCCTACAACGGCCCGCACGACCACGTGCTCTCCGCTCTCGACGTCCTGGTCACCGGACTCGGCAGCATCGCCACAGGCCTGCAAGCCCACGCCGACAACCACACCGGCGCCGACGACCACGCCAAGCGGAACCTGCTGCCATGACCCGCCGCAGCCCTGACGCAGGGGCGGCCCGTGGGTGAGTCCGCGGTCGCGAAGGCCGTCCAGAAGGTCACCGGCATGTGGTGGCCCGACGCCGACCCCGACAAGCTCCGCAAGGCCGCGGACGCCTGGGACGCG
The DNA here is from genome assembly GCF_014596465.1 of Streptomyces sp. CBMA123. Lineage (GTDB taxonomy): Bacteria > Actinomycetota > Actinomycetes > Streptomycetales > Streptomycetaceae > Kitasatospora. Next base: position 4,037 of record NZ_MECK01000098.1, on the reverse strand, counting down.
ATGGCCACCGCGATCGACCACGTCACCGTGCCCACCAACCAGGCCGCCGCCGCCGTCGCCGCCGGCAACCACGGCCCCGCCATCGACGCCTTCGGCACGTTCTGGGGCCGGTACTACGGGGGCAAGGACAGCGCGGGCAAGGGCAAGGGCTGGCTACCCGAGACCGCCGACGCCTGCCGCAGCCTCGCCAAGGCGCTGCGCGACTTCGCCCACGAAGTCGACAAGGCGATCAAGAAGCTGGAGGAGGAGGCCGCGATCGTCGGCGGCACCCTCGTCGTCCTTGACGAATTGCAGCCCTGATTCTCGCGCAGAGGAATGAACCGTGAACAGTACGCACGCCCTGGCCGACCGGCTGACGAAGGTCGACTGGGACCCTGCGGAGACGGACCCCCGGCTACGCATCTCACTCATGAAGGAGTTCCTCCGGCGTTCGGCGCTGTGGGCCCACCAGCTGGGTTCGGACAGGTGGCCCTTCTTCGACGTGGCAGTCCTGATCGACCCGTCCGTTCGTGCCGACCCCGACCTGGTCGAACAAGTCTCGGAGAGCTGCGCCCTGCAGAGCACGGCCGTGCAGCAGAGCTGCGTGGGGGCCCTGCACTTCGCCGCCCTCCAGGAATCCGGTCACGTCACGCTCCAGCTGCCGGACCCTTTTGAGCCCATTGTCTCCCTCTTCGAGAACGGCGGTGGCTTCACTCTCGACGGCACCGGAATGATCGACATCGATCCCGCCGTGAGCATGAGCCGAGGCAAACTGGCGGACTGGCTGAAGCTCGACGCGCCGACATTCTGACGCACAGCGGTGCTGCTGGCTGGCGGCGGTCGGCGTGGGCCTGTGGCTCATGGCGTTCGGGGCCGTGCTCTCGGCCCGGGACGCGGTGGTCCTGAACGCGCGCGGGGTCACCGTCACCGCCTGGGTCTCGCAGGTGCACGACCACCCGGACGACAAGCGCCCGAACTCGACGTACGACCTGGTCGGCGAGCTGGGCCTGCCGATCCCCAACGGCACGGTGTACGGGAGCCCCCACGCGCACGCGGTCGGCGACCGGGTGCTGATCCGCTACGACCCGGAGGTGTCGCGGCCGCGTCGGCCCCGGACGACGTCGACTTCTCGAAGGACCTTGCGATCGCCGGGGCCCTGGACGCCCTCCTGATGGCGGCCGTCGCGGGCCTCGGCGTGGCGGTGGTCCGCAACGGCCGCCTGCGCCGGGTCCCGTTCCGGCGCCGGCCCTCAGCGGGAGGCGGGTCGACTACCCCCGCACCACCCGCGCCCGCAGGTAGTTGCGCCGCCCGAAGTTGGGCTCGTCGACCGCCGTCAGGTCCTCGACCTGGAACCGGTACAGCGCCGCCGCCCCGCCACCGGTGAGGTACTGCCGCCGGGTGTCCTCGTCCTGGGCGAAGGCCGGGTAGCGCCCCTGGTAGGCCGTGAGGGCGGCCTCCGCCTGCCGCCCCCAGGCCTCGCCGGCGCTGCCGGTCAGCTGGAGTCCGCGCAGTTGCTCGCCGAAGGCCGGCGGTGGCAGGAAGACGGTGGCGGCGGCCCGGGCCTCCTCGGCGAGGTGGTGGCTGTGCCGGGTGGAGCGTTCGCTGACGAAGTACAGGACGAGGTCCTCGTCGTAGGCGAAGAAGGCCAGGTTGGCGTGCGGCCCGTGTTCGTGGCCGGCGGTGGCGAGGGTGAGCACCATGGCTTCGGCGAGCAGGCCTTCGACGCCCTTGTGCAGCAGGTCGCCCGGCCAGTCCCCCTGCGTGATGTCGAGTCGGTACGGCATTCGGCACTCCCTCCGCTGGCGCCCGGTGCCTTCGCGCCCCGGGCACGACTGAGCCGGGCGGCCGCCCCCGGTCGGGGGCCGCACGCCCGGCTCACATGCTCCACCCGTCGTCCGAAACCGGACAAGGGGCGGGCGCCTCACGAAATCGGTACTACTGGGCCCGGTGCGAGGCGTACCCGCGGGTCACCACCGGCGGCGTGCCGGGGCCGAGCAGCGGGCGCAGCGCGCCGGAGCGCAGCTTGTCGACCAGCGGCCCGCAGCGGCCGGCGAGCGGCGCCAGCACCAGCGCGACCAGGATGCCGACGAGGGCACCGACCGCGACGTCGTGCGGGTAGTGCACGCCGACCCAGACCCGGGAGGCGGCCATCAGTACGGCGAAGACGGTGGCGACGGCGCCGAGCCGGCGGCTGACGAACCAGAGCGAGATCGCGGCGGCGAAGGCGATCACCGAGTGGTTGCTCGGGAAGGACCAGTCCCCGGCGGCCGGGCAGGTCTCCAGCGGGACGCTGCCGTGGATCTGCGCGCAGGGCCGGAGCTCTTCGACCATGCCCTTGAGCACCGAGTTGATGCCGTACGCGACGACCACGATCACCGGGGAGGCGAGCACCTTGGCCATCACCGCGGAGTCGGCGCCGCGCGCCCGCCACCAGGCGTAGAGCATGAACAGCGCGAACAGCCCGAGGCCGATCGCGGACCAGACCTTGATCACGTCGTCCAGCCAGTGCGGGGCCGACTGCGCCCACCCGTTGACGCGGGTGTACAGGCTGCCATCGATCCCGCTGCCGTCGTACACGGCGAGGGCCCGAGAGGACATCACACGTCACCTCCGTGACGGCGCGCCTTACGGGCGCGGAACAGTTCAAGAACAATGGGGAGCACGGAGACAACTACTACCAGACCGATGATCGGCAGCAGATACTGGTCGATCCCGGGGATCGAGGATCCGAGCCCGTACCCGGCCAGCACCACGCCGACCGTCCAGACCACGCCGCCCGCCACCTGCCAGAGGGTGAACGAGCGGACCGGCACTTCGAGTACGCCGCAGAGCGGATTCAGCACCGTACGGACCACCGGGATGAACCGGGCCAGCACGATCGCCTTGCCGTGTCCGTACTTGGCCAGCAGTTCCTCGGCCCGCGCCACGCCCTCCAGCAGGCTCTTGCGCTCGGTGCGGGCGAGCAGCGCCCGCCCGCCGCGGCGGCCGATCAGATAGCCGACCTGGGCCCCGACCAGCGCGCCGACCAGGGCGGCGGGCAGCACCTGCCACAGGTGCAGCTGCGGGCCCTTGGTGGCGCCGGGCACGCAGAGCAGGCCCGCGGTGAACAGCAGCGAGTCGCCGGGCAGGAAGAAGCCCACCAGCAGGCCGGTCTCGGCGAACAGCACCGCGGCGATGCCGAGCGCGCCGAAGGCGGCGAGCAGCGAGGACGCGTCCAGCGGGTTCACCGCGAGCTGGGACGCAGGATCGGCAAGGAACTGGAGCAAGGCTTGCGGACCTCCCGTACGTTGGAGGGCGGTTCACCCGGAACCCGCCCCGACCGTCTACAGTGACGTAGACGGTCTACATGACTGTAGACGATACCTGGAGGAAGCGCCGCCATGTCCGACGTACCGTCCGCCCGCCGGCCCGCCGGGGAGCTGGAGGCCGAGGTGCTGGCCGCCCTCTGGTCGGCCCGGCAGCCGATGACGCCGCAGGACGTCCAGACGGCGCTCGGCCGGGACCTCGCCCGCACCACCATCGCGACGATCCTGGCCCGACTGCACGACAAGGGGACGGTCGAACGCACCCGGGCCGGCCGGGCCTACGCCTACACCCCGACCGTCCAGGACACCGCGGGCCTCGCCGCCCGGCGGATGCACACCGAGCTGGGCCGCGAGGCCGACCGCTCCACCGTGCTCGCCCGCTTCGTCTCCGACCTCTCCGCCGAGGACGAGCAACTGCTGCGCGCACTGCTCGGCGACGGAGGCGACGGCGGCCCCAGCGGTCCGGGAACGGCGGCGGCACCGTGATGCTCGCCGTCTGGGCGCCCCTGCTGCTGCCCTTCCTGACCGTCCCGCTGGCCCGCCGCCTCGCCGAGGCGCTGACGCCCCGGGCCGCCGCCTGGCTGCTGGCCGGCACCGCCACCGTCCTGGCCGGCGGCACCCTCTGCTCGCTCGGACTGCTCGCCGCCGCCGGGCTGCTCCAGCTGCCCCCGGTCGCCGCCCTCGGCCACCTCTCGCTGCCCTGGCTCACCGCCGCCGCGCCCAGCGCCCCGCCCGCCGCCGCGGTGGCCGGCC
>NZ_MECK01000097.1 GCF_014596465.1 Streptomyces sp. CBMA123 | reverse complement strand
GACTCGTGCTGGCCGCCGAAGCCGCCACCGAGGAAGGCGAGTTGGAGCGCGCCGAAGCACTCGCCGACGAGGCCGCCGGCCGTACCGACAGCGTCCTCGCCCACGCCCTGCTGGACCACGTCCGGGCCACCGCGCACTTCTGGCGCGGCTCCTACCCGACCGCCTACCGGCTGCTGACCGACGCCGCCCTCGCGCTCGCCGCCGGCGGCACCGCCGCGGCCGCCGAAGCCGTCGAACCCGCCCACGCCGCCCGGATGCTGGTCCAGGCCTTCCACGCCGCCTGGTACGCCGGGGAGGAGCCGGTCGCCGAGGTCCTCGACCGGCTCGCCGCCCTCCCCCTGCCCGCCGGCGACCCCCTCGCCCCGCTCGCCCGCTACCTGCCCGCCGCCGTCCTCCCCGCCCTCGGCCGGGGCACCGCCGCGCCGCCGCCCGCCCGGGAGGCCGTCGAAGCCGCCCGCCGGGCCGGCGCAGAGAGCCCCGCCGACCTGGTCCAACTCTGCGGCGCCACCCTCGTCCTCGGCCGCGACGAGGAGACCGTCGAGCTCGGCGGCGAACTCGTCGCCGAAGCCCGCGCCAAGGGAACCCTCGGGGTGATGCCCACCCTGCAGTTCTTCCTCGCCGAGGCCGAACTCTTCCACGGCCGCCACGCCGACGCCGAACTCACCGCCACCGAAGCCCTCGCCCTCGCCCAGGACACCGGCCAGCACCAGTGGGTCAGCCAACTCAGCGCCCTGCTCGCCTACCTGGCCGCCCTCGACGGCCGCACCGAACGCTGCACCGAACTGGCCACCACCGCCCTCGCCACCACCGGCCCGCAGACCGCCGCCCCCGCCGCCGGCCGCCCCTGGGCCCACTGGGCACTCGCCCTGCTCGACCTCGGCCAGGGCCGCGCCGCCGGCGCTGCCGACCGCTTGCACGCCCTCACCACCGGCCCCCACCGGCACCACGTCAGCGCCACCCGCGCCGTCCCCGACCTGGTCGAAGCCGCCGTCCGCCTCGGCGCCCCGGACCGCGCCGCCGAACCCTACGAACGCTTCGCCCGCTGGACCCGCGCCGCGGACCGCCCCTGGGCCGAAGCCCTACGCCTGCGCTGCCAGGCCCTGCTCGGCCCCGACGAACTCGCCGAACCCGCCTACCTCGCCGCCCTCGACCTGCACGCCACCACCCACCGCCCCTTCGAACACGCCCGCACCGCTCTCCTCTACGGCGAATGGCTCCGCCGCACCCGCCGCCGCACCGACGCCCGCCCCCACCTCACGGCCGCCCTGGAAACCTTCGACCGCCTCGCCGCCCACCCCTGGGCCGCCCGCGCCCGCACCGAACTCTCCGCCACCGGTACCCCCGCCCCGGCCCAGACCCCCCACACCACCCCGAACCCCCTGACCCCCCAGGAACTCCAGATCGCCCGCCTCGCCGCCGCCGGCCTCACCAACCGCGACATCGCCGCCCAACTCTTCCTCAGCCCCCGCACCGTCGCCCACCACCTCTACAAGGCCTACCCCAAACTCGGCATCACCTCCCGCACCGCCCTCCCCACCACCCTCTGACCCGCCGCCGCCCGCACCGGTCCTGCTCCCACCAGCACTCCTCCCCCCGGAGGGGCCCGTCACCGGCGAGCGGCGGCGGTTCCCCGTGCCCACGGACGCCCCGCACCGGCACTCGGCGGCCCAAGCCGGTCACGAGCGCGGCTCTGCCTCTGGTACGGGCCCGGCCACGGGTCTGCCGCCCACGCCGGCGAAGACGATCACGTCGCTCGTGGTCCCGGCCGCTCCCCGGCCCCCGGACACGGCAACGGACTCGGCGGGCGGTATCGCCCGGCCCGACCGTGGGGGTTCTCGATGCCTCGCTGAGGGCGCCTCAGTGACAACCCGGGAGAGCGCCTTCCCGGAGGCTTTCTCCCGGGATTCTCCAGAGCGCCCCGGGAGAAACAGTCAGGGCCGGTGTCCCTTGCGGGACACCGGCCCTGAGCTGGTGTTACTGGGTCGGGGTGGCGGGATTTGAACCCACGGCCTCTTCGTCCCGAACGAAGCGCGCTACCAAGCTGCGCCACACCCCGGTCTTTCTGTTTGTCGCTCCGTCTCCTTCGCGACGAGTAGAACTCTACCGGACGCTCGCCGAGACACGAAATCCGGTTTCGAGCGGGCGTCCGGTGGGGGTCAGCGGGGGGTGGCGGCGGGGGTGAGGGTGAGGAGGGTGGCTTCCGGGGGGCAGGCGAAGCGGATCGGGGTGTAGCGGTTGGTGCCGCAGCCGGCGGAGACGTGGAGGTAGGAGCGGTGGCCGCCGGCCTGGTGGGTGGAGAGGCCCTTGACGCGGCGGGTGTCGAGGTCGCAGTTGGTGACCAGGGCGCCGTAGAAGGGGATGCAGAGCTGGCCGCCGTGGGTGTGGCCGGCCAGGATCAGCGGGTAGCGGTCGGCGGTGAAGGCGTCGAGGACGCGCAGGTAGGGCGCGTGGACGACAGCGAGGGAGAGGTCGGCGTCGGCGGAGGGGCCGCCGGTGACCTCGGCGTAGCGGTCGCGGCGGATGTGCGGGTCGTCGAGGCCGGTGAACTCGAGGTCGAGGCCGTTGACGGTGAGGCGGCCGCGGGTGTTGGTGAGGTCGAGCCAGCCGGCCGCGTCGAAGCCGTCGCGGAGCTTCTCCCAGGGGTTGTGCACGGCGCCGGAGATGCCGCGGTTGCCGGTGCCGTCGGGGTTGTTCATGCCGTGGACGCCGCTGCGCATGGCCTGGAGGTAGCGGGCGGGGTTCTTGCGGGCGGGGCCGTAGTAGTCGTTGGATCCGAAGACGTAGACGCCGGGGAAGTCCATGAGCGGCCCGAGCGCGTCGAGGGTGGCCGGGACGCCGAGCGGGTCGGAGAGGTTGTCGCCGGTGTTGACCACCAGGTCGGGGCGCAGCCCGGCCAGGCTCTGCAGCCAGCGCTGCTTCTTGCCCTGTCCGCTCACCATGTGGATGTCGGACACCTGGAGGACCCGGATGGGCTTGGCGCCGTGGGGCAGGACGGGGACCTCGACCCGGCGGAGCCGGAAGGCACGGACCTCGTACCCGACGGAGTAGGCGAGGCAGGCGGCGCCGGCGGCGGCGACACCGAGGGGGACGGAGTACAGCGGTCGCATCAGCCCATGCTCTCAGACGGTGGATCAGGTGGTGAACGGCCGGTCGGCCGCCGGGGGCGCGGTCTCCGGGGCGGGTGCGGGCGGGGGCTGCCCGGTCTCGCGCCGGGCGCGCAGGGCCCGGACCTTGTGGCGGTTGCCGCAGCGTTCCATGGAGCACCAGCGGCGCCGTCCGGGCCGGGAGGTGGCGGCGGCGAGGCGCCGGGGGCGTCGCGCAGGGTGCGGGTGTCGGTGAGCTGGTCGGCGGTGATCCGTACGGTGTCGGCGGGCAGTCGCAGGCGGGAGTGCGGGAGCCGGGAGTGCGGGAGCCGGCGGGTGAGGTCGGCCGGGTGGTGCGGCGCCTCGTGCCGGGCGTAGGGGCCGGGGCCGCCGGTGGTGAGCAGTTCGAGGCAGAGGGCGCCGGGATCGACGTGGAAGCGGGTGCCGCCGGGGGCGGTGAGGACCAGACCGGTCGGGGGTTCCGGGGCGCCGTCTCCTGCGGTCATGTGACCAGCGTAGGTGGTGACGGATCCCGGCGGTGACGGCCGGCGGTTAATGGCAAGCGACGGTACGCCCCAGGTGGGAGACTCGTGGCCATGACGACGCTCAAGGCGCAGCTGCAGGAGGACCTCACGGCTGCCATCAGGGACCGGGACGAGCTGCGCTCGTCCACCATCCGGCTCACGCTGTCCGCTGTCACCGCGGAGGAGGTGGCGGGCAAGGAGAAGCGCCAGCTGTCCGACGACGAGGTGCAGCGGGTGATCGCCCGCGAGGCGAAGAAGCGCCGGGAGGCGGCCGAGGCCTTCGACCAGGCCGGCCGGGTCGACCAGGCCGCGCGTGAGCGGGCCGAGGGCGAGCTGCTGGCGGGCTACCTGCCCAAGCAGCTCTCGGACGAGGAGCTGGCCGCGATCGTGGCCGCCGCGGTGGCCGAGAGCGGGGCGAGCGGCCCGCAGGCGATGGGCGCCGTGATGAAGCTGGTGAAGCCGAAGGTGGACGGTCTGGCCGAGGGCGGCCGGGTGGCCGCCGCCGTGAAGGCCGCGCTGGTCTGAGCGGTACGCCGCGAAGGCCACGCTGCTGCGGGCAGCCCGCCGACACATCGAAGGGGCGCCCTCCGGATCATCCGGAGGGCGCCCCTTCGCCGTCTGCGGGGACGGGCCAGGTCAGCCGTTGCCGCCGCCGTGCTTGCCGCCGTTGCCGTTCCCGCCGCCGCCGATCATGCCGGGCGGGAGGGTGAACCCTCCTCCTATCACCCCACCGGGGCCGCCGGCCCCGTTGCCGTTGCCCTGTGCGGGCGGCGGCGGCGGGTTCTGGCCGGCCGGCTGCTGCGGGGCGTTGGGGTCGGTGGTCGGGGTGGCGCCCGCGGGGGGAGTGGCCGGCTGCGGGTCCGGGATGTTGGTGGTCTGGATGGGCTCCAGCGGCGTGCCCTTGAGTGCCTGGTTCATGGCCATCTGCCAGATCGGGCCGGGGCCGTCGGCGCCGAACACCTCGTCGAAGTGCTTGCCGCCGATGTTGATGTTCTTCATCTTGACGCCGCCGGCCGGGCCGCCGAGCCAGACCGCGGTGGCCAGCGACGGGGTGTAGCCGTCGAACCAGGCGGCCTTCTTCTCGTCGGTGGTTCCGGTCTTGCCGGCGATCTTGCGGCCGTCGTCGAGGCCGAGGGCGGCCGCGGTGCCCTTCTCGGTCACGTTGAGCAGCACGGTGTTGACCGAGTCCGCGGTCTGCTCGGAGAAGACCTGGTTGCACTGGGACTGCGGGACCTTGAGGTCCTTGCCGTCCACCGTGGTGATCTTGTTGATCGCGATCGGGGTGCAGTACTTGCCGCGGGCGGCGAAGGTCGCGTAGACGTTCGCCATGGTCAGCGGGGAGAGCTCCAGGGTGCCGAGGACCATCGAGGGCACCTCCTGGAACTGGTCGCCCTTCGCGGACTGGGTGATGCCCACCTTGTTGGCCATCTGCTTCATGGCGCAGAGGCCGACCTGCTGCTCCATCTCCACGAAGTAGGTGTTGACCGAGAGCGCCATGGCCTGCTTGAGCTCGTACGGGCCGACCTCACTGGCCGACTCGTTCTTCACCGTGGCCTTGGGCTTGTCGGTGTTCTTCCAGGTGCCGTTGCAGGTCGACATCTGGGGGTAGTCGATCTTGTTCTCGGACGGGAACGACTGGGTGTTCGACATGCCCGCCTCCAGCGCCGCCGCGGCGAGGATCGGCTTGAAGGTCGAACCGGTCTGGAAGCCGTTGCCGCCGCCCATCGAGGCGTCGACGTTGAGGTTGACGACGGTCTGGTTCTTGTTCGGGTCCAGGCCGTACGGGCGGGTCTGGGCCATCGCCAGGATCTTGCCGGTGCCGGGCTCCATCATGGTCGCCGCGGCCGACACCTGGTCGGTCACGTTGACCTTCTTGGTGACGGCGTTCTGGGCGGCGGCCTGCTTGTCCGGGTCCAGCGTGGTGTAGATGTTCAGACCGCCGGTGTCCCACAGCTTCTTCCGGTCGTCGGCGTTCTTGCCGAAGGCCGGGTCCTGCTTGACGACGTGGCGGACGTAGTCGCAGAAGAAGCCCATGCCGGCCTGGGCGGTGATGCAGCCGTTCTGCGGGTCCTTGTACTTCAGACCCAGCGGGGCGGCCTTCGCCTCCTTCGCCTGGTCGGCGGTGATGTGCTTGTTCTCCAGCATCTTGTCGATGACGACGTTGCGGCGCTTGATCGTGTTGTCGGGGTAGCGCACCGGGTCGTACTGCGACGGGTTCTGGACCAGGCCGGCCAGCGTGGCGGCCTCGGCGACGGTCAGGTCCTTGTTGCTCTTGCTGAAGTAGCGCTGGGACGCGGCCTCGACCCCGTAGGCCTGGTGGCCGTAGAAGGTGATGTTGAGGTAGTTGGTGAGGATCTGATCCTTGGTCAGGTCCTCCTCCAGCTTGATCGCGACCTTGAGCTCCTGGATCTTGCGGCCCAGGGTCTTGCGCTGGGCCTCCAGGACGGCGGCCTGGTCGTCGCCGGCCTTCTCCACGTTGACGTTCTTCACGTACTGCTGGGTCAGTGTGGAGGCGCCCTGGGAGGCACTGCCGCTCTCCGCGTTCTTGCCGACCGCGCGCAGGATGCCCTTGAGGTCGACGGCGCCGTGCTCGTAGAACCGGGCGTCCTCGATGTCCACCTGGGCGTGTCGCATGAACGGCGACATCTGGTCGGCGTTGAGGACGGTGCGGTCGCGCTCGTAGACCTTGGCGATCAGGCCGCCCTTGGCGTCGAAGATCTGGGTGGCCTGGGTGAGCGGCGGGGTCTTGAAGTCGTCGGGGATGTTCTGGAAGCTCTCCGCCGTGTCCTTGGCGGTCAGCCCCATGGCGCCGACGGCAGGCAGGGCGAGTCCTGCCAGCAGGACTCCGGAGAGCACGCTGACGCCCAGGAACTTCACGCCGTTGCCGACGTGGTCCATCGGTGATCCGCCGCTCTTGCGTCGCGGAGCTCCGGGACTGCCTGGGGGCTGGGATGCCTGGGGGCGCTTCGGTGCCATGAGGAGAACCCTACGTCCCCGATTCCCGCACATAGGGGCAGGTGTTCGCCTAGGCTTGTCACAAGCTTGCGACAGCTTCGGTGCGTCAACATCGTTCACTCTTGTGAGTGGAGAGAGTTGCCCGAATTGCCCACCCTTGTACGGGTTTTGAGGCGGCTGGGCCCTGTGGCGTTCGAGTGAACGGTTGCGCTCAGTGACGGCGCCTGCGGCGAGAGTGGGGGCCTCGCGGCTGGCAAGGCCCGCGACCTGCGATCACTCCAACGAGTGAGATGACCGATACCCATAGTCCGATCGGGTCATTCGAGATTGAGCCCGAAGGGGCTGTTGCAAGCAGTCCTTCTTCCGTAACGTCCTCAACTGGCAACGGTGAATATGCCGTTGCCGCCGTGGGGGAGCCTCGAATCATCGGGAGAGGACGGCGCCGGCATGGGCTGGGTTGACGACTGGAGTGCGCAGGCCGCCTGCCGCACGAGTGATCCGGACGAACTGTTCGTCCAGGGGGCGGCACAGAACCGGGCGAAGGCGGTGTGCAGCGGTTGCCCCGTCCGGACGGAGTGCCTCGCGGACGCGCTGGACAACCGGGTGGAGTTCGGGGTGTGGGGCGGGATGACGGAGCGCGAGCGCCGTGCGCTGCTGCGCCGCCGCCCGACGGTCATCTCCTGGCGGAGGCTGCTGGAGACGGCCCGCACCGAGTACGAGGAGTCCCTCGCGACCGGCGTGATACTGACGGACTACGCCCAGGCGGGCTGAGCCCGGCCGCACCGGTTCGGCCGCGATGGCCGCACCCCACGGCCCGGGCTCATCCCGTTCCGGGAAGCCCGTCCCCTCCCGGGGGTGACCCTACTGAGGGAGCCCGTCCCCTCCCGGCTCGATCCCCCTGAGGGAGCCCGTCCCCTTCCGGGTCGATCCCGCTCCGGCCGGGACTACACCGCGCCGTTGAGCCGGTCCCCGATGGCCCGCAGCCCGTCCAGGTCGTGCACGTCGCCCGGCAGCGCCGCCACCTCCACGATCGGCACGTCCGGGTACACCGAGACGAAGCGGTCCCGGGTGCGCCGCTCGCGCCCCATGATCTGCATCCGCTCGGCGTGCAGCCGCAGCAGCCCGGCCGCGAGCAGCTCCGCCTCGGGCGAGGAGTGCTCCGAGCCGTTCTCCTCCAGGGCCTCGGCGGCCGCCAGCGCCCGCTCCGCGGTGAGCTGCGGGGCGCCCGTGCTGTGCACCCGGTTGAGCACCAGCCCGGCCAGCGGCATCCGGTCGGCGGCGAGCCGGTCGACGAAGTACGCCGCCTCGCGCAGCGCGTCCCGCTCCGGCGCAGCCACCACCAGGAACGCCGTGCCGGGCGCCTTCAGCAGCTGGTAGGTGCGGTCGGCGCGCTCCCGGAAGCCGCCGAACATCGAGTCCATCGCGCTGACGAAAGTCTGCACGTCGGTGAGCAGCTGGGCGCCGAAGATCTTGCCCAGGGCGCCGGTGAGCAGGCCCATCCCGGCGTTGAGGAACCGCATCGCGCTACGGCCGCCGACCTTGGCCGGCGCGGTCAGGATGCGGATCACCCGGCCGTCCAGGAAGGACCCGAGCCGGTTGGGGGCGTCCAGGAAGTCCAGCGCCGAGCGGGACGGCGGGGTGTCCACGACGATGAGGTCCCACTCCTCGGCGGCGCGCAGCTGCCCGAGCTTCTCCATCGCCATGTACTCCTGGGTGCCCGCGAAGCCGGCCGACAGGGACTGGTAGAAGGGGTTCTCCATGATCGCCTTGGCCCGTTCGGGCTCGGCGTGGGCCAGCACGACCTCGTCGAAGGTCCGCTTCATGTCGAGCATCATGGCGTGGAGCCGGCCGTCCCCGGCCACCCCCTCGACCACCCGGGGGGTGTTGTCCAGCTCGGTCAGACCCATCGACTGGGCGAGCCGTCGGGCCGGGTCGATGGTCAGTACCACGACCTTGCGGCCGCGTTCGGCGGCCCGCAGGCCGATCGCCGCGGCGGTGGTGGTCTTGCCGACGCCGCCGGAGCCGCAGCAGACGATGATCCTGGTCTTCGGACTGTCGATCAGCTCGTCCACCGCGAGCCGGCTGCCGGTGCCCCGCACACCGCCGCTCGCCGCGGCCGCGCCACCGCTTCGCGCGGTCCCGCCATCGTGCGCGGAGGCCGTGCCGCCCTTGCCCGAAGCCGTGCCGCCGTTCGCCGGAGTCATGCCGCCCCCTGCCGCTTCAGTTCGCCCGCCAGCCGGTACAGCCCGCCGAGGTCCACGCCCTCGCCCAGCAACGGGAGTTCGTACGTCGGGAGCCGCAGCTGCTGCAGGTCGGCGCGCTGTTCGCGCTCCAGCTCGACCCGCTCGGCGTGCTCCCTGGCCTGCTCCAGCAGCGGATCGATCAGCGGCTCCACCGCCGTCCGGACCGTCTCCGCCTTGCGCGAGCGGCCCCCCAGCCCGGCCTCGCCGAGGGCCAGGGCCACCTCCTCCCGGTGGTCCCCGTCCACTGCGGCGACCGCGGCCGCGTCCAGCACCGGCGGCCGGACCATGTTGACCATCACCCCGCCCACCGGCAGCTTCGCCTCGCGCAGCTCCGCGATGCCGTCGACCGTCTCCTGCACCGGCATCTCCTCCAGCAGGGTGACCAGGTGCACGGCGGTCTCCGGGGACCGCAGCACCCGCATCACGGCCTGCGCCTGGGTGTGTATCGGGCCGATCCGGGCCAGCCCGGCGACCTCGGAGTTGACGTTCAGGAAGCGGGTGATCCGCCCGGTCGGCGGGGCGTCCATCACCACCGCGTCGTACCGGCGCCGCCCGTCCGGGCCCTTGCGGCGGGCCGCCTCGCAGGCCTTGCCGGTGAGCAGCACGTCCCGCACACCGGGGGCGATGGTGGTGGCGAAGTCGACGAAGCCGACCTTCTGCAGCGCCTTGCCGGCCCGGCCGAGCTTGTAGAACATCTCCAGGTACTCGAGCAGCGCCTGCTCGGTGTCGATCGCCAGCGCGAGGACCTCGCCGGGCCCGCCCTCCCCGGCCGGCAGCCCCAGCTGGGGGCGGGAGACCGAGGCGATCCGGCGCTCCTCGTACGGGAGCGCGGCGATCCCGAACAGTTCGGCGATGCCCTGCCGCCCCTCGACCTCGATCAGCAGCACCCGGCCGCCCTCGGCGGCCAGGGCCAGGGCCAGCGCGGCGGCCAGCGTGGTCTTCCCGGTGCCGCCCTTGCCGCTGACCACGTGCAGCCGGACCCCCTCCCAGTCGGGGTCGCGCCGGGCCGCCTGGCCGGGGGTGCGTGCCACGCTGCGTCTCCGTCCGTCTCCGTCCCTACGGGCGCCCTCTCCCGCGAGGTGCCCCTGCCGGGGTGACCGATCGCGGACGGGGATGCCCCTCCATGAGGATGCCCCTCCGTGCGGACGCCCCTCCACGGGGGTGCCCCCGCACGAGGACGCCCTCTCGCGAGGGTAACCAGGGAGCGCGCCCGATGCCCGGAGCACCTGGGGCGCGGGGACCGAATCATGCCCCCTTTGTGTTCCACCTCACACGCCGGTCGGTGGGCGGCGGCGATCGCCGGGACGGCTCGTCTAGAGTCTGGCCATGACCAAGTGGGAATACATGACGGCGCCCCTGCTCGTGCACGCCACCAAGCAGATCCTGGACAACTTCGGCGAGGACGGCTGGGAGCTCGTCCAGGTCGTGCCCGGCCCGAACCCGGAGCAGCTGGTGGCCTACTTCAAGCGGGAGAAGAACGCATGAGCCAGGTCGAGTCGAAGCTCGCCGAGCTGGGTCTGACCCTGCCGCCGGTGGCCGCCCCGGTCGCCGCGTACGTGCCGGCCGTGCAGTCCGGTGAGTTCGTGTTCACCTCCGGCCAGCTGCCGGTCGTCGGCGGCAAGCTGCCGAGCACCGGCAAGGTCGGTGCGGAGGTGTCCCCGGAGGAGGCCAAGGAGCTCGCGCAGACCTGCGCGCTGAACGCCCTGGCCGCCGTGAAGTCGGTGATCGGTGACCTGGACCGGATCGAGCGGGTCGTGAAGGTCGTCGGCTTCGTGGCCTCCGCCCCCGACTTCACCGGCCAGCCCGGCGTGATCAACGGCGCCAGCGAGCTGCTCGGCAAGGTGCTGGGCGAGGCCGGTGTGCACGCCCGCAGCGCGGTCGGCGTCGCGGTGCTGCCGCTGGACGCCCCGGTCGAGGTCGAGATCCAGGTGCGCGTCAAGAACGCCTGAGTGTGATCGCGAAGGCGGGGTCGGGCCTGTCCAACCCCGCCTTCGTGCGCTTAGCATCCGGGCATGGACCATCGAGCAACGACGCTCCCGATGCCGCCCGGTTGGCCCGCCCGGATCCGGGCGGTCGACTCCGGCCTGCTCACCCCGGCGGTGGCCAAGCCCGCCGCGACGGTCGTGCTGCTGCGCGACCGCGCCGACGGGCCGGAGGCCTACCTGCTGCGCCGTCGTACCTCGATGGCCTTCGCAGCCGGGATGTACGCCTACCCGGGCGGTGGGGTGGACCCGCGCGACGCCGAGGTCGAGCCCGGCTGGGCCGGGCCGTCGCCCGAGGAGTGGGCGCGGCGGCTGGGGGTGGACGCCCGGACGGCGCGGGCGGTGGTGTGCGCCGCCGTGCGCGAGACCTTCGAGGAGGCCGGCGTGCTGCTGGCCGGCCCGGACGCGGAGAGCGTCGCCGCGCCGCGCGACTGGTCCGCGGAGCGGGCCGCGCTGGAGGCGCACGAGCTGTCCTTCGCCGAGTTCCTGCGGGACCACGGCCTGGTGCTGCGTAGTGACCTGCTGGGCGGCTGGGCCCGCTGGATCACCCCGGAGTTCGAGGAGCGGCGCTACGACACCTGGTTCTTCGTCGCCGCCCTGCCGGCCGGCCAGCGCGCGGCGCTGGAGGTCGGCGAGGCCGACCGGGTCGCCTGGCTGACGCCTGCCGAGGCGGTCCGGGGCCACCGGGAGGGCCGGTTCGGCATGCTGCCGCCGACGGTGACGGTGCTGCGCGAGCTGTCAGACGTCCGGTCGGCCGCCGAGGCGCTGGCCGTGGCCGCCGACCGGGTGCTGGAGCCGGTACTGGGCCGGGCCGAGGTCCGCGGCGACCGGATGACGGTCCGCTGGCCCGGGTACGACGAGCTGACCATCGACGGGGAGTTCCCCGCCGAGGGATCCTGACCCCACACCCTGACCCCACACCCCGGCCGACACACCCCGTCCGACGCATCCCATCCGACACATCCCATCCGACACCTCATCCGACCCGCACGACAACGCCGACCAGGAAGGACCGACACCCGATGGACCACAACGACGTGGCTCGCCGGACGGCCCCCGAGCTGCCCGCGCGCCGACTGATCCGCCGTTCTCCCGCCTGCGACGGTCCGGTCCCATTCGTCGAGGTCGCCCAGCGCGCCCTCGTCCGGGCCCTGCCACTGCGGGCCCTGCACCGTGACGGCGAGGGCGGCCGGTGAGCGGACGAACCGTCGAGGGGTGGGCGTTGCGCGAAGCGCCTGCCGAGCGTGGCGAGGTGGGCTTGTGAACGAGCGGAGCGAGCGAACCGTCGAGGGGTGGGCGTTGCGCGAAGCGCCTGCCGAGCGTGGCGAGGTGGGCTTGTGAACGAGCGGAGCGAGCGAACCGTCGAGGGGTGGGCGTTGCGCGAAGCGCCTGCCGAGCGCAGCGAGGTGGGCGCATGAGCGGGCTCCTGCCGGGTGACCCCGCCGCCGAGGTCGGCGGCGAGGCCACTGCCCGGGCGCTGTGCGTGCTGGCGCCGAACCCGTCGCCGATGACGCTGGACGGCACCAACACCTGGCTGCTCTCCGAGCCCGGCTCGGACCTCGCGGTGGTGATCGACCCGGGACCGCTGCACGAGGGCCATCTGCGCCGGGTGGTCGACCTCGCCGAGGAGCGCGGCAAGCGGGTCGTGCTCACCCTGCTGACCCACGGCCACGCCGACCACTCGGAGGGCGCGGTCCGCTTCGCCGAGCTGACCGGCAGCGAGGTGCGTGCCCTGGATCCGGCGCACCGGTTGGGCTCCGAGGGCCTGGTGGGCGGTCAGCGCCTGGATGTCGGCGGCCTCGACCTGCGGGTGGTCGCCACCCCGGGCCACACCTCGGACTCGCTGACCTTCCACTTGCCGGACGACGGCGCGGTCCTCACCGGGGACACCGTGCTCGGCCGCGGCACCACGATGGTCGCCCATCCGGACGGCCGGCTCGGGGACTACCTGGACTCGCTGCGTCACCTGCACACGATGGCCTCCGCGCACGGCGTGCGGACGGTGCTGCCCGGTCACGGCCCGGTGCTCGCGGACGCGCTCGGCGCCGTCGACTACTACCTGGCCCACCGGGCGAACCGGCTCGCCCAGGTGGAGACCGCGGTGGAGGCGGGCTGCCGGACGGCCGCCGATGTGGTCGCCCGGGTCTACGCCGACGTGGACCGGGCGCTCTGGCCGGCCGCCGAGTTGTCGGTGCGGGCCCAGCTGGAGTACCTGGCGGAGCACGGGCTGATCCCGGACCAGGACTGACCCCCTCGGCCGTGCCCGCGCACGCCGGAGGGCCCGTCGCAGTGATCGCGACGGGCCCTCCGGCGTTCGTACGGTGTCAGCGCGAGCGGCGGGACAGTCGCTCGACGTCCAGCAGGACCACCGCGCGCGCCTCCAGCTTCAGCCAGCCGCGGCCGGCGAAGTCGGCGAGCGCCTTGTTGACCGTCTCGCGGGAGGCGCCGACCAGCTGGGCCAGCTCCTCCTGGGTGAGGTCGTGGGCGACGTGGATGCCCTCCTCGGACTGCACGCCGAAGCGGCGGGAGAGGTCCAGCAGGGCCTTGGCGACGCGGCCGGGCACGTCGGAGAAGACCAGGTCGGACATCACGTCGTTGGTCCGGCGCAGTCGGCGGGCGATGGCCCGGAGCAGCGCGATGGACACCTCGGGGCGGGCGTGCAGCCAGGGCTGCAGGTCGCCGTGGCCGAGGCCGAGCAGCTTGACCTCGGTCAGCGCGCTGGCGGTGGCGGTGCGCGGGCCCGGGTCGAACAGCGACAGTTCGCCGATCATCTCGCTGGGGCCGAGCACGGCGAGCATGTTCTCGCGGCCGTCCGGCGAGGCGCGGTGCAGCTTGACCTTGCCCTCGGCGACGACGTACAGCCGGTCGCCCGGGTCGCCCTCGTGGAACAGCGACTCACCACGGGCGAGGGTGACCTCGGTCATGGAAGCGCGCAGCTCGCCGGCCTGTTCGTCGTCGAGTGCCGCGAAGAGTGCGGCGCGCCGCAGAACGTCGTCCACGTGCTTCCTCCTTCTCGGCCGTCCGGCGGGTGGGCCGTCCGGCGCAAGTTCCGTTCAGTGTTCTGCATCACCAAGCATGGCGCATGTCGCTCCGATCATATGAGGAGGGGGTGTATCGGGGTGTGCGGTGCGGGGCCATTCGTACCGGCGGGTCACGGGGCGGGGTGCCCGGCGGCCGTCGCCCGGTCGTGCTACCGGCCGTCCGGATCGAACAGGGAGTCGCCCACCGCGGTGCGGGCGGAGAGGACGGCGTGCCCGGCCCGGTGGGCGCTGGTCAGGCCCGCGGCGCGCAGGGCGGTGAGGTGCTGGGAGACAGCCGCCGGCGACAGTCCGGTCCGGCTGGCCAGTTCGCTGGTCGAGGCCGGGGAGTCCAGCTCGGCCAGCAGCCGGGCCCGGGACCGGCCGAGGACGGCGGCCAGCGCGTCGGTGCGCGCCGCCGAGCCCGGGCGCTCCTCCCAGAGCGCGGCCGTGCCGCGCGCCGGGTAGATCAGCTGCGGCGGGTCCGGCGGCAGCACCCGGGTGAGCACCCGTGGCCAGGCGAAGGCCGAGGGCAGGAGCAGCAGCCCGGCGCCGGCGGTCAGCCGGGCCACGGCGCAGTGCCGGCGCTCCAGCCGCAGCGCGGTGCCGTCCCAGCGGACCGTCTCGTGCAGTTCGTCCAGCATCCGCGCGGTGCCGTGCTCGGCGGCCTGCCGGGAGCGGTGGAAGACGTCCGCGGCCAGCAGCGCCCGGATCCGGGCCCAGTACGGGGCGAGCGCCAGCTCCCAGTAGGCCTCGATCTCGGCGGCCAGCCGGGGCAGCTGGCCGGCCGGGTCGCGGTGCAGCGGCGCCAGTACGGCCGGGAGCCGGCCGCCGGCCTCGGCGGCCACGATGTCGAGGTCGGCCCGGACCTGCCCTTCGCTGGTCGTGGTGATCGCGGCCAGTTCCTCGGCGAGGGTGGGGGAGAAGCCGGCCGGGGCGGGGTTGAGGAAGTCGGGCAGGTGGCCGTCGGGCGGGACCATCGCGGCCAGCCGGCCCCGGTCCAGTCCGGCGGCGGCCAGCCGCTCGCGGACCTGGCCGGCCCAGCGGCGGTGCAGTGCCGGGGCGGGGGAGTGGGCGAGGGCGCGCAGGCTGGTCACCACCTCCTGCATCGGGCTGACGGCGAACCGGGTCAGCGCCAAGTCCTGGGCAGAGAAGTGGAGTTCCGTCCGCACCTGCAACCCTCCTTCAGAAGATTCGGCCCCAGCTTAAACACTGGTGGCCGACGCGCGACTGGGCGCAGGATGCCTGAGTCCCCACCGATCCGTACGAAAGCCGGTGACCCGTCATGTCCACCACCCCCGAGGCCCGCGAACGGGCACTGCGGCTGCGCGAACTCCTCGCGGAGGGCGTGCTCGTCCTGCCCAACGCCTGGGACGCGGGCAGCGCCGCGGTGATCGCCTCGGCCGGCGCCCGGGCGATCGCCACCACCAGCGGCGGTGTCTCCTGGTCGCTCGGGCACGGCGACGGCCAGCGGATGGACCGGGCGGCGGCGGTCGCGGCGGCCCGCCGGGTCGTCGCCGCGGTGGACCTGCCGGTCACCGTCGACGCCGAGGGCGGGTACGGGCCGCTGCCCGCCGACGTGGCCGCGACCGTCACCGAGCTGGTCGGCGCCGGCGTGGCCGGGGTCAACCTGGAGGACTCCACGGCCGTCGGCGGGCCGCTGTTCCCGGTCGCCGAGCAGGCCGGACGGCTGCGCGCGGCCCGGACGGCGGCCGCGGCGGCCGGGCTCCCCGAACTGCTGGTCAACGCCCGTACCGACGTCTTCCTGTTCGGCCTGGGCGGGCTCGACGACGTACTGGCCCGGGCCGAGGCCTACGCCGAGGCGGGCGCCGACGGCCTGTTCGTCCCCGGGCTGCTGGACCTCGACGCCCTCACCGAGCTGTGCCGGCGCTCCCCGCTGCCGGTGAACGCCATGGCCGGGGCGGGCGGGCCGACCGTCGCCGAACTCGCCGCCACGGGGGTGCGGCGAGTCAGCGTCGGCACCGGTCTGGCCCAGGCCGCGTACACCGTTGCCCACCGGGCCGCCGTCGAACTGCTCGGCGCCGGGACGCTGACGGAGCTCGACGGGGCGCTCGGCTTCGGGGAGCTGAACGGGCTGTACTGATCGCCCTCGGGCCGCACCCCGGCCGTTCCGATTCCCTACCGGTCGTTCCGCCGTCGCGCCGGTCGTCCCCACGCCGTACCGGTCGTTCTCAGCCGGTGAAGCCCAGCTCGGCGAGGCTCTGGTCGATCCGGGCGCGGTGGGCGGCCTCCCAGTCGTCCAGGGTCTCGGCGGCCTCCTTGGCCAGCTTCGCCCGGGCCGCCGCCAGGGTGCCGGCCCGCTCGGCGGCGGGCACCACCACGACACCCTCCTCGTCGGCCACCACGATGTCGTCGGGCGCCACCAGCACGCCGCCGCAGCGCACGGGGGCACCGTGGCTGCCCAGCCGCTGCTTCGCCCCGGGGATCGGGATGACGCCCCGGGCGACCACCGGGAAGCCCAGCTCCCGCACCTCGCCGAGGTCCCGGATCAGGCCGTCGGCCACGAAGGCGGCGACGCCCCGGCGCTGGGCCACGGCGCAGACGTTGCCGCCGGCCAACGCGTAGTCCAGGTCACCGGACTCCACCACGATCACCGAGCCGGGCTCGGCCCGGTAGATCGCGGCGTGCAGCAATCAGGTTGTCGCCGGGCGGGCACTGCACGGTGTAGGCCGGTCCGGCCACCCGGGGCATGCCCGTCCACAGCGGACGCAGACCGATGTCCATCACCTGGGCGCGGCCCAGGACGTCCGCCAGGGTGGTGGTGGGAATGTCCGCGAAGTCCGTGAAGTCCCCGTCCATGCGTCCTCTTTCTCCGGTCGTCAGACGGTCGGAAGACTAGAGCGCGCCGGTGAACGGGGGCGTACGGTTCCCCGGTTCCCCGGTTCCCCGGTTCCCCGGTTCCCCGGTTCCCCGGTTCCCCGGTTCCCCGGTTCCCCGGTTCCCCGGTTCCCCGGTTCCCCGGTTCCCCGGCTCTCCGCCTCAGGCGAAGAACGTCAGCAGCTCCGGCACCAGGACCTCGGCCGCCACCTCGTGGGTCTGGTCGGCCAGCGTCCGGTACGCGGCGCCCGGCACCGCCCCGGCCACCGCGCGGGCGGGAGCCCGCAGCAGCTCCGGGCTGGCGCCGCCGTCCAGGACCAGGGTGGGCACGGCGATCGTGGCCAGCAGTCCGGTCGGTACCGTCCCGCCGGTCCGCCCGCCGAGCGCCGCCGCGTCGTACGCCAGGGTCGGCGCGACCGCCTCGAACACCGGCCACACCGGGGCGTGACGCATCCCCTCCACCATCTCGCCGGGCATCCCGACGAAGGCCATGAAGGCCGCGACGGCGTCCCCGCGCCGCCCCTCGGCGATCGCCGCCTCCAACTCGGCGACGTACCCGACGAATTGCTCGCTCCGCTCCTCCTCCGTGCTGAACGGCGGCTCGTAGACGGCGAGTCGGCTCATCCCGACGCCCGCCGCGGCGGCCCGCAGGGCGAGTGCGGCGCCAGAGGAAGTGCCGAAGACCGCGGCCGAGCCGCCGGTCGCCGCGATCACGGCCGCCAGGTCCTCGATCTCGCGCTCCACGGCGAACGGCGCGGTGTCCCCGCTGCCGCCGCGGCCGCGCCGGTCGTAGGCCCACACGGTGTGGTGGGCCGAGAGCTGCTCGGCGACCGCGACGCCCGGGTCGAAGCCGCGGTGGCCGATCGCCCCGTCCACCAGGACGACGGCCGGGCCGGAGCCGGTGACGGTGCAGGCGATGGTGGTGCCGTCGGTGGAGACCACGGTGCTCATGGGTGTTCCTTCGGTCGGACGAGTCGGTCATGGGGGTAGACCGGGGTTCGCCGCAGAACTCATCGCTCCGGCGGGGATTTCCTCCGACGAGTTTCGAGGACCCCGGCGAGCCCCTACGGGCCCGTCTTGCGCGCACATGCTTTACGGGTAAATTACCTGCTAATCTTTTCGTATGGCCCCAACCGCCCAGTTCCGGCAGGCACTCCGGGTCGGCCCGCCCGGCGACATCTGGCACAAGCCCGCACTCAGCGCCGTGGTCACCCTCGGCACCCTCAACCTCACCCTGTTCGCCCTCGGCTGGCTCGACCTCGCCCTCTACACCTCGGCCGGCGGACTCGGCGCGCTGTACGGACACGGGCTGCCCTACCGCGCCCGGGCCCGCACCCTGGCCGGCGTCCTGCTCGGCACCGTGCTCAGCACCGCCGCAGCCCTCACCGCCGCCGCGCTGACCCGCGACGCCGCCACGCTGGTCGCGGTGGCCGCCGTGCTCGCCGCACTGCACAAGCTGTGCTGCGACGCCGCCCGGATCGGCCCGCCCGGCAGCCTGATCATCACCTTCACCACCGCCGGCTGCGCCTTCGTCCCCCAGCGCCCGGCCGACCTGCCGCCGCACCTGGCGCTCGCCGCGCTCGGCGCCGCACTCGCCTGGCTGGTCGGCATGGCCCCCGCGCTGGTGCGCCCG
>NZ_MECK01000096.1 GCF_014596465.1 Streptomyces sp. CBMA123 | reverse complement strand
GCGCCGGTCTTGCCCGGGCCGTGCTCGATCCGCACCGAAGGAACCCGGCCGGCCGCCCCTGGTGGTGCGCGCGGGCCGACGCCGTCCACGACGCGCCGTCCCCGCCGCGCTGGCACCGCTGCTGGGGGCATCGCGGCCCCGCGGTTAGGCTGCGCGGCATGGCCCGTTTCGTCCTGACCCGCCGCACCCCGCTGCCGCCCGCCGACTGCTGGGCCCGGCTCACCGCCTGGCCCCGGCACGGCGACCGGGTGCCGTTCACCCGGGTGACCGTGGTGCGGGGCACCGGGCGGCAACAGGGGGACGTCATCCTGGCCCGCACGGCCCTCGGGCCGCTGCGCTTCGACGACCCGATGGAGCTGATCGAGCTGGCCGCCCCCACCCGGTGCCGACTGGCCAAGCGCGGCCGGGTGGTGCGCGGCGGCGCCGAACTGACGGTCCGCCCGGTCGGCGCGGGCAGTGCGGTGGTCTGGGCCGAGGAGCTGCGGATCACCGGCCTGCCCCGGCTGTTCGACCCGCTGCTGGCGTCGGCCGGGCGGCTGGTGTTCGGCCGGGTGCTGGACCACCTGCTGCTACTGCCTCCCGTGGATGTCACTCCTGCTGCCCACTGAGCTGCCAGACCATCCTGACCTGCGGCGACAGGGCTCGGTCAGGACCGCAGCGGGATGAAGTGGCCGGCGGCGACGAAGGTCGGGCGGCGGCCGGGAGCGGCGAAGGGTTCGTCGGGGGTGTCGTCGACGCCGTTGAAGCCGGGCCAGGTCATCTGCCAGGCCCAGGGGGCCGGCCTGGGGAGGGCGTGGGCCCCGGTCGTCGCGGCGCTCGGAGGTCTCCGCGTTGCGCTGGCAGTGGTGGCAGGCGGAGGCAGGGGACGCTCGTACCTTCCCGGCTGCCGCGCCGCCGATGCGATCCCGGTGGCAGCTTGCGTGCCGCTGTGACGGCGATCGCCCTTCGGCACACCTGCCGGCCCCGGCGCCCGCTACGGGTTGAGGGCGCGCCAGTTCAGGTACTGCCGGCGCACGTAGTGGCGCTGGTCGCCCTCCACCGTGATCCGGTCGTGCTCGACCAGCTGCCCCGCCGCCCGCAGGGCGATCGCCAGCGCCAGGCCGTCGCCGTCCCGCAGGAACACCCGGTCGCTCAGCGCGGCGTGGCGCAGCAGGTACTCGCGCCGTAGCCGGGCCCGCCGCTCGGCACCCGTCCGCAGCGCCTCGACCCGGCGCGCCTCCTCCTCGATGCCCGGCGCGTCCGCGTAGGCCCGCTCGGGTGCGGGCGCGCCCTCGGCGGGCGCGACCCACCCCGGCAGCGGTCGCAGCGGCGGGAGGCCGCGCACCCGGAGCACCTCGTTGGCGAACTCCGCCTCCTCGACGGGCAGTCCGCGCTCCCCGAAGAGCGCGAACAGCTCCGCCATGGACCGAGGCGGGACCCCCGCCGGCGTGTCCTCGTCGGTGACCGTGACCTTGCCCAGGAGCGGCCCGCAGACTCGCCCCGGCGGATCAGCCAGCCACAGCCGCAAGGTGAGGTGGTGGCGGCCGCTCTCCACCTCCTCGCCGAACTCCATCGCCAGGCCGTGGAGTTCGGACCAGGCGAAGCGGCGCGGCAGCAGGTACCGGACCAGGGTGACGCCCTGCTCGTCCGCCCGCAGCCAGAAGGTGTACGGCGTCGCGAACAGCGCCGCGGCGGCCACCGTGAGCGCGATCAGGAAGGCTCCCAGAGGGTGGACGGCCTCGGTGCCGGCCAGGGCGAACCCGGTACCGGCCGCCGTCACGAAGCCGACGCCGGCCCGATCGCTCCGCAGCTGCAGTGACGCCAACCGCACCGTGCGCATCCTCGAACCCCCTCCCCCGAGACCGCCCCCACCCTCCCGTCCCGGCTCCGGCCCGGGCAAGCTCCGGCGCCCAGCTGTGACAGCCCCGTGACGACCCCTCGGCCCGGCCACGCGCCGGGCCGGGGCGAGCGCCAGGCCCGTACGGGCGCCGGGCCCGTACGGGCGCTACCGCCCGCGCAGCCTGCGCACCAGGTCACGCGCCGCCGCCGGCCAGTCCGGGTGCTCGAAGGCGAAGCCCGCCGCCCGCAGCCGGCCGGGCACGACCCGGCGGCTCTTCAGCAGCAGCTCGCTCTCCGAGCGGAGCGCGAACGCCCCCAGCTCGGCCATCCAGCGGGTCGCGGGCAGGGCCAGCGGCATGCCCCAGCACGCCCGCAGGTCACGCATGAACTCCCGTTGCGGCAGCGGGTTCGGGGCCGCGAGGTTGACCGGGCCGCTCAGCTCGTCGTGCTCGATCAGGAACTCGACGGCGCGGGCGAAGTCCCGCTCGTGGATCCAGGACACGTACTGCGCGCCGCCCGCGATCGGCCCGCCGACACCGAGCCGGGCCAGCCAGGACAGCGAGTCGAGGGCGCCGCCGCGTTCGGGGCCGAGGACGACGGCGGTGCGCAGCGCCAGGCGGCGGGTGTGCGGGGTGTCGGCGTCCGCCTGGGCGCGCTCCCAGGCCCGGGCGATGTCGACGCTGTACCGCCAGGCGGCCGGGGCGTCGGGCTCGTCGCCGCCGATCCGGCCGTCCAGTTCGTCGTTGGGCGCGTCGTGCCGGTGGGCGTAGACGGTGGCGGTGCTCATCTGCAGCCAGACGGCGGGCGGTCTGCGGGCGGCGGCGATCGCCTGGCCGACCGCCCGGGCGGAGTGCACCCGGGAGTCCATCATGGCCCGCTGGTTCTCCGCGGTGTAGCGGCAGTTGACGCTGCGCCCGGCGAGGTTGACGACGATGTCGCTGCCGTCGATCTCCGCTGTCCAGGCCCCCTGGCCGCGGCCGTCCCAGCCGACCTGGCGGGGCCCGGCGGGCCGTCGGCTGAGCACCACGACCTGGTGGCCGGCTGCCCTCAGGCTGCGGTCGAGCAGGCTGCCGAGCGCGCCGGAGCCGCCGGGGATGACGATCTTCATAAGTTCCCCCTCACTTTCCGCTTCGAGCCTAGCCGACTAATTGAACGCGTTCAATTCATACCTGGCCAGCCGGCCGGCCAGGTGGCCCGCCGGCCCTGAAACCGCTCTGAAACCGTGCTGAGAGCGCGCCCCCGCACACTCATGACCACCGGGGGGAGCCACCGAGGCCGCCCTGAGAAGGAAGCCCCCACCCACCGGAAAGAGGCCCGTCATGACCACCACCCCCCTGCACCTGACCCCCGAGCAGGTCCAGGACCCGGTCGGCGCCTACGCCGCCTTCCGCGAGCAGGCCGAGCTGCCCCAGGTCGTGCTGCCCGGACTGGAGACCCCGGTCCGGCTGGTCACCCGCTACGCCGACGTCAAGGCCGCGCTCACCGAACCGCGCCTGATCCGGGACCGCACGAGCATCGCCACCGTCCGGGCCGAGAGCGACCCGCAGGACGAACTGCTCGCCGCCGCCTTCGACGCCTTCCCCGCCGAATACGCCAAGTACCTCTCCGGCCACCTCGCCCTGTTCGACGGCGAGGAGCACGCCCGCCGCCGGGCCCCGCTCACCCGCGCCTTCACCGCCCGGCGGATCGCCGCCCTGCGCGAGTTCGTCGAACGCACCGCCGCCGAGCTGCTCGCCGAACTCGCCGACCGCGACCGGCCGGCCGACCTGTTGGCCGCGTTCGCCTACCCGCTCAGCACCCGCGTGATCTGCGAGGTGGTCGGAGTGGAGGCCGAGGACCGGACCCGGGTCTGCGACTGGATCCGCGACCTCGCCTACGGCGACGGCAGCGGGGTGGTGGACGGCCTGGTCGGCATCGTCGACTACGTCAAGGGGCTGATCGGCCGCCGCCGCGCCGAACCCACCGAGGACCTGATCTCCGCCCTCGTCCACGGCACCCGCGAGGGCGAGGAACCGCTCGACGAGGACGACCTGGTGTCCATCGTGATCCTGCTGATCAACACCGGCATCACCCCGCCCGCGCTCTTCCTCGCCCACGGCCTGCTCGCCCTCTTCGACCAGGCCAGTACGAGGGCGGCACCACGGATCCCGCACTGGTCGCCCCCGACGGCTGGACCCTCGACCAGCACTTCCTCGACCTGCCGGGGCGCAAGGAGGCGCAGGTCGCGCTCGCCCTCGACTACCACTCCGACGTCGACCTGTACCCCGACTGGCAGCGGTGGCTGCGGCAGCACCAGCCGCCCGCGCTGGTGCTGTGGGGCACCGGGGACGCCTTCTTCCTGGAGGCGGGTGCGCGGGCCTACCTCCGCGTAGTCGGTCAGGGAGCAGCGCGCCATGCGGCTGTTCCAGGACACCGACCTCAGCCTGCAGTCGGTCGCCGCCAAGGTCGGGTACAGCGACGTCCGCGCGCTGCGCCGCGCCGTCCACCGCTGGCGCGGCCAGGCCCCGACCGCCGTCCGCCGCGCGCTGCTGACGTGACCCCCGCCGACAGGACCACGAGGAAACCGGCGTGGCGCGAATGGCCCGCTTCGCGGCGCGCTGAGGCGGCCGCAGTCCCTGTCCCGCCCCATGGGTTCGGTCCTGGGGCGATCCCGCGCACCGGGGCAGCTTCCTCCCGCCGGTCGCCGTCATCACCGACCGCGACTGGAGCCAGGTGGCGGACGCAACCGCGGGCCGCACTCCAGAGGGCCACGCGCCCCGACGGCCGGTTCGAAGGCCTCGTCTTCACCCGACCGGACGGCTCGCCCCTGCGACCCCAGTGGGTCCTCGGTCAGCTCCGCAAACGCACCGCCGAACTCGGCCTCCCCAAACGACGTGGCCCGCTGGCCGGGCCTGGGCGCCCGCCGGGTCGACATCGGGCGGGGTGACCACGTCTCCTGGGTGGCACCGGCCGACGGGTGGTTGGATGCCCGCGCTCAGATCAGCAGATCGAAGAGTTCGAACGCCTCGTCCCACTGGGCCGTGGACGGTCGGCGGGTGTCGCGGGCAATGGTTTTGAGGGCGCGGGCGAGGGCGACGCTGAGGCCGCCGGCCAGGTCGGGCAGCATCTGCTGGGTGTCCTCGGCCGCGTCCATGCCGAGGGTGGGGCGGGCGGCGAGCTGGTCGAGCAGCGGGCGCAGTTCGATGCCCTCCTCCAGCTTCTTGAAGGCGTGGATGCTCTCTTGCAGACCTTTGGTGACCGGGAGGTCCGGTGGCTTGATGATGTCCCGGCCGTTGGCCTTGGCGGCGGCCGTGCCGATGAGGAAGAGGTCGTAGAGCTTGGCGTCCACGAAGTCGTTGTAGCGCTTGAGGTCGTTCTTGTTGACGTCGAGGCCGGCGGCTGCGCGGAAGAAGCGTTCGAACTTGGGAACTCCCATGACGGGCATGGCATTTCACCTTTCGCGGCGGTGAATGGGCTGGGGTCGGTGGGCTGAGGTCGGTGGGCTGAGGTCATCGGACAGAGGGTGGTCCCACCTCCCCGAGGTGCTCGTGCGCCAGGCGGACGGCCATGGCCCCCTCGCCGACCGCGGAGGCCACCCGCTTGACCGAGCCGCTGCGGACGTCGCCGACGGCGAAGACTCCCGGCAGACCGGTCTCCAGTGCGAGCGGGTCGCGGGCGAGCGGCTTCCAGAGGTCCGCTGTCAGATGGACCACGTCCTGCCCGGTCGGAATGAAGCCGCGCGGGTCCAGGGTGACGGCGTCGGCGAGCCAGGACGTTCCGGGGCGCGCGCCGATGAAGACGAACAGGGCACGGGCTGCCAGTACCTGCTGCTCGCGGGTGCGGTTGTCCTCGACGACGACGGATTCGACCCGGTCCTCGCCGGTGACCTCCCGGACCTCGCTATGCAGCTGGACATGGATCCGGGGGTGCCGCTCGATCCGGTCGATCAGGTAGCGGGACATGCTGTGGTCGAGGTCCCCGCCTCGGACCAGCAGATGGACGCCGGGCGACTCACGCGCCATGAACAGGGCTGCCTGACCGGCGGAGTTGCCGCCGCCGACGACGGCCACCGGGTCGAGACGGCAGCTCCGTGCCTCCCAGAGGGTGGCGGCGTAGTGGACGCCGAGCCCCTCGAAACGTTCGACGCCGGGGGCGGTCAGCCGCCGGTAGCGGGCGCCGGTGGCCACCACCACGTTCTTGGCGGCGACCGTGCTGCCGTCGGTGAGGCGCACCACGTTGGTCCCGTCGCGCTGTTCCAGGCCGATGGCCTCGGCGGGGACGGAGATCCGGGCGCCGAACCGGTTGGCCTGCACGACGGCGCGTTCGGCGAGCTCCATGCCGGAGATCCCGGCGGGGAAGCCGAGGTAGTTCTCGATCCGGGAGGATGTACCGGCCTGGCCTCCGGTCGCCACTGCCTCCAGGACGACCGTGGAGAGCCCCTCGGAGGCTCCGTACACCGCGGCGGCCAAGCCCCCGGGTCCCGCGCCGACCACCATCAGGTCGCAGACGGACTTTGCGGCGGTCTCGGTCCGCAGCCCGATCACCTGGGCGAGTTCGACGTTGGAAGGATTGCGCAGTACCCGGTAGTCGTGCCAGACGACGACCGGGGTTTCCTGCGGAGCGACACCAAGACGCGTCAGCAGTGCCTCAGCCTCGGTGTCCTTCTCCAGATCGGCCCAGCGGTGCGGGAGGCGGTTGCGGGCGGCGAACTCCAGCAGCCGCCGGGTGTCGGGAGAGAAGGCGGAGCCGATGATACGGAAGCCCGTGCCCGCGCCGGCCAGCATCGTACGGCGCAGCAGGTAGGCCCGCAGTATCACGTCGCCGAGCGCGGGCTCACCGCTGAGCAGGTCGCGCAGAGCGGCCGAACCGACTGCCAGCACCTCGCCGGGTTTGCGCACCACCGCACTGAGGAAGGCGCTCTGGCCTTCCAGTAGGCCGAGTTCGCCGAGGAAGCTGCGCGGAGGGTGCAACTGGACGACGCGCTCCTGGTCGCCGTGGCCTTCGACCACGGCCACCGTGCCCCTGAGGACGACAAAGAACTCCTCACTGGGTTCGCCCGCCCGGAAGAGCTGTTCCCCCTCGCGGACCGGCCGTACCTGTCCGCAGGTTCTCAGGATCGCGATCTGGTCGTCCGTCAGCCGCGGATAGGCGCCATGGACGTCGGCGACGTCCGAGGCATGGGCGGCGGTCACGGTTCACTCCTCTCGGCGGAAACAGCCGTGGAAACAACGGTGGAAACAGCGGCGGAGGCACACGCAGAGGCAACAACGCCGCAAGAAGCGCGGCCGGGTGAGCCCGCCGGGCTCAGACCATCGCCTCGTGCGCGAAACACCACCGCCAGTCCTCACCGGGCTCGAACGACCGCACAACCGGGTGCCCGTCGCTCGCCGCGTGAGCACGGGCGTGCCGCATCGGCGAGGAGTCGCAGCAGCCGACGTGGCCACACGTCAGGCACAGGCGCAGATGCACCCACGGAGCCCCCAGTCGCAGGCAGTCCTCGCAGCCCTGCGGTGTTCTGGGCGTGACGGGCCGGACCATGGACAGGTGCGGGTCGGGCAGAGTGGTCATCGCGGCCTCCCCGAGGTGGGATCGGCTGGTCCGTGGGAGGCCGACAGTGACTCGTCCACCCATTGGCGCAGCGCGTTCGCGGGTGCGGCGCCGGTCTGGCGGGCGACGGGCCGGCCGTGGTCGAGGATCAGCAGGGTGGGTACGGCTTGGACTTCGAAGCGCCGCGCCAGGTTGGGCGACGTGTCGATGTCGACCTTCACGAGCTTGATCCGGCCGGCCAGGTCCTTGGCGACCTGTTCGAGGGCGGGGCTCACCATGCGGCAGGGGCCGCACCAGGTGGCCCAGAGGTCGACGAGCACGGGCAGGTCCGCCTGCCCGGCGACCTCCCCGAAGTCGGCATCGTCCGCTTCGGCGATCCACGGCAGCGGGGCCCGGCAGTTGCCGCAGCGTGGGCTGCCCGCCGCCGCGGCGGGTACGCGGTTGGTCCGGCCGCAGTTGACGCAGGCGACCGTCCACACCGAGGGCTCGGCGGCGCCGGTGCCGCCGCTGCGGCCGGCGCGGCCTTCTGGAGGAGTACTCATCACGGCTCCTGCGGTTCGTCCTGGAGGGTGACGGTCAGTTCGTCGCCCTCGGCGTCGACCAGGATGGTCACGCCTTCGCGTGCCTCACCACTGAGCAGCGCGCGGCCGATCCTGGTCTCGACCTCGTGCGAGATGAAGCGGCGCAGCGGCCTGGCCCCGTAGACCGGGTCGTAGCCCTCGCCCGCGATCAGTCGGCGGGCCGGCTCGGTGAGGACGAGGGTGATGCGCTGCTCGGAGAGGCGGTCGCGGAGCTCTTCGAGGAGCAGGTCGACGATGCGCTCGATCTGTGCGATGCCGAGCGGGTGGAAGAGGACGATGTCGTCGACGCGGTTGAGGAACTCGGGACGGAAGTGGCCGTTGAGCTCGGCCATCACCAGCGCCCGCGCTTCGGGCTTGATCTCGCCGGCCTGGGTGGCCTCCTGGAGGAGGTACTGGGAGCCCAGGTTGGAGGTCATGATGACGACGGTGTTGCGGAAGTCGACGGTACGGCCCTGGGAGTCGGTGATCCGGCCGTCGTCCAGTACCTGGAGCAGCGTGTTGAAGACGTCGGCGTGCGCCTTCTCGATCTCGTCGAACAGGACGACCGCGTACGGCTTGCGGCGCACTGCCTCGGTGAGCTGGCCGCCCTCGTCGTAGCCGACATATCCGGGGGGCGCGCCGACCAGCCGGCTGACGGTGTGCCGCTCCTGGTACTCGCTCATGTCGAGGCGGATCAGGTTGGTCTCGCTGTCGAACAGCGCGGCGGCCAGGGTCTTGGCCAGCTCGGTCTTGCCCACGCCGGTGGGGCCGAGGAAGATGAAGGAGCCGATCGGCCGGCGCGGGTCGCGCACTCCGGAGCGGGCCCGGATCACCGCGTCGGCGACGAGCTGGACGGCCTCGTCCTGCCCGACCACCCGCTCGCGCAGGATCTCGTCCAGCCTGAGCAGCTTCTGGCGCTCGCCCTCCTGGAGACGGGTGACGGGGATGCCGGTCCACGCGGAGACGATCTCGGCGATCTCGTCGGCGGTGACCACCTCGCGCAGCAGCCGGCTCTCGCCCTGTTTGCTGGCGAGTTGTTCCTCCTCGGCGCCCAGGCGGCGCTCCAGTTCGGCGACGGTTCCGTAGCGGAGCTGGGCGGCCCGGTTGAGATCGTAGGCGCGCTCGGCCTGCTCGGCCTCCTGCCGGGCGGCTTCCAGTTCCTTGCGCAGTTCCTGGACCTTGCGGATGGCCTGGCGCTCGGCCTCCCACTGGGCGTGTTTGGCGTCCACCTCGCTGCGCAGGTCCGCCAGTTCACGGCGCAGGTGCTCCAGCCGGGCCCGGCTGGCGGGGTCGGTCTCCTGGTCCAGGGCGGCCTCCTCGATCTCCAACCGGGTGGCCCGGCGGGAGAGTTCGTCGAGTTCTGCGGGCATCGAGTCGATCTCGGTGCGCAGCCGTGCGCAGGCCTCGTCGACCAGGTCGATGGCCTTGTCCGGGAGGAAGCGGTCGCTGATGTACCGGTGGCTGAGGGTGGCCGCGGCGACCAGAGCGTTGTCCTGGATCTTGACGCCGTGGAAGATCTCCAGCCGCTCGCGGATGCCGCGCAGGATGGAGATCGCGTCCTCGACGGTCGGCTCCTCCACCAGCACGGTCTGGAAGCGGCGCTCCAGGGCGGCGTCGGACTCGATGTGCTTGCGGTACTCGTCCAGCGTGGTGGCGCCGATCATGTGCAGCTCGCCGCGGGCCAGCATCGGCTTGAGCATGTTGCCCGCGTCCATGGCACCCTCGGCGGCGCCGGCCCCGACGACGGTGTGCAACTCGTCCACGAAGACCAGGATCCGGCCCTCGGCGCCCTTGACCTCGGCCAGTACGGCCTTCAGCCTCTCCTCGAACTCACCGCGGTATTTGGCTCCGGCCACCAGCGAACTCATGTCGAGCGAGAACACCGTCTTGTCCCGCAGCCCTTCGGGCACGTCACCACGCACGATCCGCTGCGCGAGGCCCTCGACGATGGCGGTCTTGCCGACCCCGGGCTCACCGATCAGCACGGGGTTGTTCTTGGTCTTCCGGCTGAGGATCTGGATCACCCGGCGGATCTCGGCGTCCCGGCCGATCACCGGGTCGAGGCGGCCGACGCGGGCCTCGACGACGAGGTCGCGCCCGTACTTCTCCAGGGCCTCGTATGCTTCCTCAGGATTGGCGGAGGTGACCCGCTGGTTCCCGCGCACCCTGGTCAGGGCCGCGAGGAAGGAGTCCTTACTGACGCCTTGTTCGCCGAGCCGCCGGCCGGCCGCGGTGGTCGGACCCTCGTCCAGAAGGGCCAGCACCAGGTGCTCGGTGGAGACGTACTCGTCCTTGAGCCGCTTGGCCTCCTGCTCCGCGGTGTCGAGTAGTCGGGCCAGCCGCTGGGTCACCATCACCCGGCCCGGGGCGGCGCCCGGACCGGTCGTGCGCGGGCGCTTGGCGAGATCGGACTCGACGCCGTCCCGAAGGGCGGCCGGGTCGGCGCCGGCGTCGGCCAGCAGACGGGTGGTCAGGCCGTCCTGCTGATCGAGCAGGGCCAGCAGCAGGTGCTCCCCGTCGACCTCGGTCTGGCCCATCCGTACAGCGACGCTCTGCGCTGCCTGGAGCGCTTCCTGGGACTTCTGGGTGAGGCGGTTCATGTCCATGTCGTGGGCTCCTTGGCGGCTCGTTCGCTGCGCCGCAGCGCGGTCTCCAGGCGATCGATACGGTCGAGCAGGTCCATGACGACGCCAACGGCCGCGTAGTTGAGGCACAGTCCGGCCCGCAGCCGCTGAACGCGGGCGATGGCCGACGGCGCGTCGGCCCGGAACCACAGCCGGCCCCGGGCGTCACGCTCGGTGTCCACCAGCCCGAGGGCCACGAAGCGGCGTACCAGGTCGGGGGGCAGTCCGCTGTGGAGGGCCACGTCGGCCATGGTGAGCTGGTAGGGGCTGGTCCGGTAGACCCGCACCAGGGGGTAGGCGGCCCCGGTGCCGGCCTGTCCGGCGCCGTCGGCGGGATGACGGTGGTCGGCTCTCATGTCTGCTTCCTCGGGTCGAAGGAGGAGACGGCGGCCAGTTCCTCGAACAGCTCTCGTTCGCGCGGGCCGGGCGAGGGCGGCACCATCACCTTGATCTCGGCGTAGAGGTCACCGGGGGAACCCTTGGGATGCGGCATCCCCTCGCCGCGCAGCCGCAACCGGCGGCCGGTGGAGGTACCCGGCGGCACGTGCACCTTGACCGTCCCGCCCGGACCGGAGACCGGCACCGTCGCGCCGAGGGCGGCCTCCCAGGCGCTGACGGGCAGATCGACGTGGATGTCGCGCCCGTCGAGCCGGTAGCGGGGATGGGGGGCGATGCGGACCAGGAGGTAGAGGTCCCCGGAGGAGCCCGGGCCCCGGCCTCGGCCGCCCTCGCCCGCGAGCCGGATGCGCTGCCCGTCGACCACCCCGGCCGGGATGCTGACCTCGTAGCCGCGCTCCCCGCCGGGGCCGCCCAGGGTGATCTTCCGCTTCCCGCCGCGGTACGCCTCCTCCAGGCTGAGCGTGAGTTCGGCCTCCTGGTCCGCGCCGGGGATCGGGCTGCCCCGCCCGGCGCGGCCGGCCCGGCCGCCGAACATGCCTCCGAAGAGGTCCTCGAAGTCCACGCCGGAGGTGTCGAAGTCGGTCTGCGTCCAGGTCCGGGCGCCTGCCCGGTCGGCGCCTCGGGTGCCCCCGAAGGGACTGCCGCGGTACGCGCCGGCTCCGCCGCCGAAACCGTGGCCGGCCGCGACCCGCTCGTCGTAGTCCTCCGGAATCTGCCGGAAGTCCGGGCCGAAGCGGTCGTAGCGGGACCGGGTGTCGGGGTCGGACAGCACGCTGTACGCCTCGTTGATCTGCTTGAAGCGCTCCTCGGCCGCCGGATCGCGGTTCACGTCCGGGTGGTAACGGCGGGCCAGGGTACGGAACGCCTGCTGGATCTCGGCGGCGTCGGCGGTGCGGGGGACGCCCAGCACCTCGTAGTAGTCGGCTGCCATGGCGGCCTCACTCCTGCGTGCGGCTGACCACTACCGCGGCCGGTCGCAGTTGGCGGCCGGCTTCGCCGTAGCCGGCCCGCAGCACCCGCACGACGGTGCCCGGAGCGGTGCCCGGCTCATCCACCACGGACACCACCTCGTGCTGCTCGGGGTGGAAGGGGACGCCGGTCTCCTCGTAGCGGGGGTAACCGAGGCTTCGCAGCACCTCGACGGCCTGGTCGCGCACCGCCTTCACACCGCTGACGATCGCCCCGGAGTCCGAGTCCGCGTGCTCCAGGGCCAGGTCGAGGTTGTCGACGACGGGGAGCCATGCGGAGGCCACCCTGGCCCGCTCGGCCTCCAGCTCTCGGGGGAGTTCGCGGGCGTACCGCTTGCGGAGGTTGTCGAGGTCGGCGAGGGCACGCCGCCAGTTGTCCTCCAGCTCCGCGATCCGGGCGCCCTGCTCCTCGGGCGGCTCCTGTCGCGCCTCATCGGGCATCCGTGCCCCTTCCCCGGCGTCGTGGGCCTGGGGTTCGGCCGCGGCCGGCTGCGCGGACTCGGGCGGGGGCCGGCCCTCGGGATCGCGGGCCACGGAGCGGCGGCCCTGTTCCTGATCCGACATGTCGGCGCCTCAGCTCTTGTCGAAGTCGGCGTCGATGACGTCGTCGTCGCCCTGAGGTCCGCCGCCGGGCCCCGCGCCGGGCTCGCCGCCCGGCTGTCCGACTCCGGCGGCGTGGGAGGCCAGCGCCGCGTGGATCTGCTGGAGCTCGGACAGGAGGCCCCGGACCCGGTCCAGCGGCGCGTCCTGCTTGTCAGCGGCCCGCGCCTCCTCGATGAGCATCCGGGCGCGGGCCCGCTCGTGCTCCGGTACGGCGTCCTCCAGCTCGTGCAGCCGGCGCTCGACCTGGTAGGCGGCGGCGTCCAGCTCGTTGCGGGCGTCGATGGCCTCGCGCATGGCCAGGTCGGAGCTGCGGTTGGCCTCGGCTTCCCGGATCATCCGCTCGACCTCGGACGGGTCGAGGTTGGAGCCTTCACTGATGGTGATGCCCTGCTCGGCTCCGGTGTCCTTGTCCTTGGCGCTGACCTTGAGGATGCCGTTGGCGTCGATGTCGAAGGTGACCTCGATCTGGGTCTCGCCGCGGCGGGCGGGCCTGAGGTTCTCCAGCCGGAACCGGCCGAGCACCCGGTTGTCGGCGGCGATCTCGCGTTCGCCCTGGAGTACCACGATGTCCACGGCCGGCTGGTTGTCCTCGGCGGTGGAGAAGATCTCCGAGCGGCGGGCCGGGATGGTCGTGTTCCGCTCGATGATCTTGGTCATGACGCCGCCCGCGGTCTCCACGCCCAGCGACAGCGGGGTGACGTCCAGCAGCAGGACGTCCTTGACCTCGCCCTTGAGCACGCCGGCCTGGGTGGCGGCGCCCAGCGCCACGACCTCGTCCGGGTTGACGCTCATGTTCGGGTCCTTGCCGCCGGTCAGCCGCCGTACCAGCGCCTGCACGGCGGGGATACGGGTCGAGCCGCCGACGAGGATGACCTCGTCGATGTCGTTGTCGGTGATCCTGGCGTCGCTCATCGCCCGCTTGACCGGGTCGAGGCAGCGCTCCACCAGGTCGGCGGTGATCTGCTCGAAGGTGGAGCGGCGAAGCGTCTCGGTGAGGTGCTTGGGCCCGGAGGCGTCCGCCGTGACGAAGGGCAGGCTCACCTGGGTCTGGGTGACCGAGCTCAGTTCGGTCTTCGCCTTCTCGGCCTCCTCGAACAGGCGCTGCAGCGCCTGCGGGTCCTTGCGCAGGTCGATGCCCTCGGTCTTCTGGAATCCGTCGGCCAGATGGTCCACCACCCGGCGGTCGAAGTCGTCGCCGCCCAGGTGCGAGTCGCCCGCGGTGGCGCGGACCTCGACCACGCCGTCGCCGATGTCCAGGATGCTGATGTCGAAGGTGCCGCCGCCGAGGTCGAAGACCATGACGGTCTCGTGGCCCTTCTTGTCCAGCCCGTAGGCCAGCGCGGCGGCGGTCGGCTCGTTGATGATCCGCAGGACGTCGAGGCCGGCGATCTTCCCGGCGTCCTTGGTGGCCTGGCGCTGCGCGTCGTTGAAGTACGCGGGTACGGTGATGACCGCCTCCGTGACCCGCTCGCCGAGCGCCTTTCCGGCGTCGTCGGCCAACTTCCGCAGCACCTGCGCACTGATCTCCTCCGGCGCGTACTGCTTGCCGTTCACCTCGAAGCGGGCCACCCCGCCCGGTCCCTCGACCACATCGAAGGAGACCGCCTTGGCCTCGTCGGAGACCTCGTCGTAGCGACGGCCGATGAACCGCTTGGCCGAGGTGATGGTGCCCTTGGGGTTGAGGATCGACTGCCGGCGCGCGAGCTGCCCGACCAGCCGGTCACCACTCTCGGAGAAGGCGACGACCGACGGGGTGGTCCTGTTCCCCTCGGCGTTCGGGACGACGGAGGGCTCACCGCCCTCCCAGGCCGCGATGACGGAGTTGGTGGTACCGAGGTCGATGCCTACTGCCTTCGCCATGGGAAGCTCCTCCGTCGCGACGCGGGACCGTACCGGCGGGCTGCCGGGACCGCACCTCTCGCAGCCTCGCGCGGTACGCCGCGCGCTTCCTCGTCCCGCCAGGGCCAAACCGCGCCGCCGTACCGGTCCGCCAGGACAGGAAGGCGGCACAGCCGGCAGGTGGGACCCCGCGCCGAGCGGCGTAGCGTGGAGGACGGGAAGCCGCTGTCGAGCCGCGAAGGGCGCTGCGATGAACGCTGTTCCCCCTGCGACCGCCGGACCCGCGCATATTCTCCCCGAGCCGGGGGCCGCGCGACACGCACTGCTACGGCTGGTGACGGTCATGCTCGACGGCGACGACGAGCGCGAGGTGCTGTGGGGTGCCATGGCGGCGATCGTCGCCACCGGCCCTTTCACCGCCGAAGCCGCGTATGCCGTGCACCACGGCCTGGCGCGGCGCTGCCCGCCACGCCGAGCGGCTGCCTCCGCCGTGGGCCTGCCGGGGAGCGCGGCGGCGCGGGAGCCGGCAACGGACCCCACCGGCGAAGCCCCAGCGGAAGCAGCCGCTGCCGAGAAGGCGGCCGCTGACCGGCTCGACCGGCGGATCGACGCTCTGGACGGCCGCAGCCGACACCTGCACGAGCCGGGCGGGCCGTGGGAAAGGGCCATCGCGCTGCGGTACCGGGACCACTGCCTCGGCTATCTCGTCGTCCGGTCCATGACCACTCCCTCCGTCGAGGAGACCGCCCTGACCGATCTGCTCGCGCAGCAGACCGGGATCGCCCTCGTGCGCCTCACCGGGCGCCGGGGAGAGTCAGACCACGCCGGGCCGGAGAGCGTACCGGGGACCGGAGGGGACGTGCTGGTGACCGGGGGCAGCGCACCCACCGCCGGCCTCGGCGCAGTCATCTCCGCCCTGGCCTCGCAGCTCGCCGTCCACGACGCGCTTTCCCGCGCCGCCGTCTCCGGCAGGGGCGAGGCAGGAGTCCTGCAGGTCCTGTGCGACCACACGGGATTCGCTGCCCTCACCGAGGACCGCTTCGGCAACCCGCGGGCCTGGGCGGGTCCCGGCTGGTGCCAACCCCCGAGAAAGCCCCCC
This sequence comes from Streptomyces sp. CBMA123, assembly GCF_014596465.1. Classification (GTDB taxonomy): domain Bacteria; phylum Actinomycetota; class Actinomycetes; order Streptomycetales; family Streptomycetaceae; genus Kitasatospora. Next base: position 2,983 of record NZ_MECK01000096.1, on the reverse strand, counting down.
GGCGGACCGGGCGCGGGGCCGGAGAGCCGGCGCCGGGACGCCCTGATGGACCGCGCGCGGCGTCGGCCCGGCGCCGTACGGGACCGGAACCGGCTGGTCGCCCCCATCGAGATGGCCGGGGACCTGCTCGGCGCGGTCGCGCTGGTCGATCCGGACCGGCGGGCGGGGCAAGCGGACACCTCGACGCTCGAGCAGGCCGCTCTGGTGCTGGCTCCCCAGCTCTCCCACGAGCGCAGGTTGGCTGAGCTGGAACCCCACCTGAGGCGCGACCTGGTCGACCGGCTGATCTCAGGTGAAGCGACCGACGACGTCTTCGCCCAGGCGGCGTCCCTGGGCCACGACCTGCGTCGCCGGCACAGGGTCGCCGTACTGGAATGGGCCGGGACGGCCGAGAGGGCCGCGCTCGGCGACGCGGTGGCGCGCGCGGCCGGGCGGCTGCGGTGGGAGGTGCTCGGCGGCTCTCGCGGCGAGACCACCGTTGTCCTGATCGCCCGTGAGGACCGGCGCGATCCGGGACGCGAGCTGCACCGGGCCGTCTCGGACGAACTCGGCACCGCGACCGGCGCGATCGGGGTCGGCGGCCACTGCGACGTCTTCACCGATCTGCCGCACTCCTACAACGAGGCCGTCCGCGCCCTCACCGTCCGCCGCCGGTCCCGGGATCCGTACGGCAGTACCGGTTTCGAGGAGCTGGGCCTGTGCCGCATGATGGGCACCGGCGACGGCGAACGGGAAGCCGACCGCTTCGTCCACGAATGGCTGGGTCGGCTGCTGCACTACGACGCCCGCCACCACACCGAGCTGGTGACGACGCTCTCGCACTATCTGGAGAGCGGCGGCAGCTACGACGCGACCTCCGAGGCGCTCCTCATTCACCGCAGCACCGTCCGCTACCGCCTCCAGCGCATCCGCGAGATCACCGGACACGACCTCGGCAACGTCGAGACCCGCCTCAATCTGCACGTCGCCACGCGCATCCGCAACGTGCTCGACACACCCCTTCCCCGCTGACCGTGGCGCCCGGCAAGGCGTCAGGAATCCTTCGAGGCCCGGGATGGCACCACTGCGGCCCGCCGCCTTCGGAGCGACAGCGGGGGCGGCGGAGCGGAGGCAGCGTCAGCCGAAGTGGCGCTCGGGTCGGTTGCCGAGCGGAAGGCGCTCGACCCGGATCGCCCTGCGCGGCAGCCCGGCAGGCAGTGAAAGCAGCAGGGCGGCAGCGGTGAACAAGGCGTAATGTCCGCTCTCGACCCCCGGTCCGGACCAGCCGAGTTCGGCATGGCGGTGCTCGACGAAGGCGTTGCAGCACAGCCAGGCGGACATCCCGACCACCGGCGCGGCCAGGGGCCGGGAGAAGCCTCCGGCCAGCGCGGCCAGGCCGATGTACGCGAGGTACGGGAACCAGCCGGCATGGAGCTCGCCCAGCCGGCCGAGGCCGAGCGCGAGCACGCCGCCGGCGACCAGGGCCACGGTGCCGGACACCGAGACCGGCAGGCGGTCCAGGACGGGACGGTAGCGGCGGCTGCCGGGGCGGGCGGAGTACATGCGCACAGTCGGACCTACCCCTTCACCGCGAGTTCGTTCGATGCCAGCCAACCTTTCGCCCGCAGCCCCTCCGCTCCGCCTTGACGGAATCCTGACGCCATCGCCCGACATCGCAACGCGATCCTGACGCCCCGGACCGCCGGGCCCCCTGTTCGACGGCACGACATCAGCCCACCGCGCGAGCCAGGCTGATCACGAAGGCGGTGCCGCCACCCGGCGCCTCCTCGACGACCAGTTCGCCGTTCATCGCCTCCACGAAGCCGCATGCCACCGCGAGTCCCGGCACCTCCCGGGCAACGGCCTCGTCACCGCGCACGGTGACCCGGACGTCCACCCGCCCGGCCACCGGGCCGGCGTCGATCACCACCGGCCCCGATCCTGTCCTCCCATAGGTCAGGACATCCACCAGCACCCGCTCCAGCAGCCCGGGATCGACGAGCACCCGTGGCAGACCCGATCCCAGGTCGATCCGGACCCCGGCCACCCCGTCCGCAGCCGCCCGGACCACCTCGCCCACCGCAGTCGGCCGCAGCACCACCGGCATCACACCGGCCCGCAGCCGGCTCAGGTCCAGCAGGTTGGCGACCAGCCGCTCCATCCGCTCCACCTCCGCACCGATCCGCTCCTCGGCCGGGTCCGGAAGCCGCTCGGCTTCCCGACGTACCGCCGCCAGCGGCGCGCGCAGATCCTGCTCGACCGCCTCCAGCAGCGCGGTGTGCAGCGCGTCGGTGTGCGCGAGCACGTCCGCCGCCGACGCCTGCGCGGCCAGCCGCTCCCACTCCCGGGCCAGCCTCAACTGCGTGACGTACGGGCCGAGCAGCCGGGTGTCCTCCTCCGTGAGCGGGGTGCCGCGCAGGACCAGCACCGCGTCCTCGCCGAGGTCGACGGAGAAGGACGCCTCGTCGGGCCGCAGCGGCGCCGCCGCCCCGGCCGAGGCCGCCGGCTGCCAGAGCCCGCCCGTCCGCACCAGCACCGCGGCACCCTCCAGACCGAACACCTGCCGCAGTTCCGCCACCAGTTCGGGCAGGACCCGCGGCCCGGACTCCACCGTCTCCCCCGCCAGCCGGGCCAGCACCGCCGCCTCCGCCCGCGCGCGGCCCGCCTGCTGCGAACGCCGCGCCAGACCGTCGATCAGATGGGAGATCACCCCGGCCACCGCCAGGAACACCACCAGCGCCGCGACGTCCGCGCCCCGCTCCACCGTCAGGCTGTGCCACGGCGTGGTGAAGAAGAAATCCGCCGCCAGCGCCCCGGCCGCCGTACTGCCCGCCGCCGGGAGCAGGCCACCCGTCCGGGCCGTCCCCGCCACCACCAGCAGCAGGCACAGCAACGCGCCGGACAGACCGAGCGAGTCGCGCAGCGGCGACAGTGCCCAGGCCAGCGCGATCGCCCCGACCGGCCCGAGCAGCCACGCCGACCGGCGCCGCCCGGCCGGGACCAG
>NZ_MECK01000095.1 GCF_014596465.1 Streptomyces sp. CBMA123 | reverse complement strand
ACGGCTGGCACACCGCCGGGGTGCTCGGGCCGCTGGCCGCCGGACTGCTCCTGCTGCTCGCCTTCGCCGGCGCCGAACGCCGCGCGGAACGCCGCGCCGCCGACCCGCTGCTGCCACCCGGCTTCCTCGCCGACCGGCGCCGGGCCACCGCGCTGGCCGCCGTGATGGCGACCTCCGCCGGCACCGCACTGGCCTTCGTCCTGCTCTCGCTCTACCTCCAGCAACTGCGCGGCTGGAGCGCGGCCGACACCTCCGCCGCCTTCCTGCCGTACGCCGTCGCCCTGGTGCTGGCCGGCCGGGCCGCCGGGCCGCTGATCGCCCGCTACGGGCCGGTCCCGGTCACCGCCGCCGGCCTCGCCCTGGAATGCGTCGGACTCGCCCTGCTGGCCGGGCTCGACCCCGGCAGCGGCTACCCCACCGGGCTGCTGCCCGGACTGCTCTTGCTGCCCGCCGGAGCCGCCGCGTCCTTCGCCGGGGCGGCCGTGCTCGCCACCGGCGGTGTGGCACCGGAACGGACCGGCCTGGCCGCGGGTGTCTTCAACACCGCCATGGAACTCGGCCCCACCGCCGGGCTGGCCGCCCTGATGGCCCTCGCCGCCACCCGCCCGACCGTGGTCGGCGGCTACGCGACGGCCTTCGCCGCGGCCGCCGCCGGACTGGCGCTGACCGCCCTCGCGGTCGCCCTGCTGCCCCGGACCGGCACCACGGCCGACACCACCAAGACCATCCCCAACGCACCCGAACACACCACCCGGATCAAGGAGTTCACCACATGAGCACGCGTTTCGCCGACAAGTCCGTCCTGGTCACCGGCGGCGGCAGCGGCATCGGGCGGGGCATCGCGCTCGCCTTCGCCCAGGAGGGCGCCCGGGTCGCGGTCGCCGGGCGCGGCGCCGGCCCGCTGGCCGAGACCGTCGAACTGATCGAGCAGGCGGGCGGCAAGGCCGTCGCGCTGACCGGCGACGTGACGAACAGCGCGGACGCCGCCCGGCTGGTCCGGGAGACCGTCGAGCACTTCGGCGGACTGGACGTCGCCGTCAACAACGCCGGGGTGTTCGGCGCGGCCGGGCCGGTCGCCGAGATCGACGAGGACGAGTTCCGGCGGGTCTTCGAGATCAACGTGACCGGCACCCTGCTGGCGATGAAGCACCAGATCGGCCACATGCGGGCCCACGGCGGCGGCGCCATCGTCAACGTCTCGTCCAACCTGGGCGTCCACAAGCGGGTCGAGGGCGTCGGCGCCTACAACGCCAGCAAGGCCGCCGTCACCGCGCTCACCCGCTCCGCCGCCCGGGACCACATCGGCGAGGGCGTGCGGATCAACACCGTCAGCCCCGGCCCGGTGGACACCCCGATGTCGACCCGGCCCGGCGAGAGCGACGCCGAGAAGAGCGAGCGGATGAAGTCCGAGGTGCCGGTCGGCCGCTCCGGCGCGGTCGCGGAGATCGCCGCCGCCGTGCTGTACCTGGCCTCGCCGGAGGCGGGCTACACCGTCGGCGCGGACCTGGTGCTGGACGGCGGCGTCACCGCCTGACCGGCGCGGCTCAGCCGTTCAACCAGTCTCCGGGCACGGCTCCGTAGAGCGCGTCAAGCGCCTCCGGGGTCCGTGCCCGGACCGCGGTCCAGGCGTCGCCGACCGCCATGACCAGGACGTCCGGGCCCTGGTACCAGCGGCACTCCCGGCCGAGGGCCGGCAACTCGCTGAATTCGTCCGGCAGTTCGGCTTGAGATTCGAGGAAGTCGCTCAACTCGTCGTCCTCCAGCAGCTTCTCGCTCATCGCCATCACCGCCGCCGCCGTCGAGAAGCGCTCCTCCCAGGGCTCCCACCGCTCCTGCGAGGTGTCCGCGAGGTCCGGCCGGGCCACCGTCGGCGGGTCCGGCTGTGCCAGGTCGTCCAGCAGTACGCCCCAGTGGGCGCAGCCCTGGTTCTCCGCCCGGTACACCAACGCGCCGTCCAGCACGTGGAGCTCGTCCGGCGTCAGCAGCACGTCCTGGGAGCTGGTGAGGTCGGCCCGGCGCCCGAACAGCCGGTACGCCTCGCGCAGGGCCGCCGGCAGCCGCAGCCCCAGCCGCTCCTCCGCCGCGTCCAGTTCGGCGTCGGTGAAGCCGTCCAATGGTCCCAGCGGCTCGCCCCAGTGTGCGGCGAAGCCCCGGACGAGTGCCCAGGCGCCGTCGCGGCCACCCGGCGTTGCGGCCATCGCGGCCCGCAGGTCGAAATCGGTGTCGTTCACCCGCGCACGGTATGACACCCCGCTGACAGCCCGCCGTGGTGGGAACGGCAGCCTCCCGTGGTGGGAACGGCTGTTGCGCGCACGACCGGCCGAAATCTGACGCGAACGCGTAATCCCGAGGACACCGGTTGATCACCGCGGGGTTCCCGCGCCGTCGTTCGGGCAGGACACGGTTTCGGCCGGAACCAACTCACGAAAGGCGGACGCGCGAGCAATGCCGACCGCACCGCACCCCGCGCCCCTCCCGGGCCGTCGAAGCCGCTGGGGTGAGCACGGCCTCGCCTGGGCCTTCCTGCTGCCCTCCCTGGTGGTCTTCGTCCTGTTCATCGGCTATCCGCTGGGACGGACGATCTACCTGAGCGGGCACGCCAACGACCTCTTCGGCGCGCCCTCCCGCTACGTCGGATTCAAGCACTACACCGACCTGCTGTCCTCGGCCGACTTCGGCCGGACGCTGGTCACCACCGCGCTGTTCACCCTGCTCACCGTGGTGCCCGGGGTGCTCGGCGCGCTGGTGCTGGTGCTGCTCCTGGAGAACCGGATCCGGGGCGTACGGCTGCTGCGCTCCGCCTTCGCGCTGCCCTTCGCCTTCTCGGTGGCCAGCGCCTCGGTGGTCTTCGCGGTGTTCTTCAACCCGGCCAGCGGGGTGCTCAACGGCCTGCTGTCGCACGTCAGCCTCGGCCCGGTCGGCTGGCTCACCGACTCCCGGTACGCGCTGCTCTCGGTGGCCCTGACCACGGTCTGGATGAACCTCGGCTACAACGTGCTGGTGCTCTCGGCGGGCATCGGCTCGATCCCCGGCGAGGTCGTCGAGGCGGCCCGGATCGACGGCGCCTCCGGACTGCGGCTGGCCCGCTCGATCACCGTCCCGATGCTCGGCCCGAACCTGTTCTTCCTGACCGTGGTCTCCACCGTCCACGCACTGCAGAGTTTCGGCCAGATCCACATCCTCACCAAGGGCGGGCCGGACGGCTCCACCCGGACCCTGGTCTACTCCGTCTACGAGAAGGCCTTCGCCTACGGCTCCAGCGACTTCGGCACGGCGAGCGCCCAGGCCGTGGTGCTGCTGGTGGTCGTCCTCGCCTGCACGGCCGTCCAGTTCGGCGTCCTGGAGCGGAAGGTGTACTACGCATGAGCACGACCAGCACGACCAGCACGGCCGACGCCCGCCCCGAGGCCGACGCCGCCCGCCCGCGCCCCCGGGCCCTCGCCGGGCGCTCCCCGCGTGACCTGCTGGGCCGCGCCGCCGTCTACCTGCTGCTCGCCGTCGCCGTGGTCACCGTGGCCTTCCCGGTGTACTACGCGGTCGTCGGCGCCTTCATGGATCCGTCCGAACTCGCCTCCTACCCGCCCGCGTTGGTGCCGCACTCGGTCACCGGGCGGAACTTCTCCGGTGCGGTGGACACCATCCCGCTGTTCCGGCAGTACGCCAACTCGGCGATCACGGCGACCGCCATCACCGTCGCCCAGCTGGTCACCTCGATCCTGGCGGCGTACGCCTTCGTCTTCCTGCCGCTGAAGGCGCGGGCCGTGGTGTTCGCGGTGTTCCTGGCCACGCTGATGGTCCCGTGGGAGGCGATCATCATCCCCAACTACCTGACGCTGTCGGACTGGGGGCTGGGCAACACCTACTTCGGCCTCGTCCTGCCGTTCCTGGCCTCCGGCTTCGGCACCTTCATGCTGCGCCAGGCCTTCCGGCAGCTGCCGGGCGAACTGCGCGACGCGGCCCGGATCGACGGCGCGGGCCACTGGCGCTTCCTGTGGCGGATCGTCGTCCCGCTCAACAAGCCGGCCCTGGCCGCGCTGTCGATCTACGTCTTCCTGTCGGCCTGGAACCAGTACTTCTGGCCGCTCATCATCACCCGCACCGCCGACATGCAGACCCTGCAGATCGGTCTCACCTCGCTGCGCGACTCCGAGATGGCCGACCCGGGCCTGATCCTGGCCGGCGTGGTGCTCTCGCTGCTGCCCACCCTCGCCCTGGTGGTCTTCGGCCAGCGCTTCATCGTCCGCGGCCTGACCGCGGGCGCCGTCCGCTGAGCCGGTGCCCGTCCTGCCGGCCGTACGTCCCCGCTCCGCTCCCCACCGGAAAGAAAGAGAACCCTCGTGAAGAAGAGTGCACGCGCGCTCGCGGCCCTGCTGGTGGCCGGCCTGTCCCTGACCGCCTGCGGATCCAGTGGGTCCGGCTCCGGCTCGGGCGGCTCCGCCGACGCCGGCGCGCCCGGCGCCCAGGCGCTCGACCAGGCCTCCGGCGTCACCACCGTCGAGTTCTGGCACTCGATGACCGGCAAGAACGCGGACGTGCTGAACGGGCTGGTCAAGGACTTCAACGCGGCCCACCAGGGCAAGATCGAGGTCAAGGCGCAGTTCCAGGGCAAGTACGACGAGCTGGTCACCAAGTACAAGGCCGCGGTGCAGCAGAAGGGCACCCCCGCCCTGGTGCAGGTCTACGACATCGGCACCCGCTTCATGATCGACTCCAAGCAGACCGTCCCGGCCCAGGCCTTCGCCGACAAGGACGGCTACTCGCTGGCCGACCTCGACCCCAACATCCGCAACTACTACTCGGCCAACGGCAAGCTGGTCTCGATGCCGTTCAACTCCTCGATGCCGCTGCTCTACCTGAACACCGACGCCTTCAAGGAGGCCGGCCTCGACCCGGCGCAGCCGCCCAAGGACCTCAACGAGCTGGCCGACACGGCCAAGAAGCTGACCAAGAAGGACGCCGACGGCAAGACCGTCCGCTACGGCTTCGGCGCCGCCATCTACGGCTGGTTCGTGGAGGAGCTGCTCGCCGAGTCCGGCACCATGTACTGCGACAAGGACAACGGTCGCAGCGACAAGGCGGGCAAGGTCGTGTTCGACTCCGCCCAGGGCGCGCAGATCGTCCAGTGGTGGGCCGACCTGGTCAAGGGCGGCTACGCGGCCAACACCGGCCGGGTCACCGACGACGCCCAGGCCGCCTTCAAGGCCGGCACGGTCGCGATGCACCTGGAGTCCACCGGCGTGCTGCGCGGCTACACCGAGGCCGCCAAGTTCGGCGTCGGTACCGCGGCCTTCCCCAAGGTCACCGCCGCCGACCAGGGCGGCCCGGTCATCGGCGGCGCCTCGCTGTGGATCAGCGGCCCCGGGCACTCGGACGCCGAGAAGCGCGCGGCCTGGGAGTTCGAGAAGTTCCTCACCGGCCCCGAGCAGCAGGCCGTCTGGCACACCGGTACCGGCTACTTCCCGGTCAACGCGAAGTCCCTGGACGACCCCAAGGACAAGGAGTGGGTGGGCACGTACCCGCAGTTCCAGACGGCCATCGACCAGCTGAAGGCCACCAAGCCCACCCCGGCCACGGCCGGCTGCCTGCTCGGCGTGATGCCGCAGGCCCGCAAGGGCGTGGAGACCGCCATCGAGCAGACCATCGCGGGCGGCAAGACCGCCCAGCAGGCCCTGGCCGACGCGGCCAAGGAGCTCCAGCCCGCGATCGAGAGCTACAACAGCTCGGTCGGCTGACCCGGCCACCCCTTCACGGACGACGGCCCGCCCGGCGCAGCACGCGCCGGGCGGGCCGTCGCCGTCAGGCCGAGAGCGCCTCGCCGTCCTCGGGCAGCGCGCACGCGCCGGCCAGCTGGTCCAGGGAGAGGTCGAGCGCGAACGCCAGCGCCGCGATGGTGAAGAACGACGGTGTCGGCGCCCGACCCGTCTCGATCTTCCGCAGCGTCTCCGCCGAGACCCCGGCCACCGCCGCCACCTCGACCATGCTGCGTTCACCACGCGCCTCGCGCAGCAGCGCCCCGAAGCGCTCCCCACGCTCGCGCTCCCACGGGGTCAGCGGAGTCCTCACCATGCCGTTGAGTCTAGGCCCTTGCGCCGGGTGGGCGGGTCAGTGGTCCTCGGGCCAGTTGGGGAGGGGGGCCGGGCCGCCCGGCCGGCCGGCGTTCAGGGACAGGCAGAGGGTGAAGATCGTGGCCTGGCGTTCCTCGGAGTAGGAGCCGAAGACGTTCTCCGGCTCCGACTCGCAGGGGTGCGGGTCGCTGCCGTCGTGGGTGACCTTGGTGATCTTGAAGTCGGCGTTGGGCTTGGTGCAGTCCACGAGCTCCATGTTCGGCTTGGAGCCGCCGCCGAGGTCGTGCACGCAGTCGCCGACCTTCGCGGCCGCGGGCTCGGACTTGCCGGCGTTGCCGACCGCGACCATGGCGCCGGTGAGCAGCGCGACCAGGAGGAGTGGGCCCCCGACCCGCTTGCCCAGGCGGCGCAGTCGTGAGGGGTCGGCGGGGGCGGGGAGTTCGTGGTGCGGGGACTCCGGGGTGAGCGGCTCGGCCGGCTGCGGGGTGTCGTCGACGGCGGGGAGCGGCGGGGTCGTCACGTGGGTTCCTAGTGATCAGATCATCGGATGGTGCGGCCGAACGCTAGCGGATCGGGAACCGGGCGAGCATTCGCATTTCCGCTGGTCCGAGGCCCTTTGGAGGTGTCGGCGGTCGCGCATCGGCCCTTCGTGTACCGCCGGATGGTGTCCCGGCGCTCGACCGTGATACAAATACCGGTATAAGAATTGGATCCAGGGAGTGGCTCATCATGGTCGAACTCAAGTCGGACACCGCCCTCGCCGCGATGCGCGAGGCCGGGCGGGTGGTCGCCAACGCGCTGGCGGCCGTGCAGCGGGAGGCCGCGGCGGGCGTCGGCCTGCTGGAGCTCGACGAGGTGGCGCGGGGCGTGCTCGCGGCGGCCGGGGCGACCTCGCCGTTCCTCGGGTACCGGCCGGAGTTCGCGCCCGTGCCGTTCCCCGCCGTCATCTGCGCCTCCGTCAACGACGCCGTCGTGCACGGCATCCCGAACGGCTACCGGCTGCGCGACGGCGACCTGGTGAGCATCGACTGCGGCGCCGTCCTGGACGGCTGGTGCGGCGACTCCGCCGTCAGCTTCACCGTCGGCACCGCCCGCCCCGAGGACACCGAACTGATCGCCGCCACCCGGCGGGCCCTGGAGGCCGGGATCGCCGCCGCCGTGGTCGGCAACCGGATCGGCGACATCGCCCACGCCGTCGGCACGGCGGCCCGGGCCGGACGCTACGGGCTGCTCGACGGCTACGGCGGGCACGGCATCGGCCGCCGGATGCACGAGGACCCGCACGTGCCCAACGAGGGCCGCCCGGGCCGGGGTTACCCGCTGCGCCCGGGCCTGGTGCTGGCCATCGAGCCGATGCTGACGGCCGGCGGCCGCGACGACTACGCCACCGACCCGGACGGCTGGACGCTGCGCACCACCGACGGCAGCCGCGCCGCCCACGTCGAGCACACGGTCGCCGTCACCGAGGACGGCCCGCTGATCCTCACCCTGCCGTGACGGACGTTACGCGGTGGCCGCCGACCGGCCGGAGTACCGTGCGGGCATGACCGATCAGGACTTCACCACGCGGGTCACCGTACGCGGGTACGAGACCGACACCCAGGGCCACCTGAACCAGGCCGTCTACCTGCAGTACGCCGAGCACGCCCGCTGGGAGTACCTCCAGGCGGCCGGGATCCGCCAGGCCGAACTGGTCGCCAAGGGCGTGGGCCCGGTGGTGCTGGAGACCACGGTCAAGTACCTGCGGGAGCTGCGCGCCGGGGACACGGTGGAGGTCAGCTGCGCGTTCGGCTGGCGGGAGGGCAAGACCTTCCAGGTGGTGCAGCGGCTGACCCGCGAGGACGGCGTGCTGGCCGCGGAGATCACCGGAGTGGGCGGCATCCTCGACCTGGCGGCGCGCCGGCTGGTCGCCGACCCGCGCGAACCACTGCGCGCCCTCGCCTCGGACCCGGGGCTGCTCGGGCTCTGACCCACCGCCTACGCGTGCCGGTGCTGCCCGCCGATCACGGCCGCGGGCCGGTGGTGGTCGGCGGCGGCGATCAGGGCGGCGAGGCCGGTGGTGACCGGCACGGCGGCGACCAGTCCGATGCTGCCGACCAGGGTGCGGGCGATCTCCTCGGCCACCAGCTCGCTGGTGGCCACCGAGACCACCGTCCGGTGCGCGATGGAGAACAGCAGCAGCAGCGGCAGCGCGGCACCCGCGTACGCGAGCACCAGGGTGTTGACGGTCGAGGCGATGTGGTCGCGGCCGATCCGCATGCCGGTCCGGTACAGCCGGCCGGCGCCCATCGTCGGGTCGGCCTCGCGCAGTTCCCAGATCGCCGAGGTCTGGGTGACCGTCACGTCGAAGAGCACGCCGAGCGAGCCGATCACGAACCCGGCCAGCAGCAGGCCGCGGATCTCGATGCCGGGGTAGAGGTCGTGCACCAGCCCGGTCTCCTCGGAGGTGTCGCCGGTCAGGTGCGCCCAGGAGGCGAAGACCAGGCTGAGCACCCCGGTCAGCACCAGGGACGCCAGTGTGCCGAGCACCGCCACGGACGTCCGGGCGGACAGTCCGTGGCACAGGTAGAGGGCGATCAGCATGATCGCGCTGGCGCCGACGATCGCCACCAGCAGCGGGTCCGCACCGCGCAGGATGGCGGGCAGGATGAACAGCGACAGCACGGCGAAGCTGATCGCCAGCGCGATCAGCGCGGCCACCCCGCGCCAGCGCCCGATCGCCACCACGACGACGGCGAACAGCCCGGCCAGCACGCCCATCGGCAGGTTGCGGTCCACGTCCACCACGCTGTACCGGAGGTCCGCCGGGGCGTCCGGCGCGTACGTCAGGACGACCTGCTCGCCGACCTCGTACTGCCGGGGCTCGGACGGGTGGACGACCACGGTGAACGTCCGGCCCCGGTCCGGCCCGTCGGTGACCTCCACGGCGTCCTGCCGACAGGCGCCCTGGTCGGCGGAGTTGAGGTCGGCGCAGGGCAACTCCCTGACGGCGGTGACCCGGCCGTGCCGGATCTGCTGGTCGAAGCCGACCCCGGTGTGCTGGTGCGCCGGGACCCCGCCCGGCCACAGCACCACCAGGCCGACGGCGACGGCCACCGCGAACGGGATCAGCACGGCCGCGATCACCTTGCGCAGGTGCGCGGAGACCGGCGCGGCCGGCCCGTGGGCGTGCGAGTGCCCCGCGGGCGCACCTCCGCCGTGGTCGTGCCCGTCGTGCAGAGTCCCTGCTTCCACCCTCACGCCTCCTCAGTCCTTCCGCACGGCAAGCGGATCGACACGCGCAGCAGCACGCGAACGAACAGCTGGAACAGCACCCGAAATCATCGGCGCCCGACCGCCCGTTCCCCCGCAGGGCGGGAACCGTGGGCGCGCCGCACCCGGGCGCAGGGTGCACCCGGGCGCCGGGGGATTGCCCCACCGCGGACCGGCCTGCTGCCCGCATGGGCCCAAGTGCACCGCCCCAGCAGACTCTTGGGCATGACAAAGCTCACCGGAATCACCCTCGCCACCCTGGCTGTCACCGCCCTCACCGCTCTGCCCGCCGCCGCCGAGCCGGAGCGGGCCGGCCGGGGCGGCCTCAACTGGTCGACCTGTCAGGGCCAGAGCGACCCGCGCCTCCAGTGCGCCGACCTGACCGTCCCCTTGGACTACAACGACCCGGGCGGCCGTCAGATCACGGTCGCCGTCTCCCGGATCGCCACCGCGAAACCCGGTCTGCGCCACGGCGTCCTGCTGACCGTCCCCGGCGGGCCCGGCGGCTCCGGGCTCGGCCTCCCGGCGAGCGCGGCCGAACAGCTCCCGCAGTCCGTGCGGGACCGCTTCGACCTGGTCGGCTTCGACCCCCGAGGGGTCGGCCGCTCCACCCCGGTCAGCTGCGGGCTGGACAGCTCCGACCTGGCCCTGTCCAAGCTGCACCCCTGGCCCGCCGCCGACGGCTCGATCGACGAGAACCTCGCCACCGAGCGCCGGGTCGCCGAGGCCTGCGCCCGCAACGGCGGCCCGGTGCTGCGCAGCCTCTCCACCGCGAACGAGGCCCGCGACATCGACCGCATCCGCCAGGCCCTCGGCGAGCGCACACTGTCCGCCTGGGGCACCTCGTACGGCACCTACGCGGGCGCCGTCTACGCGACGATGTTCCCCCAGCGCACCGACCGGATCCTGCTGGACAGCAACGACGACCCGGACCCGTCGCGGGTCGGCCGCGGCTGGCTCGCCGCCTACGGCCAGGGGCTCGAGGACCGGTTCCCGGACTTCGCCGCGTGGGCCTCGGCGCCCGGCAATCCGGACCGGGTCGCCGACACCCCCGAGGAGGTCCGCCCGCTCTTCCTGGACCTCGCCGCCCGGCTGGACCGCTCGCCGCTGCCCTGGCCGGGTGCCAGTCCGGCCGAGCTGAACGGCAACGTGCTGCGCGAGACCATGCTGCAGAGCCTGGACGCGGACGCCAGGTTCCCCGCCCTGGCGCAGCTGATGCTGGCCGGTCTCGGCCGCCGGCCGCTGCCCGACCCGGTGCTGCCGCCGGAGCAGGTGGTGCAGAACAGCGTCGCGGCCTCCATCGGCACCCTCTGCAACGACGTCAGCTGGCCGACCGACCCGGCGGGCTACGCCAAGGACGTCGCCGCCGAACGGGCCGCCCGTCCGCTCACCGCGGGCCTGCCGGTGAACGTGATGCCCTGCGCCTTCTGGCCGTCCGCGCCCGCCGAGCCGCCGGTGCGGGTGACCGGCCGCGGCCCGGCGAACGTCCTGCTGGCGCAGAACCTGCGCGACCCGGCCACCCCGTACAAGGGTGCGCTCAAGCTCCGCGCGGCCTTCGGGGACCGCGCCCGGATGGTCACCGTGGACGCCGGCGGCCACGGCGTCTACCGGGCGCACCGGAACGCCTGCGGCGACGCGGTGGTGACGGACTTCCTGGTGACGGGACGTCGCCCCGCCGAGGACGTGTTCTGCCCGGCGGCCCCGAACGCGGCGACCCCGGCGAGCTGAGGACGGGGGCACGGCACGCGGAGGCAACGGACCGTGAACGAACGGTCCTTGCTTCCGGGTGAACCCCTATTCGACCCTCGGATATGAGTCGAACCTGTCGCGATTTTGTGACAATAGTTCGCCAACAGGCCCCCCACGGTGGGGATTCACGGCCGTAATGTTCGAACTATGTCACCGAAGAGCCGCATACCTGCCCCGGACCCGGGCGACACCTGGGTGCCGCGCCCGAGGCGCCGTCAGACCCCGCTCGGAATCCTGCGCCATGCGGCCACCTTCCTCGGCTCCAGCGTGCTGGGCGGCGTCCTGCTGGCGGGCCTGATCCTCCCGGCGGCGGGCGCGGTCGGGCTGGGCGCGAAGAACGGTGCCGAGAGCTTCGAGAGCATCCCCGACGACTTCAAGACCCCGCCGCTCACCCAGGCCACCCAGATCTACGACGCCAAGGGCGGCCTGATCGCCAAGGTCTACGAGCGCGACCGCACGGTGCTGGCCGCCGAGCAGATGTCGCCGCTGATCCGCCGGGCCCAGGTGGACATCGAGGACGCCCGGTTCTACGAGCACGGCGCGGTCGACCTCAAGGGCGTGCTGCGGGCGATCACCAAGAACGCGGAGAGCGGCGCCGCCGTGCAGGGCGCCTCCACCCTCACCCAGCAGTACGTGAAGAACGTCAACGTCGAACTGGCCGGGGACGATCCGGTGGCGGTGCGCGAGGCCCAGCGCAAGACCCTCGGCCGCAAGATCCAGGAACTGCGGTACGCCATCAAGCTGGAGGAGGACCTGCCGAAGGAGCAGATCCTCACCAACTACCTGAACATCACCTTCTACGGTCACCAGGCGTACGGCATCCAGGCCGCCTCCCAGCGCTACTTCGGCAAGGACGCCAAGGACCTCACCCTGCCCGAGGCGGCGACGCTCGCCGGGCTGGTGCAGAACCCGTCCCAGTACGACCCGAAGCTGCACCCGGTGGCGGCCCAGAAGCGCCGGGACACCGTCATCGACAAGATGCTGGAGAACAAGCACATCACCGCCGACCAGGCGAAGGAGGCGAAGGCCGCCCCGCTCGGCCTGAACTACCGGGACCCGCAGAACGGTTGCATCACCGCCCAGGCCGGCATGGGCTTCTTCTGCGACTACGTGCGGCACGTGGTCAAGCAGGACCCGGCCTTCGGCAAGAGCGCCGCCGAGCGCAAGAAGCTGTGGGACACCGGCGGGTTGAACATCTACACCACCCTGGACCCGGACAAGCAGGCCGCCGCCCAGAACGCCGTCTCCACCAAGGTGTACGTCACCGACCCGGTCTCGGCGGCGATGACGATGGTCGAGCCCGGCAGCGGCAAGATCCTGGCGATGGCCCAGACCCGCCCGTACGGCCTGGCCAAGGAGAAGAACCAGACCGTCGTCAACCTCAACGTGGACGCGGCGATGGGCGGCGGCATCGGCTTCCAGCCCGGCTCCAACTTCAAGCCGATCGTGGCCGCCGCCGCCCTGGAGGCCGGGCTGCCGCCCACCCAGCAGTACGACTCGCCGAACCGGATGGACTGGCCGACGACGAAGACCTGCGACGGCACCTGGAAGAACCTCAAGAAGGGCACGAAGGACGGGGTCATCCCCAACGAGAGCCCGAGCGAGAAGGGCCCGTACTCGCTCAAGCAGGCGATGGCGCTCTCCGTCAACACCTACTTCGTGCAGATGGAGCAGGAGATCGGGCTCTGTGCCGTCAAGCAGATGGCCGACAAGCTGGGCGTGAGCGGCAAGGCGAGCGGCGACCCGCTTCAGGAGGTGCCGGCCCTCGGCCTCGGCACCCAGGAGGTCAGCCCGCTGACCATGGCCAACGTCTACGCGACCTTCGCCGCCCGGGGCAGCTACTGCGCGCCGCTGGCGATCAACCGGATCACCACGGTGGACGGCAAGGACGTTCCGGTGCCGCCGGCCCGCTGCAACCAGGTGATGTCCACGGACACCGCCGACGTGATCAACAGCGTGCTGCTCGGGGTGACCGAGAAGGGCGGCACCGCCCGGGACCTCCGGCTGGACGACGACCGCCAGATCGCGGGCAAGACCGGCACCACGGACGAGAAGAAGTCCGCCTGGTTCACCGGCTACACCGGCAACCTGGCCGCCTCGGTCTGGCTGGGCAGCCCGGGCACCAAGGTGCCGATGCGCAACATCCGGATCGGCGGCCAGTACCAGCCCGAGGTGTTCGGGGCGACCGGCCCCGGGCCGATCTGGCAGCAGGCCATGAGCGCCGCCGTCCGGACCATGCCGGAGAAGGACTTCACCACCGTCTACATCCCGGACCCGGTCACGCCGAACCCCGGCTGCGGCACCACCGCCGGCTCGCCGGCTCCGACCGGCTGCACCGGGTCGCCCAGCCCGGGGAACACCGGCCGGCCGCACGGCACCGGCCCCGCCACCGGCGGGCAGACCGGTGGGCAGACCGGCCGCTCGGCCCCGGCCACCACCCCGCCGGACGGCGGCGGGCAGTGAGACCACTGACGCCCGCGGCCCCGCCCGAGCACCCGTACTCAGGCGGGGCCGCGGCCCGTCGGCGGACGGGAGGCGGGCAACGCGGCCCCGCCGGCGCTGATCTGCCACGCCCTCGGCCGTGACCCGTCGGACTACCGCCCCTCGACCGGCTCGCCGCTGTCCTGGTCGAGGTTGAACACCCGCCGGTAGGAGTCGGTGACCACGGTGATCTGGGTCCGCCCGGTCCACTCCGCCGCCACCAGCCGGGCGTCGTCCGGCCCGCCGCCGACGTCCGCGAGCAGCCAGCGCCGGGCCGACCAGCCCTGGCCGCTCTCCAGCAGCACCTGCCAGTGCTCACCGGTCTGCGGCCCGGAGTCGTACGAGCGGTGCACCACCACCAGGGACCGCTGCGCACCGGCCGGGGCCTCCTCCCGGCTGCGGGTCTCGGCCGCCGACACCTTGTGCGCGGCCAGCACGCCGAGCAGGAACACGACCCCGGCCGTCACCGTGACCGCCCGGGTGGCGGCCCGTACGGCGGTGCGGCGGTCGCTCAGCCAGGCGGCCGCGATCAGCGCGGCCAGCGCGCCGCCGAGCAGCAGCTCCGGCCGGTTCAGCAGATCGGCGACCAGCATCAGGCCGCCCGAGCGGCTCTCCCACTGGCCCTCGGTGTACAGCAGGACGGCCGCCGCCCCGGCGGCCAGCAGCACCCGGATCAGGGTGCGCCGGCTCCGTCGCGGCCGGTGGTTCCCGCGCTCGTTCATCGTCCCCCCGGTCATCCGGTCACAGCTCCGCAAGGAGTTTCCGGCCCTCCGGCCAGTCGCCCAGCCCGGAGTCCGAGTTGAGGTGCCCGTACGCTCCCGGCTCGACGTAGCGGGCGCCCCAGGCCCGGGCGAACTCCCGGGCCCGCCCGGGGCTCACCCACGGGTCGTCGGTGGAGGAGACCACCACGGTCGGGAACGGGAACGGCTCCAGCGCCACCGGCCGGAAGCCCAGCAGCTCCGGCACCTCGGCGGTGTCGATGTCGGGCGGGGCGACCAGCAGCGCGCCCCGCACGGCCGCGGTCCGCTCGGCCGGGGCGCCGGCCACCCACCGGGCCGCCGTGACGCAGCCCAGGCTGTGCGCGACCAGCACCACCGGCCCCGCGGCGGCGGCCACCGCCGCGTCCACCCGGGCCACCCAGTCCCGCTGCTCCGGGTGGTCCCAGTCCGCCTGCTCGACCCGGCGGAAGGCCGTCGGCTCGGCGGCCTCCCATCGGGTCTGCCAGTGCTCGGGGCCCGAGTTCTGGTAACCGGGGAGGACGAGGTAGGTGGCGTGGTCGGGCATGGGCTCCTCCGGAGGCGGGTTGGACCGGCAGTGCGGCGACTGCGGTGCGGCGGCGGTGCGACTGGAGTGTGGCGGCGGTCGGTGGACGGTTGGTGGACGGGACGTGGACGGTCGGTGGGTGGGCAGCACGAGAGTCTAGGCCTCGGTCGCGAGGGCTCCGCAGCCGGGCGCCGTACCCCGCCCCGGTCCCGGCGCGCACGGTTTCCGACCGGCGCGCGAGCCGGATCGTGCGCTGCCGTACGCCCGGTGCGCCCAGTTGCCAACGGCACGGCCGGTACGGGAGGTTGGACCGGGCCGTCGCCCGGCCGCCACCGCCCCGGGCCCGTACCGGAACTGATGATCGATCACATGGAGGGATGTCGGGGATGACAGCGAAGATCCTGCTCGTCACCGGGGACGCCGCCGAGTCACTGGAGGTGTTCTACCCGTACCAGCGGTTGCGCGAGGAGGGCTACCAGGTCGACATCGCCGCCCCGACCAAGAAGCGCCTGCAGTTCGTGGTGCACGACTTCGTGGACGGCTATGACACCTACACGGAGAAGCCCGGCTACACCTGGCCCGCCGACATCGCCCTGGCCGACGTCGACCCGGCCGACTACGTGGCCCTGGTCATCCCCGGCGGCCGGGCCCCCGAGTACCTGCGCAACGACCCGGACGTCCAGCGGATCGCCCGGCACTTCTTCGCGGGCGACAAGCCGGTCGCGCAGATCTGCCACGGCCCGCTGATCACCGCCGCCGCCGGGGTGCTCGACGGCCGCCGCACCTCCGCCTACCCCGCGCTCGCCCCCGACATCAAGGCGGCGGGCGCCGAGTTCGTCGAGGGCGAGGCGGTGGTGGACGGCGTGGTGGTCTCGGCCCGCGCCTGGCCCGACCACCCGGCGTGGCTGCGGGCGTTCATCGAGGTGCTGCGCACCAAGGCCCCGCTGGCCTGACCTCCCGCCCGGCCGCGCTCACCGAGCTGCGCCTCCAGGCGTCCTGACCTGGCGCCTGTCGTCAGACTCCCGCCTGCGGGGCGTTCGACGACAGGCCCTGGAGCGCCGTCGTCAGGCGCGTTTCCGCCCGCTCCGCCGCCGGTTCCACCGGCACCGGGGCGGGCGGGCGCCGGTCGGCCGCCCAGGCCAGCAGGGCGACCACGGCGCCGGAGGCGGCCAGGCCCGCGCCCACCAGGGTCGGCGAGGTCCAGCCGAGCCCGGCGTCCAGCGCCAGCCCGCCGAAGTACGCCCCCTGGGCGTTGGCCAGGTTGAAGGCGCCCTGCACCGTCGCCGAGGCCAGGGTCGGCGCGCTGCGTGCCTTCTGCAGCACCAGGGTCTGCACCGCCGGGACGATCGCGAAGCCGAACAGCCCGATCAGCACCACCGTGACGGCCGCCGACCAGCGGGCGTGCGCGGTCACCGCGAACAGCGCCAGCGTCGCGGAGAGCAGCAGGAAGGACACGCAGACCGTCGGGCGCAGCGCCCGGTCGGCGGTGAACCCGCCGAGCACGTTGCCGATCGTCATCCCGACCCCGAACAGTGCCAGCACCCCGGTCACCGAGCCGGCCGCGTACCCGGAGACCTCGGTGAGCAGCGGCGCGATGTAGCTGTAGCAGGCGAACATGCCGCCGCAGCCGACCACCACGGTGGCCAGCGCCAGCCACAGCTGCCCGCTGCGGAAGGCCCGCAGCTCGTGCCGGAGCCCGGACTGGGCGGGGGAGGGGAGGGCCGGCACCAGCCGGGCGATGGCGAGCGTCCCGGCGGCGGCGATCAGCACCACCACCAGCATGGTCGCCCGCCAGCCCAGGTGCTGGCCGAGCAGGGTGGCGGCCGGGACGCCGACGATGTTGGCCACGGTCAGCCCGGAGAACATCACGGCCACCGCCCGGGCCCGCCGGTCCGGGGCCACCAGTTCGGCGGCGGCCACCGCCCCGGCGCCGAAGAAGGCGCCGTGCGGCAGCCCGGTGATCAGCCGGGCGGCGGCCAGCGTCCAGAAGTCGGGCGCCAGCGCGCACAGCAGGTTGCCGGTCGCGAACAGTGCGGCCAGCGCCACCAGCACCGTCTTGCGGGGCTTCCCGGCGGCGAGCGCGGTGAGCAGCGGCGCGCCGATCACCACCCCCAGCGCGTACGCGGAGATCAGCCAGCCGGCCTGCGGGATGGAGACGTGCAGACTGTCGGCGACCTGGGGGAGCAGCCCCATGGCGGCGAACTCGGTGGTGCCGATGGCGAAAGCGGTGACGGCCAGCGCGAACAGCGCGAGAGGCAAGGGGGTGGCTCCGGGGTGATGCCCGCGCCCGGGAGGGCGCGCTGCGGGGTGATTCGTTCGTCGGGAATCCTAATCGGGCCGGATGACGTCCCCGTGAGGCCCGTGTGACGAATCGGGGTCCCGCGCCGGAAGGGGCTCGCCTCGTCGGCCGCGGCGCGCGAGACTGGGGGCATGTGCCGCAACATCAAGACGCTGCGACCCCCCGTGACGCCCGACGCGGACGAGGAGGACTTCCGCGCCGCCGCGCTGCAGTACGTCCGCAAGGTGTCCGGTTTCCGCGCCCCGGCGGCGCACAACCGCGAGGCCTTCGACCGGGCGGTGGACGCGGTCGCCGAGGCCACCGCCCGCCTGCTCGACGAACTGGAGGTCCGCGGCTCACACGCCCGGGCCGCCGAGGTCACGGCGTAGGGCGTGTCTTGCGGATCACTGCCGGGTCCGCGGCGTTGGGGCACGCACCTCGCCGCGTTGTCGTCGGTCGCCAATGGCCCCCAGCCTGGCGGCCGGGAGGTGCCCCCACCGCAGTGGCTCCGCCCCCAGCCTCCGGCCGGGAGGTGCCCCCACCTCCGCCTTGCGATGCACGCACCCCAACGCCGCGGCCTATCCGACAAGATCCACAAGACACGCCCTAGAACGTGCCGCCGAGAAGCAGGAGCCGGTGATGAACCCCGCCAACCGTTACGCCCTCACCTTCCCCGGCACGCCCGGTACCCAGGCCCCACAGGACGTGGTCGTGGTCACCCGGACCAGTGCCAAGGGCCCGGGCGGGCACCCCGTGTACGAGGACGCCAGCGGGATCGTCCGGGCCGAGATCAGCGACGCGGGCGAGGTCCGGATGCTGGCCAGCGGCGGCCACCAGAGTCCGCACCTGCCGGTGCACGCCCACCCGCTGCCGTGAGCCCGCGGTGAGATCCGGTTTCCCCTCGAAGCACCGGCCGCGGACCGGTCGGTGGGGCACAATCGCTCCATGACCACAGCGAGTTGGCAGGGAACGGTCGTCGCGGAGAGCGCGGACACCGTCGTCGTCGAGGGCAACCACTACTTTCCGGCCGAGTCGGTCCGGGCCGAGTTCCTGCGGCCCTCCGACACCACCACGGTGTGCGGCTGGAAGGGCACGGCCAACTACCACACCCTGGAGGTGGCCGGGCACACCAACCCGGACGCCGCCTGGTACTACGCCGATCCGAAGCCCGAGGCCGAGCAGGTGCGGGGCCGGGTGGCCTTCTGGCGGGGCGTGGAGATCACCGAGTAGGGCGCGGAGAACGCCGAGTAGCCCGCCCGCGCCTGGCCGCGCCCGGCCGGTCGCGACCGGCCGGTCGCGACCGGCCGGGCGCAGGGGGCCGGGCAATCCGCG
>NZ_MECK01000094.1 GCF_014596465.1 Streptomyces sp. CBMA123 | reverse complement strand
CGGTTGTCGCCGGCGGTGCCGGTGGGGCGGCCTCGGCGGGCCCAACCCGCGGACTGGCCGCGGCGCGGCCGCTCGACGACCGGGTTGGGGATCACGGTGGGGATGCCGGTGGGCACCCGGGCACCGGTGATGCGGGCCAGGTCCTCGTCGCCGGCGCTGACCCTGGTGGTGACGGGGGTGATGGCAGCCGTGGCCATCAGGCGGGCCATCGCGCGGCGCTGGCTGGGCAGCACCAGCGTGACGACGGTGCCGGACTCGCCGGCCCGGGCGGTGCGGCCGCCCCGGTGGAGGTAGTCCTTGTGGTCGGTCGGCGGGGCGAGGTTGACGACGAGGTCGAGCCCGTCGACGTGGATGCCCCGGGCGGCGACGTTGGTCGCGATCAGGGCGGTGACCTGGCCGGTGCGGAACTGCTCCAGGGTGCGGGTGCGCTGGGGCTGGGACTTCCCGCCGTGCAGGGCCGCGGCCTTCACCCCGTTCGCGAGCAGGTCCTCGACCAGGAGGTCCGCGCCGTGCTTGGTTTCGGTGAACATGATCACCCTGCCGTCGCGGGACGCGATGTGGGCGATCGTGGCGTTCTTGTCGACGTTCTGCACCTGCAGCACGTGGTGCTCCATGGTGCTGACCGCTCCGGCGGACGGGTCCACCGAATGGGTGACCGGGTCCTTGAGGAAGCGCCGCACCAGGCGGTCGACGTCGCGGTCCAGAGTGGCGGAGAACAGCATGGTCTGGCCGCCCTCGGCGACCTGGGCGAGCAACTCGGTGACCTGCGGCAGGAAGCCCATGTCGGCCATCTGGTCGGCCTCGTCGAGCACCGTGACGCCGACCTGGTCCAGCCGGCAGTCGCCGCGCTGGATCAGGTCCTTGAGCCGGCCCGGGGTGGCCACCACGACCTCCGCCCCGCGGTTCAGCAGCCATGCCTGGCGGGTGATCGAGGTCCCGCCCACCACGGTCGCCATCCGCAGGCGTACGGCGCGGGCGTAGGGGGTGAGCGCCTCGGTGACCTGCTGGGCGAGTTCGCGGGTGGGGACCAGCACCAGCGCCAGCGGGCGGTTCGGCTCGGCCCGCTGCCCGGCGGTGCGGGCCAGCACGGCGAGCCCGAACGCGAGGGTCTTGCCGGAGCCGGTGCGGCCGCGTCCGAGGACGTCGCGGCCGGCCAGCGAGTTCGGCAGCGTCGCGGCCTGGATCGGGAACGGTGTCGTGACGCCCTGGCGGGTCAGCACCGACAGCAGCGACTTCGGCAGGTCCAGCTCGTCGAAGGCCTCGACCGCGGGCAGCGCCGGGGTGGTGCTCACCGGCATCGCGAACTCGCCCTGAGCCAAGGCGTTCTGACGGCCGCTCAGGCCGGAGGCGCGCCGGCCACCGGCCGGCCGGCCACCGTGGAAGGACCCGCCGGCGGAGCGGGAGCCGGCGTTCTGGTACGGGGAGCGACTGGAGCGGTTCATGCGGGAGACCTTCCTCGGGGCGGCGCGTCACGAGGAAGGCTCCGCGGCGCGGGGCGCCGGGCGGAGACCGCAAGGGAACGGGCCGGAAGTATGACGGTCGGAGCGTGGACGGTGGAACCGTGCGGCACGTCACCTACGGTCAGCGCTCACCGCGGAAGGCGGGAGCGAAGAACCTCGAACCGTGAACTGTCACGGCAGGGCGCCGATCCGGACGCGGCGCTGGGCGTCTCGCGTGGGGATGGCTGCCGGTGGCGGAGCCAGGGGCCTGAACGGCGGGGGGGTGCCGTGGCGGAATAGCCAAGGGGGGCCCGCACCGGGCATGTGCGCGGTACGGGCCCCTCACTGCCAGGCGTGTGCCGTGGCAGAAGTACTACAGCGGGCGAATGTTCTCGGCCTGCGGGCCCTTCTGGCCCTGCGTGACGTCGAACTCGACCTTCTGGCCCTCGAGCAGCTCACGGAAGCCATTGGCGTTGATGTTCGAGTAGTGGGCGAAGACGTCCGGGCCGCCACCCTCCTGCTCGATGAAGCCGAAGCCCTTTTCCGAGTTGAACCACTTGACGGTGCCATTAGCCATAGAAATATCTCCTTCAAGGGACTGTCCGAAGCACGCACTGCGCGAGCCTCGAGTCACCGGAGCGCCCACCGGGGAAGAGCCGGGGAACAAAAAATGCGCCTGCCAAGTATCAGCAGGCGCACACAAAGTTCATGGGAACCACTACTGCAACTGAGTCGACTGTAGCAGGTCACGGCCCGCCGCGACATGATCTGCCGCCCTCGGTTCGGCGGAAGCCTTCCCGGGGGCGGCAGACGCGACATTCCGACCCGGGTCGAACCCGTGTCCACCGGAAAGTCCCGCGCCCGCGTTTCCAGGCGCATACTGGCTGCGATGACGAAATTTTCAGCAGGTCGCCGCCCCCTGCCCACCAGTCCCTTCAAGGCTCGCGCGGAGGCGCCGCGCAAGCACTTCGCCGTCGGAGACCGGGTCACCCACGACAGGTACGGCCTCGGCCGGGTCATCGGCGTCGAAGGTGACGGCGAGGGCGCTGTACTGGTCGACTTCGGCTCGCTGCGGGCACGCATCACCCACCCGTACACCGCGATGTTCAAACTCTGACCCCGGACGCCCCGGACGCCCCGGAGACCCCGGTACCCGGCCGATCGGGCCGCGTGGCTAGCCGTGCCGGCCGTCGGCCAGTGGGGCCAGGGTGCCGGGGTAGAGGTATTCCTTCGACGGCATGGTCGTGCCGTGGGCCCAGGCGTCGAAGAAGCCCTTGAGGTCCTTGCCGGACACCTTCGCGGCCAGGGCCTCGAACTGCGGGAAGGAGGCGTTGCCGTAGGCGTGATCGGCGGTCCAGCGCTGGAGGGTGCCGAAGAAGGCGTCGTCGCCGACGGTGCGCCGCAGGGCGTGCATCATCAGGGAGCCCTTGAAGTAGAGGGCCTGGCTGAGCTCGTTGCCCTGGCCGGGGTCGTACAGCTTGGTGGACCAGTACGCCGGGTTGTTCCTGTTCTCCTCGACACCCCGGGCGTAGAACGCGGTGTCGAGGTTCGATCCCTTGTGCTCCTCCCACAGCTGGTTGGCGTACTGGGCGACGCATTCGGCGATGCAGCCGTCGCGCCAGTCGGTGAACGACACGCTGTCGCCGAACCACTGGTGGGTGTTCTCGTGGACCACCGCGGCGTCCCACAGGTAGTTGGTGTAGGTGGGTCGGCTCTGGGTCTCCAGGTCCGGCGCGCCCGTGCCCGGCTCCTTGGGCCAGCTGCGGACGATGGCGCCGGCGGAGGAGAACGGGTACGGGCCGAACTTCGAGGCCAGGAAGGCGAGGATCTCCGGCTGCTGGGCCTCGGCCGTCTCGTCGATCGGCACGCCCGGGCTGTAGGCCGTGATGACCGGCGTCCCGTCGGGCAGCTCCGAGCGGTGGACGGTGAACCTGTCGATCGCGACCGTGCCGAGGTAGGTCGCCATCGGCTTGTCCTCGCGCCAGCGGAAGGTCGTCGAACCCCCCGCGCTGGTGGTCGGGCCGGGCCGGCCGTTGCCGATGGCCGTCCAGCCGTCGGGGACGGTCGCGGCGAGCGAGAAGGTGGCCTTGTCGGACGGGTGGTCGTTGGACGGGAACCAGGAGGTCGCGGCGTGCGGCTCGCCCATCGCGTTGACGCCGCCGGACACCAGCAGGTGCCAGCCCTCGGGGTCGGGCTTTCCGGCGTACACCACCCGCACCGCGAAGGTGGCGCCGTCGGCCACCCGGCGGGCGGGTTCGATGTCCAGCTTGTGCGCGCCGGAGCGGGAGAACGACTTCACCGGGACGCCGTTCACGGTCACGGAGGCGACCTGGAAGCCCTTGAGGTCCAGGGAGAGGCGGTCCAGCGACCGCAGCGCCCGGGCGGTGACGGTCGTGTCGCCGTTCAGCAGGTCGGGCCGCGCCGGGTCGTAGGCGATCCGGACGTCGTAGTTCGCCACGTCGTAGCCGGCGTTGCCGTCGTCGGGGAAGTACGGGTCGCCGGCCCCGGCTGCTCCCGCGGGGACGGCGGTCAGGGCGACGCCGAGGGCAGTGGCGGCCGCCACCAGGGTGGCGGCCTTGCGGCGGTGGCAGCTCAGCGGTGTGCGCATCTGGGACTCCTGGGGACGGGTGGTCAGGACCGGGCGGTGGCGGGGGCGGTGGCGGCGGGCGTCTTGCCGGCGAACTGCCACACCACGCCGATCAGCGCGTTGGTGCTGGTCACCTGGGTCGCGGGGTCGACGTTGGCGAGGTTGTCGCACGCGTCGTGGAGGCAGTCCGAGACCCCGCTGCTGAAGCCGGACGACGGGATTCCGGCGGCCCCGAACGGCTGGTTGTCGGAGCTGTCCAGCGGGATGTCGAAGGTGGCGAACCCCCTTGCCCCGAACCAGTTCTCGAAGGCCTGGAAGGCCGCGGTCCCACCGTTCTTCGGGTCCTTCACCACGAGGTACTGCTGGACGTTCTTACTGCCCGCCTGGTCGAGGTTGAGGTACAGGTCGATGGCCTTGCGGTCGCCGGCGGACAGGTTCTTGACGTAGTCCGCCGAGCCGACCATCCCCAGCTCCTCCGCCCCCCACCAGGCGAAGCGCAGGTGCCGCTCGGGCGTCAGGCCGGCCCTGGCCACCTGGAGGGCGGTGGCCAGGACGGCCGCCGAGCCGGAGCCGTTGTCGTTGATCCCCGGGCCCATCGGGACGCTGTCCAGATGCGCTCCGGCGAGCAGGACGTGGTGAGGGTCGCCGCCCGGCCAGTCGGCGATCAGGTTGTAGCCGTCCTTGCCGTCATGGGAGAAGCGGTGCAGCTGCGTCCGGAAACCGGCCCGGTCCAGGGCCTGCTTCACGTACGCCACCGACTCCGTGTACCCCCGGGTGCCGTGCGCGCGGTTGCCGCCGTTGCGGTCCGCGATCCGTTGCAGGGCCTGGAGGTGCGGCATCACCTCCGCCGTCGTGACGGTGGGCGCGGCGGCCGGCCCGGCAGTGGCAGCCGCCGCCGTGCCGGCGGGGACGCCGGACAGCAGCAGGGCCGCCCCGAGGGCGCGGGCGGTGAGGGAGACCGGACGGGAGGGCATCACGCGGGAGCCTTTCGGAGGCGGAGCCGGGGCGCTCCCCCGGCGGGTTCCACCCACCCTGGTCCGTCGATGTCAGGAACTTGTCGAGAGGCTGTCGTGATCCGATGGGGTGAACCGGTGAGGTGATCCGACGGGGTGATCCGATCGGGTGAACCGATGGGGTGAACCGGTCCGGCGGGCGACTCCCGCGCCCCGCTGCGCCCCGGCACGTGTGCACCGTGCGCCCCCCACGCCCGCCGCCCGGCCGGAGGTCCTCGGCGGCCGGTGGCGGCGCCCACGGAGCGCCGCCACCGGGTGATCACCCAGGGTGGTTGGCGGGGACCACCGCCGGGACGGGGCCCGGGGCGTCGAGGGCGAGCACGTCGTCGGCGAGGGGCAGCAGGGCCCGGTCGTGGGTGATCAGGATGACCGTGCGACCGGCCATCAGGCGGCGCAGCGGGGCGATGAGCTGTTCGAGGGTGCGCGGGTCCAGTCCGGTGGTGGGTTCGTCCAGGACGAGGACCGGGGTGTCGCGCAGGAAGGCCCGGGCGATGGCGACGCGCTGGGCCTGACCGCCGGAGAGCTGGAAGCCGTCCGCACCGATGACCGTGTCGTAGCCGTCCGGGAGTGCGGTGATGAAGTCATGGGCGCTGGCGTTCCGGGCCGCGTGTTCGATCTCGTCCGGCCGGGCGTCGGGGCGGCCGTAGGCGATGTTGTCGGTGATCGAGGCGTGGAAGAGGGGTGCCTGCTGGGGCAGTAGGGTCACGGCCCGGCGCAGGGAGGCGAGGGTGAGCTCCCGGATGTCCCGGCCGTCGAGACGGACGGTGCCGCTCTCCGGGTCGAGGAAGCGGACCAGCAGTTTGGCGAGCGTGGACTTCCCGCTGCCGCTGGGCCCGACCACGGCGAGCGTCCCGCCGGGACGGAGGTCGAAGTCCAGGCCGGCCAGCGCCGGGGGCCCGGAGCTGCCCGGGTAGGCGGCACGGACACCCTCGTAGGTGATCCGGCCGCGCACCGGCCCGGCGTCCCGGGCGTCGTCGCGTTCCCGCACGGGGCTGGTCAGGTCGTGCAGCTCCAGGACACGTTCGCCGGAGGCGCAGGCGGCGCCGGCCAGCGGGACGAGCCCGGCGAGCTGCTGGGCGGGTTCGAAGAGCTGGGCCATGAAGGCCGCGAACGCGAGCAGGCCGCCGAGGCTCAGGTTGCCGTGGATGACCTCGAAGGCGCCGACGCCCACCACGACCAGCCCGGCGAGCAGTTGCAGCACCCCGATGAAGGGCTGGTAGAGGTCGGCCACCCGGGCGGCGGACAGTTCGGCGGCGAGCAGGGCCCGGCCCTCCCGGTCGACCCGTTCGACCTCGCGGCTCTCCTGGCCGTACGTCCGGGTGACGACGGCGTTGCGCAGCGTCTCCTCCAGCAGGGCGGTGACGCCGCCGGCGCGGCGCTGGACCTGCCGTTCCCGGCGGCGGATGCCCCGGCCGAACAGGCCGGTGGCGAGGATGAACAGGGGTGCGGCCACCAGCGCTGCCAGGGTGAGCGGCCAGCTCAGGTAGAACGCGGCACCGGTGAACAGCAGCAGGCTGACGGCGGCCACCCCGCCCTCGACCAGCCCGGTCGCCACCATCTGCTCGATCGCGGCGATGTCGGTGGTCAGCCGGGCGACGAGGTCGCCGCGCCAGCGGGTCTCCAGGGTGTCGGGTGGCAGGGTGTGCAGGTGGGCCAGGGTGCCGGTGCGCAGCCGGAGCATGTAGCGTTCGGCGGTCCTGGTGCTGGTGTACGTCCCCGCGTAGGTGAGCAGCCCGGCGACGACGGCCGTGCCCAGCATGAGCCCGGCGAGCAGCCAGAAGTCGGCGAAGCGGCGCGGCACGAGGACGTCGTCGATCAGGTCCTTGAACAGCCAGACCGAGACGACCTCGCCGAAGGCGCCGAGGACCAGCAGGACCGCGCTGAACGGGAGCCAGCGCAGGTCCGGGCGGACCCACGGCCAGAAGCGGTGGAAGAGCTCGCGCAGCGGAATGTCGGGCGAGTCCGCCACCGGTCCCTGGTCGGCCGTCGCGTCGTCCCGGCCCCCCGAAGGCGTTGCACCGTGCACTGCGGCACCCCGTTCAGAGTCCGGAGGACAGGATGAAGGGCCGGCGGCGGCGCCGCCGGCCCTCGGGTGGAGCTATGACGGGCTGTTGGATGCAGCCCTCATCGGCCTCACCGTCACCACAGTCCGAACCGCCTACGGCGGTTGAAACGACGGCGGCGGCGACGACGACGTCCCTCGC
This sequence comes from Streptomyces sp. CBMA123, assembly GCF_014596465.1. GTDB lineage: Bacteria > Actinomycetota > Actinomycetes > Streptomycetales > Streptomycetaceae > Kitasatospora. Next base: position 11,205 of record NZ_MECK01000094.1, on the reverse strand, counting down.
CATGGCCTCGACGGTCGAAGTAACTCATTGCTGACTTCTTTCTCTCGTCTCACCGGCGACCCGCCCCACGACCGTCGCCGAAGCGATTGGCCGAAAGACGCATACGGCACCGGATCTGCCGTGCCGTGGTCGAATCCGTCCGGTGTGGCCTCTCGGGCAACGCTCCGCGCGGATTCGTTCCACTCCTCCAGTATCCGCCGACCACGACCCGGCGCAGCTCCAGAGCGGCATTGGAGCAGCCGCACCCGCCCTGACCAGCCGAAACGTCGTACGGACTGGTCGGCCGACTGGGCCTATCAGGCGGCGATCGGACCGTCCCGACGGCGCCCTGGAGACGGTTCGCGCAGCGCTGGCCCGGGTTGCCCCGGAGGGGCGAGGAGCGCACGCCGGACGACGGCCTCGCCCGGCGCTCCGAGGCTTTGCGGGAGCGCTACCGCTCGACGTCGGGCGCCGTCCCGCACGGGCGGAGGACCGGCCGCACGTGGCCCGGACCCTCGGCCGACTCCCCACGGAGGAGGCGCTCATGACGCTGCGACAGATCGTCGGCGAACTCCTGCGGGCCGAGCAGGACATGACGGACCGAGCGGAGGACGACTGCGGCCACCGCGGGAACCCCAGGGCCGTACCGAACCCTGGAGAACGCGCGGTGGCCGCGGAGCACGACACGGACCCGCCCCGGCGGAGCGGGATCAGCCGGCCTGCTCCTGCTCGGCCTCCACCTCGGCGTTCCAGTCGCGCTTGGCCGCCCGCCAGGCCTCGTCGCTCTGGCCGAGCCGCCAGTAGCCCGAGACCGACAGCCGCTCGCGCGGGACGCCTCGCTCCACCCGCAGCAGGCGCCGCAGCTCCTTCACGAAGCCCGCCTCACCGTGGACGAACGCGGAGGCCGTGCCGGCCGGGAAGTCCAGCGCGCCCACCGCCTCGACCAGCGCCTCGCCCACCGGGCGCCTGCCGCGGTGCAGCCAGCTGATCTCGGCCCCGGCCGGCGAAATGATCTTCTGCTCCTCCGCGGCGTCCGCGACCTCGACGAAGGCGAGCACCACGGCGTCGGCCGGCATCCGCTCCAGCGCCGCGGCGATCGCGGGCAGCGCGCTCTCGTCGCCCGCCAGCAGGTGCCAGTCGGCGCTCGGATCGGGGGCGTAGCCGCCGCCGGGGCCGAGGAAGCGCACCGTCTCGCCAGGCTGGGCGCGGGCCGCCCACGGGCCGGCCAGGCCCTCGTCGCCGTGCACCACGAAGTCGACGGTCAGCTCGCGCGGCACCGGATCCCAGGCCCGCACGGTGTACGTCCGGGTGACCGGCCGCTGCTCGGGCGGGAACTCCTCACGGATCCGCGCCAGATCGAAGGGCTCCGGGTAGCTCACGCCCTCGGGCGTGAAGAGCACCTTGATGTAGTGGTCGGTGAACTCGGCGGCGTCGAAGTCCGCCAGCCCCGCACCGCCGAGGACCAGTCGCACCATGTGCGGCGTGATCCGCTCGGTGCGCAGCACCCGTGCTTCACGGGCCCGCGGTGTGCGGCGGGTCGGTTGGTCTGTCATGGTGCCCCCCTGGGCTGTGTGGTCGCGCATCCTGCTTAGGCCAGCCTAAGCTAACACTCCCGAGGAAGCATGCGGCTCTGGGCCGTCGTCCGGGGCGGCCGACCGGCGGCCGGCCGGGCTCAGGACCCGGTGGCCAGCCAGACGGCCACGGCAGCGGCGGTGACCAGACCGGCGTTCAGGCCGATCCGGCGGTCTCCACCGGTCAGGTGGACGACGATCGCCCCGCCCTGCAGCAGGACGAAGCCGATCGCCGCGGCCGGCGCCAGCGCGGGCGCGATGCCGGTCAGCGGCGGCAGGACCAGGCCTGCCGCGCCGAGCACCTCCACCACCCCCAGCGTCCTGAGGGCGGCGAGCGGCACCCGGTCCACCCAAGCCATCATCGGCCGGAGCCGATCGGGGCCGCGGACCGTCTTCAGCGTGCCCGCGTAGCCGTAGAAGAGCGCCAGCGGGCCCGCGACCGTCCAGTAGGCGATGCTCATTCGGTGTCCGGGGCGGCCGTGGTCGCGGGCGCGGCGGCCGGCACGGTCGCGTAGCGGCTCATCGTCTCGATGTTCGCCCGGGGTGTCAGCGGGCGGCCGGCGGCGAGCACCTGCGCGAGGTCCCGGAAGTACTGCACGTACAGGTCGGGGGTGAACGTGCTGAGCAGGACGGCGGGTCGGTCGGTCCGGTTGGCGAAGGTGTGCGGGGCGCCGGGCGGGACGAGCACGAACGTGCCCGCCACGGCGTCGTGGTCCTGCTCCCCGACGGTGAAGCGCACGGTGCCGGAGAGGACGTAGAAGCCCTCGTCGTGCTGGGCGTGGCGGTGCTGTGGCGGCCCCTCGGTGTGCGGGGCGAGCACGGACTCGGCGATCGCGAGGCGGTGCCCGGTGTGGCTGCCGTCCTCCAGGACGCGCATCCGCGTGGGGCCCAGCACGATCGTCTCGCCCTCGCCGGGGCGCACCAGGACGACGGCGGGGTCGGCGGTGCGCGCGGGGTCGGCTTCGGTGCCGGCTTCGGTGGTGGCTGCGGTGCCGGTTGCGGTGTCTTCGGTCATGCCCACCACTCCACCGCCGGGGCCCGCCGGCTGTCCAAGACCAGTCCCGCAGCACCGATACCGGATGGGTATCGTGACAGCGTGGACTTGCAGAGCCTGCGCTATTTCGTCGCCGTCGCCGAGGAACTCCACTTCGGCCGGGCGGCCCACCGGCTGCACATGACCCAGCCACCGCTGAGCCGGGCGATCCAGCGGCTGGAGACCGAGGTCGGGGCCCTGCTGTTCACCCGCTCCCCCGCCGGCGTCGCACTCACCCCCGTCGGCGCGGTGCTGCTCGACGAGGCACGGGGGCTGCTCGAACACGCCGACCGGCTCCGGGCCCGGGTGGGCGCGGCGGCCGGCGTCGCGACCGTCACCGTCGGCATCCTGGGCGACGGCACCGACCCCGGGGTCTCCGGCCTGGCCGCCGCCTACCGCCGACGCCACCCCGGCATCGACATCCGCGTCCGCGACACCGACCTGACCGACCCGACGTGCGGGCTGCGCGCCGGACTGGTCGACGTCGCCCTGACCCGGGCGCCGTTCGACCGGACCGCCCTGACGGTCCGTACCCTCCGGGCCGACCCGGTCGGCGCGGTCCTGCGCGCCGACGATCCGCTGGCCGGCCGCGACGGGCTGCGGCTCGCCGAACTGGACGGCCGCCGCTGGTTCCGGTTCCCACCGGGCACCGACCCCGCCTGGCAGTCCTACTGGCACGGCGGCAGCCCGCGCGAGGGACCGGTGGTGCGGGCCGTCCAGGAATGCCTGCAGGCCGTGCTGTGGAACGGCACCGTCGGCCTGATGCCGCTCGGACACGACCTGCCCGCGCAACTCGCCGTGGTGCCGCTGGCCGACATGGCGCCGAGCCGGGTGGTGGTGGCGTGGAACGAGGGCGACACCAACCCGCTGATCCGCTCCCTGGTCGAGATCGCGACGGCCGTCTACCGCCGCTGAGCACCGGCCGCCGCTGGGCGCGACCTGCGGGCCCCGGCCGGGCCCTCAGCCCTCCCGCAGGTCGCGGGCCAGGCGGCTGACGGCCTGGGCGAAGGCGAGGCCGTCGCCGTCGTCGTGGAAGTCCGGGATGTAGTACTCGCGGATGGTGCGGGCCACGTCGTAGCCCGCATCGGCGTCGAAGAGTTCCCAGCCCAGCAGCCGCTCGTGGGCGACGATGCGGATCGGGAAGAGCTTTCGGGTGCCGCTCTGCCGCTCCGCCCGTACGGCCCGGCCGATCTCGGTGGCCACCCAGTTGCTGGCCATGCTGGCCTCGGACAGCACGAGGATCATCCGCCCCCGCCGCTGGATCTCCTCGGTGATCTGCTCCAGGATCGTCCGGCCGCCGCGGATGTCGTGCGGGGCGAACCAGGTGTCCACGCCGTTGGCTTCCAGATGGCTGCGCAGCTTGGCGGCGAAGGACTCGTCGCCCGAGCTGTAGCTGATGAAGACGCTGGGGCGGGCCGGCTCTCGGGCGCTGCGTGCGGCGTCGCGGTACGCGCGTACGGCGTCCGGGTCGGCACCGGCCCGGACGAAGAACCGCTCCAGGCCGGCGAGGTCGCGGGTCAGCTCCTCGACGGCCCGGTCGTCCGGCAGCTGCTCGCGGGCGACGTCCAGAACCCGGCCGTTCAGGATGAAGGAGGCGGCGATGGTGCGCTCGTCGATCTGGCACAGCCCGTTGACGACCACCGGGTCCAGCGTGGTGGCCACGAACTCGGCACCGGCGAAGACGTTGAACCCGAAGTGGGCGTCGGCGAAGACGGCGCCGTTGAAGGTGATCTCGTCGAAGACCGCCTGGACGAAGAACGCCTCGCGGTAGTTGCCGCCGAACGTCCCGCCGCGGAAGGTGGCCTTGAAGAAGTCGGCGGCACGGAAGGCCGCCTGTGCGAGGTCGCAGTGCAGGAACCGGGCCTGGACGAAGCTGGCCTGGATGGCGTTGACGCGGCGCAGGCGGCAGCCCCGGAACTCGCAGCGGTCGAAGGTGCCCATCGCGAGGACGCAGTCGTCGAACTCGCAGTCGACGAAGACGGCGTCACTGAGGTCCTCCCGGCCGAGCCGCAGCCCGGTGAACGTCCGACCGCCGAACTCGCGGACACCGGCAGCGTATTCGGCGAGCAGCGCCCTGGTGACCTGCTCGCCGTTCGGGGCGGCGGCTCCGGGGTCGGTGTCGCGGGCGGCGTCGGTCATGGGCAGCCCCCGGGTTCCTGCGAGCACGGCACGGACACTTCGAACATAGCACCAGGACACGGGAGTTGGGTTCGGTTCCGGGTGGGCCGGACCGGAGGTCGGCGGTGGCGACGCCTTGCCCGACGGTCGACGAGCCGCGGCGGGGACGCCAGGGTTCTCCCCCGAACGAGAACACCACGTCACCGTCGTCCTCGACCGGCCGGACCCAGGAGACTGGCACACCCCCTACCGCGTGAAGGAGTCGTGATGCAGGTAGCCGTGATCACCGGGGCGGGCACCGGTCGACGCGGCGTGAGAGGCTCGTGCCATGGAACAGCGTGTACTCGGCCGCACCGGCCGTCCCGTCTCGATCGTCGGACTCGGCACCTGGCAGCTCGGCGCCGACTGGGGAGACGTCCGGGAGGAGGACGCCCTGGCCGTGCTGGACGCCTCCGTGGAGGCGGGTGTCACGCTCTTCGACACCGCCGACGTCTACGGCGACGGCCGCAGCGAGCGGCTGATCGGCCGTTTCCTGAAGGAGCGCCCGGACGCGGAGGTGTTCGTCGCCACCAAGTTCGGCCGCCGGGTCGAGCAGCGCCCCGAGCACTACCACCTCGCCAACTTCCGCGCCTGGGCGGACCGTTCACGCGCGAACCTGGGCGTGGAGCGGCTGGACCTGGTGCAGCTGCACTGCCCGCCGACGCCCGTCTACTCCTCGGACGAGGTGTTCGACGCCCTGGACACCCTGGTGGCGGAGGAGCGGATCGCCGGCTACGGGGTGAGCGTCGAGACCTGCGCGGAGGCACTGACCGCGATCGCGCGCCCGGGCGTCGCGAGCGTGCAGATCATCCTGAACGCGTTCCGGCTCAAGCCGCTGGAGCGGGTGCTGCCCGCCGCCGAGGCGGCCGGGGTCGCGATCCTGGCGCGGGTGCCGCTCGCCTCGGGGCTGCTCTCGGGCCGCTACAGCGAGCGGACCGTCTTCGCCCCGGACGACCACCGCACCTACAACCGCCACGGCGAGGCCTTCGACCAGGGCGAGACCTTCTCCGGCGTGGACTTCGCGACGGGCGTCGAGGCGGCGGCGGAGTTCGCCGCGCTGGCACCCGAGGGCGCGACAGCCGCGCAGACGGCGCTTCGCTGGATCATCCAGCAGCCGGGGGTGACGACGGTGATCCCCGGGGCCCGCAATGTCGCGCAGGCGCGGGCGAACGCGGCCGCCGCCGCGCTGGCACCGCTGCCGCCGGCCACGCTCGACGCCGTCCGGGACCTGTACGACCGCCGCATCCGGCCGCAGGTGCACGACCGCTGGTAGCCGGGGCCCGGCCGCATCGCATCGGCGCGGGCCGAGGCGGCGGGCCGAGGCGGCGGGCCGGGGCGGCGGGCGGCGAAGGCCCGGTGGCCGACTCGGGCGGTCAGGACCCGGCCGGCGGTGGGGTGAGCCCGGCCGGTTCGGCGAACGTCTGCTCCCGGCGGGAGGTCCGTGCTCGACCGGGGCACGGACCGGCCGGCCCTGGTGCCGTTCAGGGGGCACCAGGGCCGGCCGGACGGGACGGGTGATCGAGGTGGTCACCCCCGGTGGGGCGTCACTGCCAGACGCGGTAGACCGCGTCCCGTGCTTGGCCGAGGTACTGCTGGTAGGTGCCCAGGTGCCAGGCCGCCCAGGACGCCCAGCCCCGGCCGGTGCCGTCGTTGTCGATCTTCCAGGCCTTGCGGGCCGACCAGCCCATGTCCTGCCAGTTCTCGGCGGTGACGACCCCGGAGTCGTGGTAGTGGACGTCGGGGTACCAGCGCTCGTTGATCTGCCAGGCACCGAGGTCCTTGGTGCCCGGGTCGGGGTCGGTGGGGAGGTTGGTGTGGACGGCCAGGCGGTCGCAGCCGGACTCGGCCATGGCGATCGCGACGGCGTAGATCGCGTCGTCGTTGCGGCCCTCGCCGGACTTGTCCTTCGCGAAGCCCGCCAGCTGGGCCTCCCGGGCGCAGGCGTCGATGCCGCTCTGATCGCCGGCGGCATGGGCGGTGAAGGTGGTCGAGGTGAGGGTGAGCGCCAGAGCGACGGCTGAACCGGTCAGCAAGGCACGAGTCTTGCGCAGCACGAGAGTTCTCCCTTCGGCGGCGGCCCGGGGGTCGGGCCGGGTACGGGGAAGGACGCTATGCGGCACCGGTAGACAGGCGATCAACACGAAGGAGGGTGGGTCCTGACCGGGACGACGGGTGGCGCGACCCGCCGCCCGACGGCGTGCCGAGCCGCGGGGCGGCACCCGCCGAACGCCCCCACCCACAGCCTTGCGCCCGGCACCCTCGGCTCCATATGCTCGGATCCAAGTAATCGACACCTGGTAATCAACCGAGTCGACGCACTGGAGCCTCATGACCACCCGTCAACCCCCCGCCGCCGCCCAGCACTCGCCGAAACGCCCGGCCAACACCCTCGCCCTCGCCGTCCTCGGGCTGCTGCTGGAACAGCCGATGCACCCCCACGCCCTGGCCGGCACACTGCGCGAGCGCGGCATGGAGCGCGCGTTCAAACTGACGACCGGCTCGCTCTACGACACCGTCCGCGCGCTCACCCGGGACGGCTGGATCGAGGCGGACGGCACCGAGCAGGTCGGCAACCGCCCGGCCCGCACCGTCTACCGCCACACCCCCGCCGGGCGGGACGGCTTCACCGACTGGCTCGACGAGCTGATCCGGGAGCCCTCCCCCGAGTACCCGCGCTTCCTCTCCGCCGTCGGCTACCTCGGCGCGCTGGGCCCCGCCCGCGCGGCGGAGGCGCTGCGCGAGCGGGCCGCCGCGCTGCGGGAGCGGATCACGCGGGACGCCGAGGCCTACCGCGTGGCCCGCGAGGAGCACGACGCGCCGCGCCTGTTCGTCATCGAGGCCGAGTACGCCGCCGCCATGGCGCAGTCCGAGCTGGCCTGGGTCGAGCGCACCGCCGACGAGATCGAGCACGGAACACTGACCTGGCCGGGACTCGGCCGGACGGGGGCGGACGATGACTGACGACGCGACGCAGGACGAGACCGTCGACGTTCTGGTGGTCGGCGCCGGGCCCGCCGGGCTGGCACTCGGCGGGGAGCTGGGGCGCGCCGGGGTGCGGGCGCTGGTTCTGGAGCGGGAGCCCGAACCGCCCGGCTACTGCCGCGGGTTCAACCTCAACGCCCGGAGTCTGGAGCTGTTCGACCGCCGGGGCCTGGCCGCCCGCTTCCTCACCGAGGGACCGACCGTGCCGACGACCATGTTCGTCGGTGCGTCCCGGCTCGACCTCACGGCCATGCGCGCGAAACACCGCTACATCCTGGGCATCCCCCAGACCCGGGTCGAGGAACTGCTCGCCGAGTGGGCCGTGGGATCGGGTGCGCGCCTGGTCCGCGGCCGACGCCTCACCGGGCTGTGGCAGGACGGTGACGGCGTGACGGCCGAGGTCGAGGGCCCGGACGGCCCGTCGACCCTGCGCTGCCGGTGGCTGGTCGGCTGCGACGGGGGCCGCAGCACGGTGCGCAAGGCGGCCGGGATCGGCTTCCCCGGGACGCCGGCCCGGAACTTCACCCTGCTCGGGGACGTGGTGCTCGCCGACCCGTCAGCCGTCCCGTACGGCCCCAACACCGGGCCCGACGGCCGCTCGGTGTTCGCGATCCCGCGCCCCGGCTACGTCCGTCTCCTCACCGCCGACCCCGCACCGCCCGCGGACCCGCACGAGCCCGTGTCGCTCGACTCCTTCCAGCGCGCGATCGAAGCCGCGCTGGGGCACCGGGCCGAGATCGCCGAGGCCCGGTGGCTGACCCGGTTCGGGGACGCGGCGCGGCTCGCCGAGCGGTTCCGGGCGGGCCGGATCCTGCTCGCCGGGGACGCCGCGCACATCCACCCCCCGGCCGGTGCCATCGGCGTCAACGCGGCGATCGACGACGCCGTCAACCTGGGCTGGAAACTCGCCCTGGTGGCACGCGGGCAGGCGGCGGACACCCTGCTCGACACCTACCACGACGAACGCCACGCGGCCGGCACCCGACTGCTCCGCAACACCCGCGCCCAGGCGGTGCTCGCCCAGGCCGACGGGGACGACGACCGTCTGGCGCCGGTCCGTGAACTCCTCGCGGAACTGGCCGAATCCGAGGCCACCGCCGGCCCGGTGGCCGAGGAGATCACCGGTGTCGCCACCCGCTACCCCGCCTCCGGCGCCCCCGGACACCCCTGGGCCGGACGGATGGTGCCGGACCTCCCCCTGGGCCCGGCCGGTGCGGACGGCCTCACGGCGCTGCTGGCCCGCACACCCGGCGGCGCCCTGCTCCTCGACGGCACACCGCAGGCTCACCCCCTCTCCGCCGCCGCCCACCCCTGGACGGACCGCGTCACCACCGCCCACACCCACCCGCAGGCCCTGCACGGCGCCCACGCGGTCCTCGTCCGCCCGGACGGACACGCGGCCTGGATCGGCACACCGTCCGCACCCGTCGAGATGGCGGCGCAGGAACTGCGGGAGAGCCTCGCGCACTGGTTCGGCCCCCCGGCGGCAACCGCCTGACATCAGCCGCCCTCCCCGCCTGCTACCCCGCCTGCTACGCCTACGCCGCCGGCCACCTGCCCGAACCACCGGCAGGATCCGGTGCCCCAGGTCCGGACGGCCCCTTGGGCTGGGACAAGCCCGGCACCGCGCCCCCACCGTCGGTCGGCCGGCGGTCGGGGCCTCAGCCGGCGGACGGGCGGTCGTCGTGCGGCTGTTGGTCCGGCGGGGCCTGGGGTGGGGTGCGCTCCGGGCGCAGGGCGAGGGCCACACCGACGGCGGCCGCGGTCAGGCCCAGTACGGCGAGTGGGCGGGACCACTCGCCCGCCGCGGTAGGGGCGAAGGCCGGGGGCAGGACCAGCAGTGCGGCGGTGAGGGCGGCGGCCGCGGTGGCGGGGCGGATGGTCGGGCGGTGGGGGCCGAGCGCGTCGAGCACCAGGAGGTAGCCGGCGAGCAGGACGGTCACCGCGAGCGCCCGCCACCAGGACGGGTCGCCGAGGGCGGCGAGCGGGACGGCTCCGGCGGCGAGGAGGGTGGTACGGGTGGCGGCCAGGCGCGCGAGCCGCCTCGTCGGGGTCGGGCCGTCCGGTGCGGGGACGGCAGCCCACAGGGCGACGGCGGCGATCGGCAGGAGGCAGACGGGCCCCAACCGGTCGGTGAGCGTGCCGGTTCCGGTGCCCGCGGCGGCAAGGGCCAGGACGGTACCGGTGGCGCGCAGGGCGGCGCGTTGGAGGCCCGGGGAGAGGGCGGTGCTGCGGGCCGACCGCCCCGGCTTCGCGGCGCGCCTCGGACCGGCCGAAGCGCTCGGAGCAGTCGTCGAGGGGAGGGTCATCGGCCGGCCCCCACGATGCGGCGGCGCAGCAGGGGTCCGAGGGCCAGGTCCAGGGCTTCGCCGGGGGTGTGGCCGACCACCGGGATGCCCCGACCGCGCAGGGTGGCGCGCATCGCCTCGCGTTCGGCGCGCCACAGGCGCAGCGCGAGGGCGTCGGTCTCGTCGTCGGGCCGGGCCGCCGGTTCTCCGGCCGGGATCTCCACGACGACGAGGGGGTTGCCGCGTTCGCGGATCCGGCCGAGGACGTCGAGGATGCGTTGGTCGGCGAGGGGGGTGAAGGCGTAGACGAGGGCGTGGCCGGGCAGGGCCGCGAGCGGCAGGGGTGGGAGGGGGCCGCGTCGGGGGCGGTCCTGGCGGGCCTCCAGCACGCTCTCCACGATGCGGTAGAACTGCCGGTCCCCGCCGGCGGCGGTGAGCTGGCGCAGCTGCCCGCCGACCGCGACGAGGCCGATCCGGTCGTGTCGGCGCAGGTAGGCGCGGGTCAGGCCGGTGGCGGCACGCAGGGTTTCGTCCAGGCTGCGCCGTCCGGTGGCGGTGTCGAGGTAGTCGGCGAGGGTGTCGAGCAGGACGACCGCGTCGACGGCGCGTTCGGCGGCGAACTGGTTGATCTGGACGGCGTCGCGGCGGGTCGTGGACGGCCAGTGGATCCGGCGTTGCCGTTCGCCGGGCACGTGCGGGCGGACGCCGACGACCTCGACGCCGGTGCCCTCGTGGGCGGTGGTGTGTTCGCCGATCCGTTCGGGCAGGCGGACCGGGATCGGGGTGAGGCGGGCGGCGTCGGGGACGGGGAAGACGTCGACGGTGCCGAGGTCGGTACGGACGGTGCGGCGGGTCAGGCCCCGGGCGTCGGGCACGTCGACGTCGACGACGCCGAGGTGGCGACGGCCCCAGCTGTCGGCGTGGAGGACGAGGTCGACACCGGTCGGGGTGACGGTCAGGGCGTCCAGGGCGAGGCCGGGGCCGAGCGACACGGTGGGTTCGGGCACGCCGATCCGGCCGTCGTGATCCACGGTGACGTGCACGGTGACGGGCTCGCCCTCGAAGCAGCGCTGTGGTCGGGCGGTGCTCCGGGCGGACAGCCGCGTGGGGCGGCCGGCGCCGGGCGCGGCGAGCGCGAGCAGCACGGCGGCGAAGGCGGCCGGGGCGAGCAGCCAGGCGTGGCCGGTGAGCAGGG
>NZ_MECK01000093.1 GCF_014596465.1 Streptomyces sp. CBMA123 | reverse complement strand
ATAGTGTTTCGGTGGTCATAGCGTGAGGGAAACGCCCGGTTACATTCCGAACCCGGAAGCTAAGCCTCACAGCGCCGATGGTACTGCAGGGGGGACCCTGTGGGAGAGTAGGACGCCGCCGAACAATCATTCCAAAAAGACCCCCTCCCATTCGGGAGGGGGTCTTTTTGCGTTACCCTCTGCCAATGCAGAACCTGACCCTGACCTGGCAGTCCGCCGGGGGCGCCGCCGTCGTGCTCTACGGGGGCGCGTACGCCGCCGCGAGGGGCCGGAGGCCGGGGGTGTCGGCGCTGCTGCGGGAGGCCGGCACGCTGTTGGCGCTGTTCGCGCTCTGGCAGCTGGTGGGGCACCTGTCGGTGATGAGCGCCGACCACGCGCTGGACCGGGCGGGTTGGATCCACCGGACCGAGCGGGCGGTCGGGCTGCCGGACGAGGCGTCCTGGCAGGCGGCGGTCACGCCGTACCCGGTGCTGGTGAGGCTGGCGAACTACTACTACGCGGTCATGCACTTCGCGGTGATGCTCGGCGTGCTGCTCTGGGTCTTCCTGCGGCACCGGGAGCGCTACGCGTGGGTGCGCAACACGGTGGTGATCACCACCGCGGTCTGCCTGCTGGTGCAGTTCGTCCCGGTGGCGCCGCCGAGGATGCTGCCGCAGAGCGGGTTCGTCGACCTGGCCGCCGAGTACGGGCAGTCGGTGTACGGCGGTGCAGTCGGCGGGGTGGTGGTGGCCGACCAGTTGTCGGCGATGCCCTCGGTGCACGTCGCCTGGTGCGTGCTGGCGGCGGTCGCGGTGGTGCGGGTGTCGTCGAGCCCGTTCCGCTGGCTGGTGGTGCTGCATCCGGTGCTGACGGTTGCGGTGGTCGTGGTGACGGCCAACCACTTCTGGGCGGACGGCATCGTCGCCGTCGTGATCCTGCTGTTCGCCTACGCCGTCCTGGCGTCGGCGGCACGGCGGCGGGGCCGGGCCTCCGTCGAGACGGAGACCCGACCCCGCGTCGGTGCCGAGGACCGGCCGAAGCAGGTCACTTGACCGGCAGGGCGACCTTCCCCCAGGAGCCGTTGCTCAGGGCGGAGGTGGCCCAGTACCAGGCGGCGAGCCCGGCGACGGCGGCGATCCAGCCGGCGGCCTTGGCGAGGCCGCTGTAGCTGCCGAGGACCGCGATGGCGTTGAGCACGAGGGAGAGCGTGAACAGGCCGTAGACGGCGCGGCTGAACAGGCCCGCGCCCCAACTCGCCGCTGTGAGGCTGAGGGCGAGCAGCGCCCACAGCAACAGGAACAGACCTGCGGCGTTCTTGCTCGCGCCGCCCGCCACCGACCAGGTCGCCCAGAAGGCGCCGAGGCTGGTGAAGGCGGTCCCGGTGAAGCCCTCGCCGCCGCGGAGCTGCCAGAGGCCCGCGATGAAGAGGGTGAGGCCGCCGAGCAGGTGGGCGAGGTGGGCCGCGTCTCCGGCGCCCGTACCGTGCAGGATCCCGGTGGAGAGCAGACCGTAGGCGAGCAGTGTCAGGCCGAGGGCGAGGTAGCCGAGGTTACCCGCGTCGGCTCCGGTGGAGCGGGCGTTCGTTGCCCCGGTAGCGTCGTTGCTCACCGGAGGCTCCTTTCACTCTGGGCGCGCGCAGGGCGCAGTAACGCTGGGTGTCGTCTCGATGAGTGGATGCGCGCGACCGCGCCGAGGGCGCACGGCGAAGGGCGTGCGCGGGCAGCGGTCAGAAGTGAGGTCAGAAGTGGTGGGCCGGCGGAGAGCCGCTGGTCACGTCCTCGTCGGGGGATTCCCCGGCGAGATCGGTGTACCCGGCACGCCCTGCTTGTACCCTTGTGAAGATAACAATTTGTGACAGCGTCAGGTGTGGAGTGCTCACGGCTGACGCTGGGTCGGCACCCGCAGGGTCAGGATCGCCATGTCGTCGGACGGCGGCTCCGGGGCGAAGCGCTCGACCGCGCGCTGCACCCGCATCGCGACCGCTCCGGCGGTCAGGCCGGTGCAGCCGGTGAGCACCTCGGCGAGTCCGTCGTCGCCCAACATCCGTCGGCCCTCCCGGCGTTCGGTGACGCCGTCGGTGACGCAGAGCAGCACCTCGCCGGGGGCGAGCACCAGGTGCTCGGCGGTGAGTTCGAGGTCGTCCATGACGCCGAGCAGCGGCTGCGGGGTGGCGGCTTGGTCGACCTGGCCGTCGGTGCGCAGTCTCAGCGGCAGCGGGTGGCCGGCGCAGACCAGGGACAGCTCGGTGCTGCCGTCCGGGCGGGGCGTCAGTTCGCCGTAGAGCAGGGTGAGGAAGCGGCTGCGCGAACCCTCGTCCAGGATGGCCGCGTTGAGCCGGCGCAGCACCTGCGGGGCGTCCAGGCCCTCGCGGGCGAGCAGCCGCAGCGAGTGCCGGGCCAGGCCGGTGACGGAGGCGGCCTCCGGGCCGGTGCCGCAGACGTCGCCGATGGCGAAGCCGTAGGTGCCCTCGCGGATGGTGAACAGGTCGTAGAAGTCGCCGCCGACCTCGTTGCCCTCGCCGGCGGCCTGGTAGTAGACGTCCACCTCGACGCCCGGGATCTCGGGCAGGTCCGGCGGCAGCAGACTGCGCTGCAGGGCCTGGCTGGTGGCGGTGCGCTCGGAGTAGAGGCGGGAGTTGTCGAGGGCGAGGGCGGCCCGGCGGGAGAGGTCCTCGGCGAGTTCGAGGATCTCCTGGCGGAACCGCACCCCGGCCGGGACGCCGAGGACGAGCAGGCCGATCACCCGGTTGCGGGCGGTCAGCGGCAGGACGACGGTCTCGCCGAGCAGGCCGGCGAGTTCGGGGCTGTCGGTGAGGCCGCGGGACCCGGCGGTCTCGGCGGGCGCCGTCCAGAAGCGGACGCCGTGGGTGGGGCCGGCCTCGGGGGAGGGGGTCTTGTCGAGCAGGTCGCGCAGCGGGTCGATCCGGTCCTCGTCCTCGTGCAGCACGAAGGCGAGGCCGGTCGCCGAGCTGTGGTCGCCGTTGGTGTAGACGGCGCACCAGGAGGCGAGGGTGGGGACGGCCATCTGGGCCATCAGCGCGAGGGTCTGCTCGTGTTCGAGGGTGCCGGCCAGCAGGTCGGAGGCCTCGACGAGGAAGGAGAGCGAGCCGCGGCGCAGCCGTTCGAGCTCGGTCAGCCGGGTGCTCTCGACGGCCAGGGCGACCCGGTCGGCGGCGAACTGGAGGCGCAGCGCGTCCTCGTTGTCGTAGCGGCCGGGTGCGGCGGTGGCGATGCCGAGGGAGCCGATGAGGCGGCCCTCGACCTTGAGCGGGACGGTGACCAGGGAGCGCATGCCGCTGCCGGAGAGCAGGGGCAGCCCGGTGGGGCGGCCGGCGAGGTCCTCGTGGACGGAGGGCAGCCGGGCGGAGTCGTAGCGGTTGCCGGTCTCGACCGGGAAGCGGGTGTGCCGGCGGTGCCCGATGGTCAGGCCGGTGGCGGCGCGGACCTCGAACTCGGCCTCGTCGTCGGTGGTGAGCAGCAGGTAGGCGGCGTCGGCGTCGAGCAGGTCGCGGGCGCGTTCCACGGTGCGCTGGAGCAGGGTTTCGAGGTCGTCGGTGGCGATCGGGCCGGCCAGCAGGTCGAGCCGGGGCCCGGCCGGGTCGGGGCGCTCGCCGGGCAGCGCGCGGGCGGGGGAGCGCAGCACGGCGCGGTCGGGTTCGAGGACGAGCAGACAGAGGGTGGAGGGGACGCCCTCGGTGTCGCGCACGCGCACCTGGACGCCGTAGACCTCGACCTCCTCGCCGTCGGGCCGCCGTACGCCGTAGCCGCCCTCCCAGCGGGCCAGCCGGAGGGTGTCGGTGAGGCCGAGGCCGCGGCCGGAGGACTGCGGCCAGACCGCGAGGTCGGCCCAGGGGCGGCCGAGGACGGTGGCGGCGGGGTGTCGGAAGAGCGCCTCGGCGTCCGGGTTCCAGGCCAGCACGCGGCCGTCGTCGTCGAGTTGGACGACGGCGACGTGCACCGGCCCGGGGCTGCTGGGCAGGTCGCTGCCGGGGGTGGCGGGAACGGCGTAGCGGGTGCCGGTCACGTGTGCGGGCAGGGCGAGCCGGAACCAGACGGTCTTGCGGCCGGTCGCGTACTCGACGCCCCAGCGTTCGGCGAGGGCCGAGCACATCAGCAGGCCGCGGCCGCCCTCGCCGTCGGGGTCGGCGTAGCGGTCGGAGGCGGTGACGGGCCCGTCGCCGAGGGTGGGCAGGCCGCGCTCGGGGTGGTGGTCGGTGACCTCGATCCGGACGGTCTCCTCCTCGCGCAGGCAGCAGACCTCGGCGGCGGTGCCGGCGTGCACGACGGCGTTGGTGACCAGTTCACTGACCAGCACGACGGCGTCGTCGACGACCTCGGGCAGGCCCCAGCCGAGCAGCGCGTCCCGGACGAAACCCCGGGCGGCGGCCGCGGACCGGCCGTCGGGGTCGAAGGTGGCGGCTGCGCGCGCGGTGACCACGTTGCCACTTCTCCTCTGCTGCTCTGGCGCTGGCTGTCCGGGGCTCGGCGCCGACCTCCCCGTGCGCGCCGTCGCGCGGGCGGCGGCGCTGGGTCGGGTCGTGGCCCGGTGCAGCGCTCCACCCTACTTTCCGCTTGGTTCCCCGTGGGGGCGGGGCCGTGAAACAGGCACCAGAGGGTGATTCTGCCCACCTGTTTCGGACGGTGCGGGGACAACCGAGCGCAACCGGCCGTATACCCGACGCCGGTGCTGCCAGACTGGGGGGTCCGCGACGGCCGGTGGGAGCAGTACGGTCGTGTGGGTGCCGGTGGGCCGTGGGGGTCGGCCGGTGCGCAGCCCAGCCGGGTCGGTGCCCGGTCCGCGCCGTACCGGCGAGGCGGTCACCGGACAGTACACACGATGTGGGAGGGGCCCGTTGAGTTCGGCCACCAAGGACGCAACCAAGGACGCAACCGGTACGACGCCGCCCGCTCCGCGCGGGGGGCGGTCCGGGACCGCGCCGCGGATCGCGGCCGGCCGTCGAGCGGCCCACAACCGAGGTGCGGAGCCGGCCGAGCTGCGCAAGGTGCTGGCCGCGCTGACGGCGATGCGGGACGGCAACTTCCGCCGCCGGCTGACGGTGCCGGGCGACGGGCCGCTGGCGGAGATCGCCGCGGTGTTCAACGAGGTCGCCGAGCGCAACCAGCACCTGACCGGTGAACTGGCCCGGGTGCGGCGGGCGGTGGGCCGCGAGGGCCGGCTGAACGAGCGGCTGGAGACCGGCGCGAGCGAGGGCGCCTGGATGGCGGCCGTCGACAACTGCAACGCGCTGATCGACGACCTGGCCCGCCCGATGTCCGAGGTGGGCCGGGTGCTGACGTCGATCGCCGAGGGCGACCTGGACCAGAAGATGGAGCTGCGCTCGCTGCACAGCAACGGGGTGAGCCACCCGCTGCGCGGCGAGTACCTGAAGATCGGCCGGACCGTCAACGGACTGGTGGACCAGCTCTCGGAGTTCACCGACGAGGTGACCCGGGTGGCCCGCGAGGTGGGCACCGAGGGCAAGCTCGGCGGCCAGGCCAAGGTCCGCAGCGTGTCCGGCAGTTGGAAGGACCTGGCGGACTCCGTCAACACCATGGCGGGCCGGCTCACCGCCCAGGTGCGCAACATCGCCCAGGTGACCACGGCGGTGGCCAAGGGCGACCTGTCCCGCAAGGTGACCGTCGACGTGGCCGGCGAGATGCTGGAGCTGAAGAACACCGTCAACACGATGGTGGACCAGTTGAACGGCTTCGCCGCCCAGGTCACCACGGTGGCCAGGGACGTCGGCACCGAGGGCCGGCTGGGTGGTCAGGCGCAGGTGCCGGGCGTGGCCGGGGTGTGGCGCGAGCTGACCGACTCGGTGAACTTCATGGCCGACAACCTGACCGGTCAGGTCCGCAACATCGCCCAGGTGACCACGGCGGTGGCGCGCGGGGACCTCTCGCAGAAGATCGAGGTGGACGCCCGCGGCGAGATGCTGGAGCTGAAGAACACCATCAACACGATGGTGGACCAGCTCTCCGGCTTCGCGGAACAGGTGACCCGGGTGGCCCGCCAGGTGGGCACCGAGGGGCGGCTCGGCGGGCAGGCCCAGGTGCCCTGGGCGGCCGGGGTGTGGCGGGACCTGACCGACAACGTCAACTTCATGGCGAACAACCTCACCGACCAGGTGCGCAACATCGCCCAGGTGACGACCGCGGTGGCCAAGGGCGACCTGTCGCAGAAGATCCAGGTGGACGCCCGCGGGGAGATCCTGGAGCTGAAGAACACCATCAACACGATGGTCGACCAGCTCTCCGCCTTCGCGGACGAGGTGACCCGGGTCGCCCGGGACGTCGGCACCGAGGGCATCCTCGGCGGCCAGGCGAGCGTGCCGGGGGTGTCCGGGACGTGGAAGGACCTGACCAACAGCGTCAACCTGATGGCCAACAACCTGACCAACCAGGTCCGCAACATCGCCGAGGTGACCACCGCGGTGGCGCGCGGCGACGTGTCGAAGAAGATCACCGTCGACGCCCGGGGCGAGATCCTGGAGCTGGTGACCACCGTCAACACCATGGTCGACCAGCTGTCGGCCTTCGCCGACGAGGTGACCAGGGTGGCCCGCGAGGTGGGCACCGAGGGCATCCTGGGCGGGCAGGCGCGGGTGCGCGGGGTGTCGGGGATCTGGAAGGACCTGACCGACAACGTCAACTTCATGGCGTCGAACCTGACCGGACAGGTGCGCAACATCGCCGAGGTCGCCTCCGCGGTGGCCCGCGGCGACCTCTCCAAGAAGATCACCATCGACGCCCAGGGCGAGATCGCGACGCTCGCCGGGACGCTGAACACCATGGTCGACCAGCTGTCCGCGTTCGCGGTGGAGGTCACCCGGGTCGCCCGCGAGGTCGGCACCGACGGCACCCTGGGCGGCCAGGCGAGCGTGCCCGGGGTGGCCGGCATCTGGAAGGACCTGACCGACAACGTCAACCAGATGGCCAACAACCTCACCGGCCAGGTCCGCAACATCGCGCTGGTGATCACGGCGGTCGCCCGCGGCGATCTCTCGCAGAAGATCGACGTCGACGCGCGCGGTGAGATCCTCCAGCTCAAGACCAACATCAACACCATGGTCGACCAGCTCTCGGCCTTCGCCGACGAGGTCACCCGGGTCGCCCGCGAGGTGGGCACCGACGGGCGGCTCGGCGGCCAGGCCCGGGTGCCGGGGGTGGACGGCACCTGGCAGGACCTCACCGAGTCGGTGAACGAGCTGGCCAACAACCTGACCCGGCAGGTGCGCGCGATCGCCCAGGTCGCCACCGCGGTGACCAGGGGCGACCTGAGCCTGCGGATCGACGTGGACGCCGCCGGCGAGCTCGACGAGCTCAAGGACAACATCAACCAGATGATCGCCAACCTGCGCGAGACCACCCGCACCAACCAGGAGCAGGACTGGCTCAAGACCAACCTGGCCCGGATCTCCGGCCTGCTGCAGGGCCGCCGGGACCTGGAGGCCGTCGCCTCGCTGATCATGACCGAGCTGACCCCGGTGGTCTCCGCCCAGCACGGCGCCTTCTTCCTGGCCCAGCCGGCCGGCCGGACCGCCGAACTGATCACCGAGGACGACGACGAGAACGACACCGTGCTGCGGCTGATCGGCAGCTACGGCTACCAGCGGCGGGCGATGCCGACCACCTTCCGGCCGGGCGAGTCGCTGATCGGCCAGGCCGCGGTGGAGAAGCGGGCGATCATGGTCAAGGAGGCGCCGCCCGGGTACCTCAAGATCGCCTCCGGCCTCGGCGAGGCCTCGCCGGCCCACATCGTGGTGCTGCCGGTGCAGTTCGAGGGCCGGCTGCTGGGCGTGATCGAGCTGGCCACGTTCAGCTCCTTCACCACCGTCGCCCTGGACTTCCTCAACCAGATCGCCGACCTGATCGGCGTCACCGTCAACACCATCAGCGTCAACACCAAGACCGAGGGCCTGCTGCTGGAGTCCCAGCGACTCACCGCCGAACTCTCCATGCGGTCCGCTGAGTTGGAGGCGCGCCAGGAGGAACTGGAGCGCACCAACGAGGAGTTGCAGGAGAAGGCCGAGCAACTCGCCCAGCAGAACCGCGACATCGAGATCAAGAACAGCGAGATCGAGGAGGCCCGGCAGGTCCTGGAGGAGCGCGCCGAACAGCTCGCCCTGGCCTCCCGGTACAAGAGCGAGTTCCTCGCCAACATGTCGCACGAGCTGCGCACCCCGCTCAACTCGCTGCTGATCCTGGCCAAGCTGCTCTCCGACAACAATGAGGGCAACCTCTCGCCCAAGCAGGTCGAGTTCGCCGACACCATCCACGGCGCCGGCTCCGACCTGCTGCAGCTGATCAACGACATCCTCGACCTGTCCAAGGTCGAGGCCGGCAAGATGGACGTCCGCCCGGCCCGGATCGCCCTGGTCCAGCTGGTCGACTACGTCGAGGCCACCTTCCAGCCGGTCGCCCTCGACAAGAACCTGGACTTCGCGGTGCGGGTCTCGCCCACCCTGCCGGTCACCCTGCACACCGACGAGCAGCGGCTCCAGCAGGTGCTGCGCAACCTGATCTCCAACGCGGTCAAGTTCACCGACACCGGCGGCGTCGACTTCTCGATCAGCGCGGCCGGCCGGGACGTCCCCCAGCACGTGCGCGAGCGGCTGCTGGAGTTCGGCTCGATCCAGGGCCCGGACGACGAGCTGATCGCCTTCTCCGTCTCCGACACCGGCATCGGCATCCCCGGCAACAAGCTGCGGGAGATCTTCGAGGCGTTCAAGCAGGCCGACGGCACCATCAGCCGCAAGTACGCCGGCACCGGCCTCGGGCTGTCGATCAGCCGCGAGATCGCCCGGCTGCTCGGCGGCGAGATCCACGCCGAGAGCGAGCTGGGCAAGGGCTCGACCTTCACGCTCTACCTGCCGCTGCGCACCGACGCCGCGGACACCGCCGAGCGCCCGGCCGAGCGCCCGGGCACCGCCACCCCGCCCGCGCTGCGCGCCTCGGTCGGGGTGACCCCGGTGGGCCTGCCGGTGCCGGTCGGCGAGAGCCCGGCCGACCACTGGGCCCAGGAGGTCCGGGAGATGGCCGAGGAGCGCCGTCGGGGCGCGGTGGAGCGGCGGCGCAACGCCGCCCTGGAGAGCGCCGCCGCGCCGCGCGCGGTGGAGCCCGCCCAGCAGCTCCGGCCGGCCCGCGGCGACATCCGCTTCGACGGCCAGCAGGTGCTGATCGTGGACGACGACGTGCGCAACGTGTTCGCCCTGACCAGCGTGCTGGAGCAGCACGGGCTGACCGTCCTGTACGCGGAGAACGGCCGCGAGGGCATCGAGATGCTGGAGCAGCACGAGAACGTGGCGCTGGTCCTGATGGACATCATGATGCCGGAGATGGACGGCTACGCGACCACCGAGGCGATCCGCCGGATGCCCCAGTTCGCCGGCCTGCCGATCATCGCGCTGACCGCCAAGGCGATGAAGGGCGACCGAGAGAAGTCCCTGGAGGCGGGCGCCACCGACCACATCACCAAGCCGGTGGAGACCGACCACCTGCTGTCGGTGATGTCCGAGTGGCTGAGCGGCGACCACACGTGACCGGCCGGTGCGGCGTGAACCCCGCGGTTCACGCCCGCCGGTCGGCCGGTTTGCTGGCGGTCGGGCCCGGGAACCCGGTAGGGTCACCGATCGTTGCGAACAGTGACCGGACGGCGACACGCTGCTGAGCGTGCGCCGGAGCACTGGCTGCGCGCCGTTCCGGATCGGTCACGACGGAGCGATGTGCCGGGCGAGGGGGTGCGGCTAGCATGACCGGGGTAGCGGTGGGCAGTACGCGAGTGCCCACACCGGGCGGCAGGCAGGCGACAGGAGGGCGAGCCCCGATGCAGAAGGCCAAGATCCTCCTGGTCGACGACCGGCCGGAGAACCTCCTGGCGCTGGAGGCGATCCTCTCCGCCCTGGACCAGACGCTGGTGCGCGCCGCCTCCGGCGAGGAGGCGCTCAAGGCGCTGCTGACCGACGACTTCGCGGTGATCCTGCTGGACGTCCAGATGCCCGGGATGGACGGCTTCGAGACCGCCGCCCACATCAAGCGCCGCGAGCGCACCCGGGACATCCCGATCATCTTCCTGACCGCGATCAACCACGGCCCGCACCACACCTTCCGCGGCTACGCGGCCGGCGCGGTGGACTACATCTCCAAGCCCTTCGACCCGTGGGTGCTGCGCGCCAAGGTCTCGGTCTTCGTCGACCTGTACGTCAAGAACTGCCAGTTGAAGGAGCAGGCCGCGCTGCTGCGGCTGCAGCTGGAGGAGGGCGGCGGCGAGTCGGCCCTCGGCGGGGCGCTGCTCGGGGAGCTGTCCGCGCGGCTGGCGGCGGTCGAGGAGCAGGCGGAGGCGCTGGGCAAGCAACTGGACGGGGCCGAGGACGCCGGGGTGGCCGCCACCGCGGCGCACCTGGAGCGCAAGCTCGCCGGACTGCGCCGGGCGCTGGACGCGATGCGCCCCGGCAGCGCGTAGTCCGGCCGCCGTATCGTTCACCCGTCCGGGTGGTCCCGCTGCTGCGGCCGGGTGAAAGGCGGTCAGCGTGACGGTGTGTCTGCGACACGGCCGGGCGCCCCGGCTCGGGCGCATGTGCACTGGTCGCCCACCCCGGTAGGCTGCTGACCCATGGCCACTCGTACGCCCGGAAACGCCGCACGCAAACCGAGTCCGGGACCGTCCAAGAAGGCCGCGGCCAAGGCCCCGGGCAAGCCGCCCGCCAAGAAGGCGGCCGCCCGCCGGGCCCCCGCGAAGAAGACGGCGGCCAAGTCCGCCCCGCCGCCCCCGCCGCGCCGCTCGGTGCTGATGGGCGCGCTCAACGCGATCGCCAGCCCGATCGCCGCGATCTTCCGCGGCTTCGGCGACGGCGCCAAGAACCTCCACCCGGCCCACCGCAAGGACGGGCTGGGCCTGCTGCTGTTCGGGCTCGCGCTGGTCGTCGCCGCCGGCACCTGGTTCAGCTCGGAGGGCTGGCTGAACGGGGCGGCCACCGCCGTGGTGTCCGGACTGTTCGGACGGCTCGATGTGCTGGTGCCGTTCCTGCTGGCCGGGATCGCGATCCGGCTCTGGCGCCACCCGGAGCTGCCGGAGGCCAACGGCCGGATCGTGATCGGGCTGAGCACCCTGCTGATCGGCATCCTCGGCCTGGTCCACATCGGCTGCGGCGCGCCCACCATGGGCAGCGGAGCCTCCCGGATAAGGGCGGCCGGCGGGATCATCGGCTGGGCCGCGTCGACCCCGATGATGGCCGCGGCCGGCGCGGTGCTGGCTGTGCCGCTGCTCCTGCTGCTGGCCTTCTTCGGCCTGCTGGTGGTCACCGCCACCCCGGTCAACCGGATCGGCGAGCGGGTGCGCGGGCTGGGCATACGGCTCGGTGTGATCGAGCCCGGGCCCGAGGACGAGCCGCGCTGGGGGCGTACGCCGGAGCACGAGCCGTCCACCGATCCGCCGGAGGACGCCGACCCCGACGCGTTGCCCTACACCGTGGAAACCGACGGTGAGGACCCGGGTGACGAGGTGGCCGCCCGCCGGCGCCGTCGCCGGCGCAAGCCGGTCGTCGAGGACGACGAGGAGCAGTCGGAGGCCGTCCGGGTCTCGCTCGACAAGGAGCCGCTGGACCCGTACGCCACCCGAGACCTCGCCGCCGGCGCGGCCGCCGACCTGGACGGCGCGCTGGTCTACGGCGTCCCCGCCTCCTCGGCGGTGGCGGACATGATGCACCAGGTCAAGGACCTCACGGCGGCGCCCGAGGAGCCCGCCGTCCCGGCCGCCCGCAGCGGCGGGCCGGGCGCGCCCGCGGAGCACGGCCCGGCGCCGGTGCGGATGGAGCAGCTCCAGCTCGGTGAGGGCGTCACCTACGCGCTGCCCTCGCTCGACCTGCTGGAGCGCGGCGGCCCGGCCAAGGCCCGCAGCGCCCTCAACGACGAGGTGGTGGCCCAGCTCACCAGCACCTTCGCCGAGTTCAAGGTCGACGCGAAGGTCACCGGCTTCACCCGCGGCCCGACGGTCACCCGCTACGAGGTCGAGCTCGGCCCGGCCGTCAAGGTGGAGCGGATCACCGCGCTCGCCAAGAACATCGCGTACGCGGTGGCCAGCCCGGACGTGCGGATCATCAGCCCGATCCCGGGCAAGTCCGCGGTCGGCATCGAGATCCCCAACCGGGACCGCGAGATGGTCAACCTCGGCGACCTGCTGCGCTCGCGCACGGCCGCCGAGGACACCCACCCGATGGTCGTCGGCATGGGCAAGGACGTCGAGGGCCACACCGTGATGGCCAACCTCGCCAAGATGCCGCACATCCTGGTCGCCGGTGCGACCGGCGCGGGCAAGTCGTCCTGCATCAACTGCCTGATCACCTCGATCCTCGCCCGGGCCACCCCGGACGAGGTGCGGATGGTGCTGGTCGACCCCAAGCGGGTCGAGCTGACCGCGTACGAGGGCATCCCGCACCTGATCACGCCGATCATCACCAACCCCAAGAAGGCCGCCGAGGCCCTCCAGTGGGTGGTGCGCGAGATGGACCTGCGCTACGACGACCTCGCGGCGTTCGGCTTCCGGCACGTGGACGACTTCAACGCGGCGGTGAAGGCCGGCAAGGTCACCCCGCCGCTGGGCAGCGAGCGGGAGCTGCGCCCGTACCCGTACCTGCTGGTGATCGTCGACGAGCTGGCCGACCTGATGATGGTCGCGCCGCGCGACGTCGAGGACTCGGTCGTCCGGATCACCCAGCTCGCCCGGGCGGCCGGCATCCACCTGGTGCTCGCCACCCAGCGGCCCTCGGTGGACGTGGTCACCGGCCTGATCAAGGCCAACGTGCCGTCCCGGCTGGCCTTCGCGACCTCCGCGATGGCCGACTCCCGGGTCATCCTGGACCAGCCCGGCGCGGAGAAGCTGATCGGCAAGGGTGACGCGCTGTTCCTGCCGATGGGTGCGAGCAAGCCGGTCCGCATGCAGGGCGCGTTCGTCACCGAGGCGGAGATCGCCCGGGTGGTGCAGCACTGCAAGGACCAGCTGAGCGCCGTCTACCGGGACGACGTGACGGTCGGGGGCGGGCCGAAGAAGGAGATCGACGAGGAGATCGGCGACGACCTGGACCTGCTGATCCAGGCGGCCGAGCTGGTGGTCTCCACCCAGTTCGGCTCGACCTCGATGCTCCAGCGCAAGCTCCGGGTCGGCTTCGCCAAGGCGGGCCGGCTGATGGACCTGATGGAGTCGCGCGGGATCGTCGGCCCCAGCGAGGGCTCCAAGGCCCGCGACGTGCTGGTGAAGCCGGACGAGCTGGACGGGGTGCTGATCACCCTGCGGGGCTGAGGCCGGCCCTGCAGGGGCCGGGGACGACCCCGCACGGCTGACGGGCCGTCCCCGCCGCGGGTGTTCACTCGTTCGGAGGAGGGTAGGCGCGGAGTGGGGAACCGAATGCCCGTACGCCGCGTCACAGGCCGGAAAGCGCACTCGGCCCGGGGGGACGTCGCGGCCTCGCACCTCCCCGCTGACCACCGGTCAGCCGGGGGGCGGCCCCCGGCCGGGGCGGGCACGCGCATTCGGGCCCGTTCCGCTTGAGAAACGATCCGCCCACGCCCCTAGACTGTTCTCCAGCAGGTGGCCATCCGCTCGAAAGGCGTGCCCCGTGACCATCGGCAAGTCCTCCGACCGCGATAACGCCCCGTCGTCCGTCGAGCCGACCGACGACCCGGTGCAGGCGGCCGATGCCCCGAGCATCGGCCGGGTGCTGTCCGCCGCCCGGATCGAAGCGGGACTCACGGTGGACCAGGTGAGTACCGCCACCCGAGTGCGGGTGCCGATCGTCCATGCCATCGAGGAGGACGACTTCGACCGCTGCGGCGGCGACTTCTACGCCCGCGGGCACCTCCGCGCGATCGCCCACGCCGTCGGCGCGGACGGCGAGGCGCTGGTGGCCCGCTACGACGCCGCCCACGGCGGCTCGCCGGCCTCCAAACGCCCCGCCACCCAGCTGATCGACAGTGGCCCGATCAAGGTGCCCGGCCGCAGCCGGCCGAACTGGGCGGCGGCCATGGTCGCCGCGATCGTCGCGGTGGTCGTGCTGATCGGCTTCAACCTGGTGAGCGGCAAGAGCGGCCACGGCACCACCGGCTCCGCCAGCGCGCCGCTGCCCAGCGGCTCCGGCACCGGCTCGGTCGCCGCGGCCACACCGACCGTCCAGCCGCCGGCGCCCGCGCCGAGCGCCGCGGCGATCGCCGCCGTCCCGGCCGACAAGGTCACCGTGAAGCTGGTCGCCGAGGGCACCAGCTGGGTCTCGGCGATGGACGGCAGCGGCAAGTCGCTGTTCCAGAACAACATCAGCAACGGCCAGGACCAGACCTTCACCGACCCCAAGCAGATCAAGCTGGTGCTCGGCAACGGCGGGGCCGTGCACGCGTACGTCAACGGCAAGGACCTCGGCGTCCTCGGCAAGGACGGCCAGGTGGTGCACGTCACGTACACCCCCGGAGACCCCCAGGCGGGCTGACCACACGGCCCCTCGCGGGCCGTCGATGATCAGCTGATCCGTGGCACACGGCCTCCGGGGCGAACGGCACCGGAGGCCGCGCGTTAATCTTGGGCCTATGCCTGAACGCCGCACTGTCGCCCTTGTCACGCTCGGATGCGCCCGCAACGAGGTGGACTCCGAGGAACTCGCCGGGCGACTGGAAGCCGACGGCTGGTTGCTCGTCGACGATGCCGCCGAGGCCGATGTCGCCGTCGTCAACACCTGCGGCTTCGTCGAGGCCGCCAAGAAGGACTCCGTCGACGCCCTGCTGGAGGCCAACGACCTCAAGGGGCACGGCCGCACCCAGGCCGTCGTCGCGGTCGGCTGCATGGCCGAGCGGTACGGCAAGGAGCTCGCCGACGCGCTGCCCGAGGCCGACGGGGTGCTCGGCTTCGACGACTACTCGGACATTTCCGACCGCCTGCAGACCATCCTCTCCGGCGGCCACCACGCCCCGCACATCCCGCGGGACCGCCGCAAGCTGCTGCCGATCAGCCCGGCCGAGCGGCAGTCCGCCGCCGAGTCGGTCGCGCTGCCCGGCCACGGCGCCGAGGCCGCCGCCGAACCGATCGACGACCTGCCCGCGGGCCTCGCCCCGGCCTCCGGCCCGCGCACCCTGCGCAAGCGGCTGGACAACAGCCCCGTCGCCTCGGTCAAGCTCGCCTCCGGCTGCGACCGGCGCTGCTCGTTCTGCGCCATCCCGGCCTTCCGCGGCTCCTTCATCTCCCGCCGCCCCTCCGACGTGCTCAACGAGGCCCAGTGGCTGGCCGGCGAGGGTGTCCGCGAGATCGTCCTGGTCAGCGAGAACAACACCTCGTACGGCAAGGACCTCGGGGACATCCGGCTGCTGGAGACGCTGCTCGGCGAGATCTCCGCGATCGAGGGCGTCGAGCGGGTGCGGGTCTCCTACCTGCAGCCGGCCGAGATGCGCCCCGGTCTGATCGACGCGATGACCGGGACCGCCGACGTGGTGCCCTACTTCGACCTGTCCTTCCAGCACTCGGCGCCCGCCGTACTGCGCCGGATGCGCCGCTTCGGCTCCACCGACCAGTTCCTGCAGCTGCTGGGGACCATCCGGGACAAGGCCCCGCAGGCCGGCGCCCGGTCCAACTTCATCGTCGGCTTCCCCGGTGAGACCGAGGAGGACTTCGCCGAGCTGGAGCGCTTCGTCACGAACGCCGGGCTGGACGCGATCGGCGTCTTCGGCTACTCCGACGAGGACGGCACCGAGGCGGCCACCTACGACGGCAAGCTGCCCGAGGACGTCGTCGCCGACCGGCTGGACCGGCTGAGCCGGCTCGCCGAGGAGATGACCGCCCAGCGCGCCGAGCAGCGGATCGGCACCGTGGTCGAGGTGCTGATCGAGTCGATCGAGGACGGCGTGGTCGAGGGCCGCTCCGCCCACCAGGCCCCGGAGACCGACGGCCTGACCACCCTGCACGGCGTCGAGGACCCGGAGGTCGGGCAGTTCTGGCGGGCCACCGTGGTGGCCAGCGAGGGCGTCGACCTGATCGCCGAGGCGCTGGAGCAGGTGCGAGCGCCCAGGACCGCGGGGGCCGAGGCTCCGGGAGCCGGGGAATGACCAAGGGGCCCGGCGCCCCGGCCGCGGCCCACCCGGGCAGACCGGCGGCCGCGCTGCCGCCGGTGCCGGGCATCTGGAACATCGCCAACGTGCTCACCATGGTCCGGGTGCTGCTGGTGCCGGTCTTCGTGGCACTGCTGTTCGCCGACGACGGGCACAACCCCAAGTGGCGTGCCGTGGCCTGGGCCGCGTTCGCGATCGCGATGATCACCGACCTGTTCGACGGTGAGCTCGCCCGCCGCAAGGGCCTGGTCACCGACTTCGGGAAGATCGCCGACCCGATCGCCGACAAGGCGATCATGGGCTCGGCGCTGATCGGGCTCTCGGTGCTCGGCGACCTGCCCTGGTGGGTCACCGTGGTGATCCTCGCCCGCGAACTCGGCATCACCCTGATGCGCTTCTGGGTGATCCGCTACGGCGTCATCCCGGCCAGCCGGGGCGGCAAGCTCAAGACGCTGACCCAGGGCACCGCGGTCGGCATGTACGTGCTGCCGCTGACCGGCTGGCTGGCCACCGGACGGGCCGTCCTGATGGCCCTGGCGGTGCTGCTGACCGTCGCCACCGCGCTGGACTACATCGGACAGGCGCTGCGACTGCGCCGCGAGGGCACGGCCGCGGAGCGCGCGGACCGGTAGGGAACGGGGGATCTCGGTGACGGACTACCAGCTGGCCGAACAGGTGCACACCGCGCTGCGGGCCGAGGGCGGCACGCTGGCCGTCGCCGAGTCGCTGACCGGCGGGCTGCTGGCCGCCGCACTGGTGGACGTCCCCGGGGCGTCCGCGACCTTCCGCGGCTCGGTCACCGCGTACGCCACCGAGCTGAAGGCCTCGGTGCTCGGTGTGGACGAGGGTCTGTTGGACGTGTACGGTCCGGTCCACCCGGTGGTGGCCCGGCAGATGGCCGAGGGCGTGCGCGGGCTGCTGGGCGCGACGTACGGGCTCGCGACGACCGGGGTGGCCGGTCCGGAGCCGCAGGACGGGCAGCCGGTGGGCACCGTACACCTGGCGGTCGCGGGGCCGGGGGGAACTCTGGTCAGTTCTCCCCTGCTGTCGGGCACGCGTGCCACAATCCGTCACGAAGCGGTGACCGCCGCACTGGAGCTGATCGTCGGCCGGCTCGCTCGATAGGGGCCCGCTGACGGATCTCCACCGAACCGAGATCTGCCGCACTGGTACGCGGGTATGGCACAGCTGGAGGATCGTGTTACATCCAACGGCCTGGTTGGGCAGAAACCAGGTGGCGAACGAGTTGCGTGACGGTGGCCGGGTGGGCCACGTCGGGTACCACGAGGGGCCCGCAAACCCGGGTGCGACACCGGAACGAGGAGGGGGACGGCCTTGCAGCCCAGAGTGAACACGACCAGGGTCCCCGCACGCGATGCGGGCAAGGCGGTACGGTGGGGGCGTGACATCTCGATCCGCAGTCCGAGGAGGGAGGCACCGATGATCCTGCTCCGTCGCCTACTGGGCGATGTACTGCGTCGGCAGCGCCAGCGCCAGGGCCGCACACTCCGCGAGGTGTCGGCGGCCGCCAGGGTTTCGCTCGGATACCTCTCCGAGGTCGAGCGGGGACAGAAGGAGGCCTCCTCGGAGCTGCTCTCCGCCATCTGCGACGCACTCGACGTCCGGATGTCCGAGGTCATGCGCGAGGTCAGCGACGAACTGTCGCTCGCCGAACTTGCGGCGATGGCCACCCTCTCCGAAGGTGATCTGCTGAGGCCGGTACTCGAACCGGTTCCGCTGCCCGCCCCCGGCGCCGACCGGGCGAACATGTCGCCCAAGGCCGCCGCGATGGACGTGGTCGCCGCCTGAACCCGGCCTCGACACCCGGGCTCCTCCGATGCCCGGGGCGAGCGAAGGAGGGCGGTCGTGGGAAGAGTCGCGACGGTGCGCACGGTGGCCCGAATACGGCTGCGGGTGCGGAGGCCGGTGTCCTGGTCGGTCCGTTGGGTCCTGCCGGTCCTCGTGGCCGGGCTCGCCTGCTGGCTGGTCGCCGTCCGGGGACAGCTGGCCGACGGCGCGCTACTCGGACTGCTGGCGGCCGGCGGCTGGGGACTCGGTCTCATACCGGTCCACGCCGACCGGAACGCCACCGGACCGGTACGGCGCCGACGCGAGGAGACCGTGGCCCGGGCGGAGGTACCACCGCCGCCGATCGGGTGAATCGACGTGGCCGGAGGCCGCGGGGTCGTTGACTCCGCGGCCTCCGTGCTCTTCGTACGGCCTCCCTACGGCCTCAGCCGCAGGCCGCGGGGCGTGGCGTGGAAGCCCGCCTCCTCCAGGGCACGGCCCAGCTCGGAGCCGAGCGCGGGCTCGCCGTTGGCCCGCTCGACCGTGACGCTGCCGAGCGCGCCCGCGCGGACCGCCCCCGCGAGCGCCCCGGCGGCCAGCGCCAGGG
>NZ_MECK01000092.1 GCF_014596465.1 Streptomyces sp. CBMA123 | reverse complement strand
GCCGAAGGCCAGCCCGGCGAAGGCGGCCGCGCCGCCCAGCAGGCCGAGGGAGAGCTCGCGCCGCAGCCGGGCGCCGTGCAGCCGGGCCCCGAGCAGCGGCGCGCCGACCACCTCGCCCACCACGTACGCCCCGCCGAGCACCGCGCCCAGGGTGTACCCGCCGGAGGTGTCGCGGACCAGGAACACCAGGGCGAGCGGCGCCATGGCGACCGGCAGCTTCGCCGCCAGGGTGACCAGCAGCCAGGGGCGCACCCCGGGGCGGGCCAGCAGCTCCCGGTACCCCATGGCGGGGGGACCGGACCGGTCCTGCTGCCGCACGGCGCCGTCCGCCTTCACGGTGCCTCTCGCGGTGGCTCCCGCGCCGTCGTTCTCGTCGCCCTCACTCACTGGCGTCCTCCTTCCGGACCGGTTCCGCCGGACACCCGTCCTCGCGCCCGTCCTCACTCACCCGCGCTCCCGAACAGGGCGTCCACTTCCTCCTCCAGTACCCGCGCGGCCGCGTCGTCCTCCGCGATCAGGCAGCAGCCGCCGAAACCGCCGGTGCGGCCGTTGTCGTGGACGGTCACCACCACGCCGGTGCGGGTGGCCGGGTCGAAGCCCAGCGAGGTGGCGGTGAGCTTGTCCAGCGTCGTACGGAAGTCGGGGAAGGCGACCCGGCGCTTCTCGATCAGTACCCGCTCGCGGGTGTAGTCGCCGCCGACGAGCTCCTCGCCGATCCGGTGGATGTGCGCGGAGCCGACGACCCGTCCGTTGACCTCGTTGACCAGGATGGTGTCGTCCGGGGTGACGATCGCGTCGACGCTCAGGCTGCCCCGGTAGCCCATCCGGTGGAGGGTCTCGGAGAGCCGCCGGGAGTCGTCCAGGAAGCCGGCGAAGGCGGGCAGCCGCACCGAGGGCGCGGGCACGATCAGCCCGTTGATCACCGGCTTCATCCGCATCTCGCCGTGGCCGACGAGCCGTACGCCCTCGTCGGTGACGAGCAGTTCGGAGTAGATCGCGGGCGACTCGGGGGTGTAGTGCTCCAGGACCACCCGGCCCCGGTGCGGACCGGAGTAGTGCGACCAGCGCCGGTCCAGGTGGGCGGCGAGCGCGGCGCGGTCGGTGATCAGCTCGGTGCCGGTCGCCCCGATCGGGCGTACCCCGGGCACCGGGCTGACGATCTCGTTGCCGATGCCGCCGACGTGGAAGTCCTGCTTGACGATGACCGGCCGGCCGGCGCGGATCGCCTCCCAGAGGAACTCCTCCGCCTCCTGCCGGTCGTCGGTGACCGTGCCGAACGGCACCGGGATGCCGTGGCCCACGGCCAGGGCCCGGAAGACGGCCTTGCTGTTCAGCAGGGCGGTGCCGCTCTGCGCGGCGAACGGGAAGCCCGGGGTGTGCTCGTCGAGCCCGAGGGTGCGGGCGAGCCGCACGCTGACCCGGTCGAAGTGGAAGGGCAGGATGGTGCGGACCCCGTGCTCGCGCACGGCGGCCCGCAGCCGGGCGACGAACTCCGGGTCCTCCAGCCGGTCCCGGGAGAGCACGTCCTCGCCGAGGTCGCCGACCGGCGGCACGACGACGGCCCAGGAGCCGCGGTCGATGCCCTTCAGGGCGGCGACGTAGGAGAGGAACTCCTCGTCCAGCCCGACCGGGAGGACGAGGACGTCACTCTCCTCGGCGAGCCAGACCATCCGCTGGGCCTGGCCGGCCACGTAACGGCGGTACTCGGGGGTCAGCGAGCCCAGGTCGCCGATCATCTCGTCGGTCCGCTGGTTGCTCACGATCAGTTTCGGCATGACGGGTCCTCTCCGGGGTGGGGTGGGTGGGTGTTCGTGCGGGGGTGGGTGGTGGCGGTGGCCGTCTCGGACGTGCGTACGGCTCCGGGGGTGGGTCCGATCAAGGCGCGCGTGACGGGCGTACGTCCGGTCAGGGCGCGCGTGACGGGTTCAGGAAGCCCGCACGGCGCCGGCCGGGACGGCGAGCAGCCCGGTCACCGACTCGCGCAGGATGTCGAAGCCGTCGGTGCTCAGGACGGACTCGGGGTGGAACTGCAGCGAGCGGAAGTGCGGTCCGCGCAGGCCGTGCACCTCGCCGCTGCCGGCGTCCCGGCTGACCGTGACGGTCCGGGCCAGGCCCCGGGGTATGAAGTCGTCGCGGTCCGCGAGGGCGGCGAAGCTGTTGTAGAAGCCGACCCGGCGGGGGCGGCCGAACAGGTCGACGACCTGCTGCCGGCCCTGGTTCGGTTGCGACTTGCGGACCAGGGGGAGGCCCAGTTCACCCGCGAGCACCTGATGGCCGAGGCAGACCGAAAGGAACGGCTGCTCCCCGTCGAGGAGTTGGCGGGTGAGCGCGCGGAGCGTGGCGATCTTGGCGTCGCCGACCTCCCGGGGGTCGCCGGGGCCCGGTCCGACCAGCACCAGGTCGGCCTGGTCCAGCTCGATCCGGCCGTCCGTTCCCCGGGTGAGGGCGTCCCAGCGGCGGATCTCCGGTTCCAGTCCGAGGGCGGCGAGTTGATGGCCGATCATCGCGGTGAAGGTGTCCTCGGCGTCGACCAGCAGTACCCGTCCCCGGGCCGGGTCCCCGTCGGCGAGACCGCCCGAGAGCCCACCCGAGAGCCCACCCGAGAGCCCGCCCGGGGCGCCGTCCGGCCGGCTCAGCCAGAACGGCGCCAGCTGGGCGTTGCGCCCGGCCAGTGCGGCCCGGATCCGGGCGTCCTCGGCCCAGGAGGCGGTGCCACCGGCTCCCGGCGCGGCCCCGGCTCCCGGCGCAGGGGCGGCGCCGTCCGGCGTCCCCCGGACGGCCGCGAGCATCCCCGCCGCCTTGGCGTACGTCTCGGCGACCTCGGCCCCGGGGTCGGAGTGCCGGACCAGGGTCGCGCCGACGCCCATCCGCAGCCGGCCGTCCGGGTCGATCCGGGCGGTGCGGATCAGGATCGCCGAGTCCAGCCACCGCCCGCCGGCCGCATCCCGGCCGACCAGGGCCAGCACGCCGCTGTAGTAGCCGCGCCCGCCCGGTTCGTAACGACTGATCAGCTCGCACGCGGACTCCAGCGGGCTGCCGGTGACCGTGGGCGCGAACAGGGTCTCCCGCAGGATGTCCGGCACCGGCCGGGTGCTGCGCCCCTTGATCAGGTACTCGGTGTGGGCCAGCCGCGCCATCGGCTTGAGGTACGGGCCGATGACCCGCCCGCCGTCCTCGCAGATCCGGCCCATCATCTTGAGTTCCTCGTCGACCACCATGAGCAGTTCGTCGGTCTCCTTGCGGTCCGCGAGGAAGTCGAGCAGCCCGGGCACGGACGGCCCGTCGGCGGGGTAGCGGTACGTCCCGCTGATCGGGTTCATCACCACCTCCCCGCCGATCGCGCTGACGTGCCGCTCCGGTGAGGCGCCGACGAAGTAGCGCTCGCCCGCGCGGACCAGGAACGTCCAGTAGGTGCCGCGCTCCTGGGCCAGCAGCCGGCGGAAGACCGACAGCGCGGCCCGCGGGCCGAAGGCGTCGATCTCGGCGACGAAGGGCCGCTCCAGGACGAAGTTGGCGCCGCGCCCGCGCCCGATCTCCTCGGTGAGCACGGTCCGGACGAGTTCGGCGTACGCCTCGTCGTCCAGCGCGAACCCGGCTTCACTGAGCGCCAGTCGGTCGTCCGGGAGCAGTCGCAGCGCGTCCGCGAGGTCGACCGTCTCCTGCTCGGTGATCCGCAGTGCCAGCAGCGGGGCGCCGTCGTCGGGGGCGGCGAAGCCCCGCTCCGAGACCTGCCGGAACGGCACCACGACCAGCAGCTCGTGCCGGGCGCCGGTGGTCTCCTCCGGCCCGTCCCCGAGCGGCAGCTCGGCCAGCGAGGCCACCTCGGCCACCTCGCCGGTCACCACCTCGACCCGGTCGGCCGCGCCGCTCTCCGGCCGGTGCAGCAGGGCGTACGCGGCGGGCTCGCCGCCCGGTGCGAGCAGCCTGCCGAACAGACCTCCCGGGGCCTCGTCGTGCAGCGGCCGGGTGTGCCCGGTCATGGCGCCTCCTGGAACGGCTGGAGCGAGCGGAAGAGGGGATGACGACGACACTTCCGCATGGCCAGGGGGCCCACAACTACTCGAATGCGCAGGTCAATCGAGGAATGCGGCGATCGGGTGGGGCAGACCCACTCGGTCGAGTAGTTCCGCCCGTGTCGAGGCCGCGGCTAGCGTCGAACACGATCACCTTCGCGACGGACCTCCCAGCCAGGGAACATCCGGCCGCAGAACATCCGGCCAGGGAACATCCGGCCACAGAACATCCGGCACGGAACACCCGCCGCCCCCTGCACCCCCTGCGCCCCGCGAGGATCCCCGAGACCCTCCGAGAGCTCTCCCGAGACCTTCCCGCCACTTCCCCGAGAAAGGGACGCCAGTGTCGGTCGCCCACCAGGACCGTGCCGAAAGGCTCACCGAGGACGAGATATTCCGGGCCCACCGGGGCGGCAAGCTCCGCACCCAGGTGCCCATCACCCCACTGGACGCCCGCGCGCTGTCCGCCATCTCCACCCCGGGCGTCGCCCGGGTCAGCCAGGCCATCGCCGAGGACGGCCGGCTGGCCGCCGACTACACCTGGGCGCACCGGCTGGTGGCCGTCGTCAGCGACGGCACCGCCGTGCTGGGCCTGGGCGACGTGGGTCCGGCCGCCGCACTGCCCGTGATGGAGGGCAAGGCGGCGCTGTTCAAGGCGTTGGGCGGGCTGGACTCCATACCGCTGGTGCTGGACACCCGGGACGTGGACGAGATCGTGGAGACGCTCGTCCGGCTCCGCCCGTCGTTCGGCGCGATCAACCTGGAGGACGTCGCCGCGCCGCGCTGTTTCGAACTGGAGCGCGCCCTGGACGCGGCCCTGGACTGCCCGGTGATGCACAACGACCAGCACGGTACGGCGATCGTGGTGCTGGCGGCGCTGCGCAGTTCGGCCGATCTGCTCGGCCGGCCGCTGTCGTCGATGCGGGTGGTGGTCTCCGGCGCCGGCGCGGCGGGCAGCGCGTGCGCCCAAATGCTGGTCGCCGCCGGGGCGGGCGAGGTCGTGGTACTGGACTCGCGCGGTGTCATCCACCGAGGGCGACCCGAACTCACCTCCGCCAAGGCCCAGTTGGCCGACCTGACCAACCCACGAGGACTGCGCGGCGGCCTGGCCGACGTCCTGCCGGGAGCCGACGTCTTCATCGGCGTCTCCTCGGCGACCGTGCCGGAGGAACTGATCGCCGCCATGGCGCCCGGGGCCGTGGTGTTCGCGCTGTCCAACCCCACCCCCGAGATCGCGCCCGAACTGGCCGCCCGGTACGCCTCGGTGGTCGCCACCGGGCGCAGCGACCACCCCAACCAGATCAGCAACCTGCTGGCGTGCCCCGGGATCTTCCGCGGCGCCCTGGACGCCGGGGCGACCCGGATCACCGAGCGGATGATGCTGGCCGCCGCCGACGCCATCGTCGCCCTGGCGGCGGAGGACCTCGCCCCGGACCGGGTGGTCCCGAACGTCCTGGACCCGCGGGTGGCCCCGGGGGTCGCCGCCGCGGTCGCCGCGGCCGCCCGGGAACCGGGTGCCGTACGGGAGCCGCTCGCCGTACGGGAGCCGCTCGCTGCCGCCCCGTCCGCCCCGTTCGCCGTCTCCGCCCCGTCCGCCCCGTCCACCGTCTCCGCCGAGGAGCGCTCGTGATCGACCGCAGCGGCACGCTCACCGCACTGGACTCCTTCCGCGCCGCCCTGTCCGAGGAGGAGCTGCTGCCCTACCGCAGCCGTCCCGCCGGGCAGCAACCCGATTGGGGCGACGCCTGGTTGGTCGACAAGGTGCGCGCCGACCTGGCCGCCCTGCCCGCCCTGGTCGCCTGGGACGAGGTGCGCCAGCTGCGCACCCTGCTCGCCGAGGCAGCCGCCGGGCGACTGCTGGTCGTCCAGGCCGGCGACTGCGCCGAGGACCCGGCCGACTGCGGCCCGGAGGCGATCTCCCGCAAGGCCGGACTGCTGGATGCGCTGGCCGGAGTGCTGCGGATGAACACCGGGATGCCGGTCGTCCGGGTCGGCCGGATCGCCGGTCAGTTCGCCAAGCCCCGCTCCCGGCCCACCGAGGTCGTCGACGGCGTCGAACTGCCGGTGTTCCGGGGCCTCATCGTCAACGCGCCCGAGCCCCAGCCGATGGCCCGCCGCCCCGACCCGCTGCGCCTGGTCAGCGCCTACCGCGCCGCCGCCCGGGCGATGGCCCAGCTGCGCCGGCACGAGGAGACCTGGTCCCCGCTGCCCGACCCGGTGGTCTGGACGAGCCACGAGGCGCTGCTGCTGGACTACGAACTGCCCCTGCTGCGCCGCTCGTCCGACGGCCGGCTGCTGCTCACCTCCACCCACTGGCCGTGGATCGGCGAGCGGACCCGTGAACCGGACGGCGCCCACGTACGGCTGCTGGCCGACGTGGTCAACCCGGTGGCCTGCAAGGTCGGCCCCGGCTGCACCCCCGCCGAACTGCTGGAACTGTGCCGCACCCTCGACCCGGACCGGGTGCCCGGCCGGCTCACCCTGGTCGCCCGCTTCGGCGCGGGCCGGGCCGCCGACCGGCTGACCGACCTGGTCCGGGCCGTGCGCGAGGCCGGCCACCCGGTGATCTGGCTGTGCGACCCGATGCACGGCAACACCGTCAGCGCGCCCGACGGCCGCAAGACCCGCGCCCTGAGCGCCGTGGTCCAGGAGGTCGGCGAGTTCCTGGCGGCGGTCCGCCGGGGCGGCGGGGTGGCGGCCGGCCTCCACCTGGAGGCGACGCCCGACCCGGTCGCCGAGTGCGTCGCCGACCTCCCGTCCGTCGCCGACGCCGGCCGGCTCGGCCCGTACACCACGCTCTGCGACCCGCGCCTGAACCCGGAGCAGTCCCTCACCGTCGCGGCGGCCTGGCGCCCCTGACCGCCGCCCCCGCCGCCCCTGAGTCCGCCCCCCGCCACCACACCCTGACGAGGCCCGCCTTGAGCATCAGCCCCATTCCGCCGTACCCCATGCCCACCGAACGCGACCTGCCGGAGAGCCGGGTGCCCTGGACCCCGGACCCGGACCGCGCCGTCCTGCTCGTCCACGACATGCAGGAGTACTTCCTGCGCCCGTTCACCGCCGACCGCTCGCCCGCCTCCGAACTCCTGCACAACTGCCGTCTGCTCCGGGCCCGTTGCGCGGACCTCGGGGTCCCCGTCGTCTACACCGCCCAGCCGGGCGACATGGACGACGAACAGCGCGGTCTGCTCAAGGACTTCTGGGGCCCCGGCATGCGCGCCGAGCCGGGCGACCGCCGGATCGTCGCCGCCCTCGCCCCGCAGCCGCACGACCAGGTCCTCACCAAGTGGCGCTACAGCGCCCTGCACCGCTCCGGACTGCTCGACCTGCTCCGCGACAGCGGCCGGGACCAGCTGATCCTGTGCGGCGTCTACGCCCACGTCGGCGTCCTGATGACCGCCGTGGACGCCTTCTCCCACGACGTCCAGCCCTTCCTCATCGCCGACGCCGTCGCCGACTTCTCCCTCGACCGGCACCGCCTGGCACTCTCCTACGCCGCCAACAACTGCGCCGCCGTCACCACCACCCGCAGCGCCCTGCTCGCCCTCGGCGCCGCCCCCGACCGCGCCCCCGCCCCCCTCCCCGTCTCCTGACCCGCCCCCTCCGAAGAAGCACCAAGGCCCGGACCGCCGCACAGCGGTCCGGGCCTCCGCGGTGACCGGGGCGGGCGGCCTCGGCGGTCGCGCGGACGCCGAAGCGGGCGTAGCGGCTGCCGTCGGGGAGGGCGTGGAAGACGACCGGGATCCAGGCGTCCTCGTCGTGGCCGAGAAGGTTCAAGCGACGTTCGAAGCAGCGGGCGGGGTACGGCCGGGTGGGCGCTACCCGGCGGCCGGGCCGGCGCCCGCGCGCAGGGTGAGGACGGTGATCTCGCTCGGGGCGAAGACCCGGAACGGCGGACCCCAGAAGCCGGTGCCCCGGCTGGTGTAGAGCTGGGTCCGCTCCCCGTGCCGGCTCAGGCCGTGCACCACCGGCTGGTCGATCCGGACGAGGAAGTTGAACGGCCAGATCTGGCCGCCGTGGGTGTGCCCGGAGATCTGCAGGTCGATGCCGGCGGCCGCGGCCTGGGGGACGTACTTGGGCTGGTGGGCGACCAGCAGGACGGGCAGTGCCGGATCCGCCCCGGCCAGCGCGTCGACCAGGTTGGCGCGGTGCCCGGCCAGTCCGGAGTGCTCCGCGGTCACGTCGTCCACGCCGGCCAGCACCAGGGAGTCCCCGCCGCCCTCCACCACCACGTGCCGGTTGTGCAGCGGCTCCCAGCCCAGCTCCGCCATGCGGTCCAGCCAGCCCTGGGCCTCCCCGCCGTACTCGTGGTTGCCCGTGACGTAGACCTTGGCCAGCCGGGCCCGGACCGTCCCGAGCGGCGCCGACTGCTCCCGGCGCTGGGCAGGGGTGCCGTCGGCGATGTCGCCGGCGTGGACCACCACGTCCGCGTCCAGCCGGTTGACGGCCTCCGCGACCCGCGCCGACCAGACCGCCCGGTCGATCGGCCCGTAGTGGGTGTCGGCCAGCACCACGACCCGCGTCCCGTCCAGACCGCCGCCCAGCCGCGGCAGATGGACGTCCAGCCGCTTCACCCGGGGCACCCGCATCGCCTCACGGTGCCCCCAGCCCAGCAACCCGGCCGCCACCACGGCCACCGCCGCCGCCACCGTCCTGGCCCGATCGGCGCCCCCGACACCGAGCCCGGCCAGCACCACCCCCACCAGAGCGCCCAGCACCGACCAGGTGAACAGCACCCAGACGACCCCGAGGCTGGTGTCCGCGAAGCGGGCCGCCCGGTCGAGCCGTCGTGGCCCGTGCCCCGCGATCATCAGGAAGGGGAACGACACCATCCAGGCCGCGAGGACGGCCGTGCCGCCCAGGAACACCGGGAACGGCCAGCCGGCCCCGGCGAACAGCGTCCACCACGGCGGCAGGCACAGCGCCACCAGGACGACCACCAGCACGCCCAGCCGCCGCAACCCGCCCCGCCGCCGCGCCCCCCGGCCCGCGTCCCCCGCCGCCCCGCCATCCTCACCCGGGGCCGCGGCCGCCACGGTCCCGGCCTCCCCACCGGTTCCACTCCCACTCACCACGTCGCCCCTCAGCTCGGTTCCCCCCATCATCCGCTCCCCACCGCCCCGGAGACGACGAAGGCCCCGGCCGGCGAACCGGTCGGGGCCTTCGTGACGGCGGAGGATACGGGATTCGGACTCGTGAGGGGTTGCCCCCCACACGCTTTCCCCTTCTCCCGAACGGCGTCCGCCGGGGGTTCACACCCGTGCTGGCCTGCGGCAGCGCGATTCGCTCCGCACCGGCGCCAATCGAACCCTCGTCGATCGGTGGGGCCGAAACGCGGAACGCTCGACCGACGGGGGTTCGGTCGAGCGTTCCGGGGGCCGGGGGGATGGCCCGGGGGAGGGGAGTCGTCAGGACTCCGTGGTCTCGGCGCCGGCCTGCGTGGCGCGGGTCAGTCGATGCAGGCCCACGGCGATGCAGGCGGCGAGGGCGGCGCAGATCCCGACTGCGAGGAAGCCGTTGCCGACGCCGATGGTCATCGCGTCGGCGGCGGCCGCGCCGGACTCCAGCTCGCCGTCCACCGAGGTGGCCAGGACGGTGCCGATCACCGCGATGCCGAGGGCGGCGCCGCTCTCGTTGAAGGTGTTCAGCAGGCCCGAGCCGACGCCCGACTCCTCCGGGCGGACGTGCGCGGTGCCGACCCCGTACAGCGGGACGAAGCAGGTGGGCAGACCGGCCCCGATGACGGTCAGCGCGATGATCGCGACCGCGGTGTTGGACGGTCCGGTGATCAGGACGGCGGCGCCGGCGATCTGGGTGAGTGCGCCGATCAGGTACGTCCCGCCCGGGCCGACCTTGGCGATCAGGTTGGGCACGACTGTGGCGAAGACCAGCGCGGCCAGGCCCATCGGCAGCATCGCCAGACCGGTGGCGAAGGCGCTCATGTCGTGCGCGCCCTGGAAGTAGTTGCTGGCCAGGTAGGAGCTGCCCATCATCACGATCGCGGCGAGCAGCAGGCCCAGGCTGCTGAGCCAGTAGGTCGGGATGCGCAGCAGGTGCAGCGGGAGGAGCGGGTCGGACTTGCCCAGCTCGGTGACGGCAACCACGGCAAGCAGGACCACGGACAGGCCCATGCTGATCCAGGCGGTCGGGGAGGTCATGCCGTCGTGCAGCCGGATCAGGCCGAAGGACAGGCAGGCCAGACCGAGGGTGGCGAGGAACGCGGTGGGCAGCCGCAGCGGGCGGCGGACGTCGGAGCGCATCGGCGCGAGGCTGCGCAGGCCGATGATCCCGGAGGCGAGGCTGATCGGGATGTTGATCAGGAAGGCCCAGCGCCAGCTGGCCGCCGACACGATCAGCCCGCCGAGGACGGCGCCGAGGATGGCACCGATCACGCCGAGGCCGCTCCAGGTGGCGAGGGCGGCCTTGCGCTGCTCCTCGTTCTGGTAGACCGTCACCACGATCGACAGCGCGGCGGCGGACAGCACCGCCGCACCCAGGCCCTGGAGCACGCGGCCGGCGACCAGCAGCTCCTGGTTGCCCGCGACCCCGCACAGGACGGACGCGACGGCGAACAGGACCAGGCCGGACAGGAAGGACCGTCGGCGTCCGATGACATCGGCGAGCCGGCCGCCGAACAGCAGCAGGCTGCCGTACATCAGGACGTAGGCGCTGATCGTCCACTGGAGGGCGGTCTGGTCGGCCGGGAGGTCGGTCCCGATCGAGGGCAGTGCAACGTTGACGACCGTCGAGTCCAGCATCACCATCAGCTGGGCCACGCCGACCGCCGCCATCGGCAGCCAGGAGGCCTTCGGGGGTTCCTGCCCCGGCCCCCGGTCGGGCTCTCGGCCCTCCTCCTGCTTGGCATCCACGAGTGAGATTGCCTCAGTCATCGGTTTCTCCTTTCCGAACGACAAGATACATGCGCATGAATCGACATGCCAGTGGGTGCGGATCTAGACTGCGGAGCGTGGCGAACACTCCTCTGGCCGACCGCTGGCTGTCCCTGCTGCGCGTCTGCGCGCTGATGAACCAGCGGATCGAGCACACGCTGTCCGATGAGTTCGATCTCTGTGTGAGCGCCTACGAGATCATGGAGGTGCTGTGGGCGGAGCAGGAATGGATCCGCCCGGGGGAGGTCGCCTCCCGTACCTCGCGCAGCCAGCCCCAGGTCTCACGCCTGGTGGCGCAGATGGTCGAGGCGGGGTACGTGGACCGCAAGCCCTCCCCGGGCGACGGCCGCGGCTCCCAGATCCGCCTCACCGCCGAAGGGCGGGAGGTCTTCCGGCGGGCCGCCGCGACCGTCGACGGGCAACTGGCGCAGATCGCCGACGAGCGCCCGGACGCCCGCGTCTGGCTGACCTGAGCGGTGCCGCGCGGCGTCAGACGCCGACCGCACCCACCGGGACGCGCTCGGCGAGTGGCCGCGCCGCCGGCCGGTCCCCGTGCCCCGGGGTCACCGGCAGGTGGCTCCGCCCCTGGCCGAGGAACCCGTTGACCGGCCGCAGGTCGGTCACCACGAAGGATCGCCGGAGCCAGCGGTCCTTGCCGTCGTAGCGCGGTGTGAAGTCGGTGCGCCCGTGGACCGCGCGACGGTTGTCCAGGATGACGAGATCGCCCTGCCGCAGCACCAGCCCCTTGAGCGAGCGGCGCATGGCCTCCTCCAGCCGGCCCAGCGCGGCCTGCGCCCGCGCGGTGGTCGCGGTGGTGGCGTTGAAGTCCACCGTGAGGTCGGGGTGCTCGGCACTGCCGGTGAGGATCGGTATGGGCGGGGTCAGCACGCCCACCGAGGCGTCCGGCACGAAGGAGGAGCTGAAGCGGATCCGGAACTCGGGCTGCCGCAGCACCTCCACCGTCTGCGCGTCCAGCAGCGGCAGCACGTCGCCGATCCCGCCGCTGACCGTGGCGGCCACCTCGTCGTGGTCCGCCCGCAGGCAGATCAGGCTGAGGAAGTGCGGGGGGTTGGGGTGGAAGCCGTCCTCGGTGTGCAGCTCCAGCAGGACGGAGCCGCTGTTCTCCTGGCGCTGCTCGGCGCCGCGCTTGGGGCACACGTCCTGGACCAGGCGGCCGCTCTTCTCGTCGCTGTACGAGATGGAGCGGCCCAGCACCGACATGACCATCAGCTGGCTGATGGTGGCCACCGGGACCTCCGACCAGACCGGCTCGTCCTCGGGCCGGTCCGGGGTGGCGGGCAGCTCGCCGACCGGCAGGCCGGTGAGCAGCAGGCAGCCGCCGGGGTTGCTCCGGTCGCGGAAGGCGATCAGAGCTCTTCGTACCGGGGCCGGGAGCGC
Source organism: Streptomyces sp. CBMA123 (assembly GCF_014596465.1). Lineage (GTDB taxonomy): Bacteria > Actinomycetota > Actinomycetes > Streptomycetales > Streptomycetaceae > Kitasatospora. Next base: position 6,219 of record NZ_MECK01000092.1, on the reverse strand, counting down.
GGCCGCCGCCAGCTCGACCGCGTGGAGCAGGCCGGCGTCGTGCAGCGAGTGGCCCCGGAAGTCGAGGGCGACGGTCAGCGCGGCCTGCGCGATCTGCTGCGACTCCTCGGCGGTCAGCGCGATGCCGTCGGGGCGGATGTCGGTGTAGGTGAACTCACTGCTCATGTGCTGTCCTCTCGATCGGGATCGGCGTGCCGGCCGCACGAAGGGCCCACTGCCGGCGGGCCCGGTAGGCCGGCGCGGGGGCGAAGCCGTTCCAGGCCTGCTCCCGCGGCAGGAAGGCGAGGAAGCGCGCTCCCTCGACGTACCGCTGGACACGGTCGAGGGCGCGGCGCCCCGGCGTCATCGCGACGCGGTGCACGTCGACCGCGACCGTACGGGGCAAGGTCCGCCCGGAGACCAGGACGTTGACCATGTGCACCGCGAGGGCGCCGAACTGCGTGGCGGCTTCCGCGAGTTGGGGGACGCTGTAGTCGGTCCTGGCCAGCCCGCGGCGCAGCTCGCGGTACATCTCGCCGGGGATGTGGGCCCGCGGCGCGATCCGGAAGATGACCTCCCAGGTGTCCAGCCGCTGCTCGTCGCCCGGGAGGAGCTGGCCGTCGAAGATCTCCCGGACCACCCGGTAGTCGAAGCACTGGGCGGCGAGCATCCCCGCCATGTCCCAGGCCGTCACCAGCGGCTTGCGCTGGCGGCAGGCCTCCCGGTGCAGGCTGATCTTCGCGGCCAGCCCCGAGGGAGTGGTGACGTCCACGCCGTCCACGATGACGTCCGCCTGCTCGACCAGGGCTCGGACGTTGGCCTCGGTGATGCCGTCGGGCACCACCTCGGCGTCGACGTGCGGGTTGATCCCGCGCAGCAGCCGGGCGCCGACCGAGGCCTTGTTCAGGCCCAGGTCGTCCACGGTGGCGTTCTGCCGGTTCAGGTTGTTGAGCTCGTACGTGCCGACGTCGGCCAGCACGAAGTGCCGGTAGCCCATGCGGCCGAGCGGCTGCACGGTGGCTCCGCCGATCGAGCCACAGCCGGCGATCAGCAGGCGGGCGCGGCCGATCCGCTCCTGCAGTTCGTCCGGGATCAGACCCTGGTTGCGCTGGGTGAGGCAGGCGTAGAACTGCGCCTCGTCCAGCTCGCGGGCCTGCGTCGGGTTGTCCACGTCGATCGCGGTCATGTTCTGGCCTCCAGGAAGTCGACGAGTCGGGTGCGCACCGAGCCCTGCTGACCGGAGCCGAGGAGCTCCCGCAGGTACTCCAGGGTGGGCCGCAGCGCCCCCTCGTCCGTGAGGATGAACGGGTACGAGCGCTCCTCCTGGTCCCACATCGGGGCGTACAGGTCGGCCGGGTCGGGCGGCACGGGGGTGGTGTCCAGCAGCGTCCGCGCGGCGAAGCCCAGCAGCCGCAGCTGGTTGATCGCCCCTTCGAGCTTGCCGTCCCCCACGACGGCCGCGTTCGGATCGCTGTCCAGCACCTTGAGGCAGCCCGCCGCCCAGGCGAGGTAGACCCACCAAGGGACGGTGACTGCGGCCTGCGATCGGGGCATCGCGTAGTCGCGGACCAGCCGCTTGCCCTCCCACACCAGGGCCGAGGAGGTCTGCGGGCCGAGGTGGTCGGCCAGCGAGAGGGCGTAGTCACGCTCGATGACGAACGGCCGGTGGCCGAGGTCGCCGAGGGGAGTGGGAGAGTGGTCGCGTGCGGCGGCCAGGGTGCCGTAGCCGCGCAGCAGACCGGTGGACCGCTCCACGACCAGGGTGTGGAAGTCCCGCAGCGCGAACTCGTCGTACGGCTCGGTCCGCAGCCCCCGCGCCGCCACCACGGCCGCGTCGACCCACCCGCGCTGGAGATACTGCACCAGGCGGAACCGGTAGACCTGCTCCAGCATCCGCGCCGGCAGCTGCGCGCCGGCGACGGTCAGGACCAGCAGCCCCTCGGGGCTCACCGCGCGGAAGAGCGGATCGCCGGTCAGCGCATCCTCCAGGCCGGGCAGGTCGATCTCGGTGCCGTCGCGCAGAAGCTGCTCGCCGTGACTGCCGGTGAGGGCCGCGGTCATCGGATCTCCGGCACGTCGAACAGCTCACCAGTGATCACCAGGGCGAGCGCCTCGGGGGAGCCCTCGTAGATCCGCGGCCCGTAGGCGTCCCGCAGGACCCGGTCCATGCCATCGCCGCGCTGGAAGGCCTGGGCGCCGATCAGGGCCATCGCGGCGTCGGCGTTGTCGATGGCGGCGCGGTCGGCGACCAGCTTGGCGACGGCCGGTTCGTACGCCGGAGTCGGCAGGATGTTGTCGGCCTTGACCACGGCGTCCAGGTAGAGCGCCCGGGAGGCGGAGACCCGCGCGGCCATGTCGGCGAGCTTGCGCGCGGACATCTGGTGCTCGAACAGCATCCGCCCGCCCTGCCGACGGCTGCCGCTCCACGCGACGGCCCGCTCCAGAGCGTGCCGGGCGATGCCGGTGGACACCGACGCGCAGGTCACCCGGGTCACGTTGCCGATCGCCACATTGAGGTCCCACCCGCCGCGCTCGCCGCCGAGGACGTTCTCCTCGGGCACGCGGGCGTCGGTGAAGACCAGCTCGCCCGCCGGCGCGGTTCGGTATCCGACCTTGTCGTGGATCTCACCGCGGGCCACGCCGTCCTGTTCGAGATCCGTGACGAAGCAGGTCATGCCGGTCGAGCCGGGCGCGCCGTCGAGGTTCGCCATGACCGTCGCGTACGTCGCCACGGGGGCGTTGGTGATGTACCGCTTGGTGCCGTTCAGGAGGAACTCGCCGCCGGAGCGCTTCGCGCTGGTCATCTCCTGGGCGTACGGAGCGTTCTGCGGGAGCACCAGGTCGGTGCCGTTGCGCTCCTCGGCCACGGCGTTGCACGCCAGGACCGGGTCGGCGCCAAGGAACTTCGGCAGGTAGCGCTCCTGCAGGCGGGTGTCGCCGGAGATCAGGATCGGCGTCTGGAACAGATTGGTCGCACCGAAGATCAGGGCCATGCCGGGGTCGGCGGCGGCCAACTCCTCCAGCACGAGCGCGATGGCGACCTGGCTCAGCCCGAGGCCGCCCATCTCCCGCGGGATCGCCATCCGCAGCAGGCCCACCTCGTGGCCGGCGCGGACGGTCTCCCAGTCCACCTGGCCCTTCTCGATGGCGTCGCGCTCGGCGGCGCCGGGCGCCACCTGGTCCTTGGCGAAGGCGACGACGGTCCGCAGGACGTCCGCCTCGTGGGCGGAGAGCAGCGGGTGGTCGGCGGGGGTGTGCGTGACAGGCATGGATGTTCCTTGTCTGGAGAGGGGCTTCTGGGTGACGGGGCGTCCGGGACGCTCGGCGGACCGGGTGTTCAGCGGCCGAGTCCGAAGGTCTCCAGGGCCTGTCCGAAGGCGAAGGTCTGCATCACCGGCCCGTGCGACGACAGTCGGCGGCCGGTGACGGAGCGCAGGAAGGAGCGCCGGCCCGCAGTGATGTCCAGCAAGTCGGACCAGCTGATCCGCAGCACGTGGGTCGGAGCGGCGTCGGTCGCCTGGCCCTGCGGGTCGAGCGTCACCTCGGTGTCGGGCTCGGCGAGCACGAAGCGGACGGTGGCACCGGCGTTCTGCCATGCGGGAGCGGCCTGGGCGGCCGCGCTGAGGGCCGCGACGGTCAGGTCGGATGAAATCGACATAAAGGAACCCCCTGGGAAGTGGTGTTCGTGGGAGGCCCCAGTTATAGATCACAAGCGTGATCCACTTCACCGTGACGACGACACCTCGGAGGGTTATGGTTACCTTCAAGTAACGACGGCCCTGGGGGGAGTGCCGAATGAACGATGAATGCTTTGCGCGGCTGGTGATGGACCGCATAGGCGAGCGGTGGACAATGCTCGCCTGCCAGCAGATTGCCGCAGGCGCAAGGAGATTCTGCGATCTGAAATCCGGCATGGAGGGCGTTTCGGGCAAGGTTCTGTCCGAGACCCTGATGCGCCTGGAGCGGGACGGTTTCATCGAGCGGCGGGTCGTCGGCAGCAGGCCGCCGGCCGTGTTCTACGAGATCACGCCCATAGGGGAGAGCCTGCTGCAGATCGTCCAGGGCATCGTCGACTGGTCGGAGCGGCACGGGCGGCACATCGAGAAGGCCCGCCGGACGTACGCCGAGCCGGAATTGGCCGCGGCGGGATGATGGGGCAGTGTCGCCCGGAGTGCTTTTTGCGGGCGGGGGATCCCAGCCGTTAGCGCCAGGGTCGAAACGCTATTGTGGGGTTTTTTCATTTGACGCCTGGGCGGTACATGCGGTTCGTCGGGCGCGCCGCCCGAGCGAGCCGATCCCGGGGGTGGCCGGATCATTATTGGCCGACTAATCGCCGGTATATCGCACGGCGCTTTGCGCGCTCCTGATTCCTTCTCGGGGAGGAGCGGCAGCGCCGCATCGGTGACCGCCGGCAGCTGCCCCGCGGCCGGAGCGGCTGCGGCCGGCGTCATGGCGCGACCCCGCCGGGTCCCCGAGGTGCTGCCACCACGACGGCGACCACGAAACGACGATGGCCCGGACCGCTGAGCGGTCCGGGCCATCGTCTGCCCTGGCGGGCGAAGGCGGAGGATACGAGATTCGAACTCGTGAGGGATTGCTCCCAACACGCTTTCCAAGCGTGCGCCCTAGGCCTCTAGGCGAATCCTCCGTGGGAGAGCTTAGTACATGTTTCGGGGTGCTCGCGACCAGCTATCCCGCAGGCCGGAGGGCGGGGGTGGCCTGTGGATCGTCGGGGCCGGGATCCGGTACTGTGGGGGTCAGCCCCTCGTGTGGCGTTATCTCTCTGAACCCCCCCAGGGCCGGAAGGCAGCAAGGGTAGGAGGGCTCTGGCGGGTGCACGGGGGGTCTTTGCGTTCCCGGGAGCCTGCGGGGTGGCCTGCGGGGGGCCTCGGGCGGGACGAGGGGTGCCGCGTTTGTCGGTCCGTCCCGATATCGTCGGGGGTGTGTCCCTAGCCCTGTACCGCCGCTACCGCCCCGAGACCTTCGCGGAGGTCATCGGTCAGGAGCACGTGACCGCTCCGCTCCAGCAGGCCCTGCGCAACAACAGGGTCAACCACGCGTACCTGTTCAGCGGGCCGCGTGGCTGTGGCAAGACGACGAGCGCACGCATCCTGGCCCGCTGCCTGAACTGCGAACAGGGGCCGACGCCGACGCCCTGCGGGGAGTGTCAGTCCTGTCGGGACCTCGCGACCGGCGGGCCCGGCTCGATCGACGTGATCGAGATCGACGCCGCCTCGCACGGTGGTGTGGACGACGCGCGCGAGCTGCGCGAGCGGGCCTTCTTCGCGCCGGTGCACAGCCGCTACAAGATCTTCATCCTGGACGAGGCGCACATGGTGACGCCGGCCGGGTTCAACGCGCTGCTCAAGGTGGTCGAGGAGCCGCCGGAGCACCTCAAGTTCATCTTCGCGACCACCGAGCCGGAGAAGGTGATCGGGACGATCCGGTCCCGCACCCACCACTACCCGTTCCGGCTGGTCCCGCCCGGCACGCTGCGCGACTACCTGGCGGACGTCTGCGGCCGCGAGGGCATCCAGGTCGAGGACTCGGTGTTCCCGCTGGTCGTCCGGGCCGGCGCGGGCTCGGTGCGTGACTCGATGTCGGTCATGGACCAGCTGCTGGCCGGTGCCGCCGAGGGCGGCGTCACCTACCGGATGGCGACGGCGCTGCTCGGGTACACCGACTCGGCGCTGCTGGACGAGGTGGTGGACGCCTTCGCCGCGCACGACGGGGCGACGGTGTTCCAGGTGATCGACCGGGTGGTCGAGGGCGGGCACGACCCGCGCCGCTTCGTCACCGACCTGCTGGAGCGGCTGCGCGACCTGGTGATCCTCGCCACCGTGCCGGAGGCGGGGGAGAAGGGGCTGATCGACGCCCCGGCGGACCGGGTCGCGGTGATGCAGGCGCAGGCGGACGCCTTCGGCGCGGCGGAGCTGAGCCGGGCCGCCGACCTCGTCAACACCGGGCTGACCGAGATGCGCGGCAACGCGGCGCCGCGGCTCCAGCTGGAGCTGATCTGCGCCCGGGTGATGCTGCCGGGCGCGTACAGCGACGAGCTGTCGCTGCAGGCGCGCCTGGACAAGCTGGAGCGCCGGGCGGCCGCGGGCGGGTTCGCCGCGCCGGCCGGAACGGCGCCGATGGCAGTCCCGATGGCCGCCCCCATGGCTCCGCCCGCGGCCGTACCGACGGCCCCGCCGGTGGAGGTGCCCGCCCCGGCGCCCGCGCCCGTCGCCGCGCCGG
>NZ_MECK01000091.1 GCF_014596465.1 Streptomyces sp. CBMA123 | reverse complement strand
TGCCGCCACCCCGCCAGCGCCGGGACCAGCACGGCCCGGCGGGCGGTGGGCAGTTCGGCGGCGTCCCGCAGCAGCCCGTCCAGGCCGGCCCGCAGATCGGCCACGAGCGCCTCGGCGCCGCGCCCCGCGCCCTCGTTCAACTGCCGTGCCAGCGCGGCGGCGTCGGCCCGCGGCCCGGGTGCGGTGCCGGTCCGGGCCAGGGCGAACATCCACCGGTAGGCATCGGCGCTGCGGGCGAGGTGGGTCAGCACATGGCCCCGGCTCCAGCCGGGCAGCAGCGAGGGCTCGCGGGCCTGCCCGTCGGTGAGCCGCTCCAGCCCCGCGCACAGGCGCTCCGCCGAGGCCCGGACCTCCTCGTACAGCTCCTCGAAGTCCGGCCGCCGACCGGGCTCCACCGCGCTAACGCCCAACCTCGGAGACCGTCCGCCAGTCGGGCGTGCCCGCCCGGCTGTCGTACCCCTCGAAGCGGGCGCCCGGCGCGGGGCCGTCCGCACCGTCCAGCCACCCGACCCGCCGCAGCTCCGGGCCGAACCGGGCGGACGGTCCGATGTCCGTCACCAGCGCCCAGACCCGTTCCACCCCGGCCCGGACGAACACCTCGCCCTGCGCGCCCGGACCATCCGCGTACCGCATTGCGCTCCCCCTCGACTGCCTGACGCACTCGACCCCCGACGTCCTACGGGTCGACACCCGCCCTGCCCCCGCCTCTGAGCGTCCGGAACGCCGCGAAGGCAACGGGCGGGTTGCCGCCCTCTCGCGGGCCCTGCCATCGATGGTCGTTCCTGCCGAACCTCCAAGTCAATCCACCGATTTCCTGGGGCGCCTCCAAGGTTGAGCTTGGGTCGAGCCCTGCGGCCACCGGCTCGGCCCCGGCAGTACCCTGGGCGCTCGTGACCCTCGACGACCTCCGCGTCTTCGCCGCCGTCTGCCGGGCCGGCTCGCTCAGTGCCGTCGCCCGCGACCTGGCGTGCAGCCAGTCCGCCGTCAGCCAGCACGTCAAACGGCTGGAGCACGAGCTGGGCCTGGCCCTGATCGAGCGGCATCCGCGCGGCGTGGTGCCCACCCAGGCCGGCCGCCAGCTGCAGACCGCCGTCGCCACCGGTCTGGGCGGCATCGATCACGCGCTGCGCACCATCGCCGAACTCGCCCGCGGCGAGGGCGGATCGGTGCGGATCACCACCGGCGCCACCAGCATCCGGCACTTCATGTCCGCCGCCGTGGTGGACTTCCGCCGGCGGTTCCCGCAGGTCAGCCTGGAGTTCCAGACCGGCGTCTCCAGCCGCAGCTGCCTGGAGGCGCTCACCGCCGGCCATGTCGACCTGGCCTGGATCACCCTCGGCGCCCCGGTCCGCGGCATCGAGCAGCGGCCCGTCGCCGACCTGCCCTGGGTGCTGGCCGTGGCGGCCGCCGACCCGCTCGCCGCCCGGGAACGCATCGAGCCCGCCGACCTCCAGGACGCCCGGCTGATCGGACTGCCGCAGAACTCGGTCTCCCGCTCCCAACTCGACGACTGGCTCGGCAAGTCGGGGATCCGCCCGGTCTTCGACACCAGCGTCACCGACTGGGACACCGCGATCCTGCTGGCCGAACTCGGCCTCGGTCACGCCGTCGTGCCCGCGCTCCCCGAGTGGCAGGGCCCGGGCCACCCCGGCCTGCGGCTGGTCCCGCTGCCCGACCTGCCCGGCCTCACCGTCGGCTGGGCCGCCCGCGACTGGGACACCCTGGGGCCGCTGGCCCGGGCCTTCGCGGAGACCGTCGCCACCCACTGGGGCCGTCCGGCTCCGCCGCCGGTCAGCCCTGGAGCCCGTCCGCGAACTCGCTGACCGACCGGAGCCCGCCGCCACCCAGGAGCCGAGTCACCGGCAGCCCCTCGTCACGGGACGTCACCTCCGCCAGCTGCCCGAAGTCCTCGGGCAACAGGTCCAGCAGGCTCAGCACCTGCTCGCCGGTCCGCAGCTCCAGCACCAGTTCGCAGCGCAACTGCCGTGGCAGTTCCGGGCGGTGGGTCACCCCGTGCCACCACACCGCTCGCAGGTAGTGCCGCCCGGCGGGCGCCGCGTGCGACCTCAGCCACGCCGGGTCCAGCCGCTGGGAGAGGCCGAGGCCGGCGGCCCGTTCCTCCAGCCGCAGCAGCCCCGGGGTGTCGACGGCCATCAGTTCACCCGGCAGTGCCCGTTCCGCGTCCATGCCGCCATCCTGGCGCACCCGCGCCGTCTCACCCCGGCCTGCCGTCAGTTCGTGTGGAAGGAGTGGCTGCGGCCGATCTCGGTGAAGCCCCGCCGGGCGTACCACTCGCGCGGCCAGTCGGCCGCGTCCGCGAGCAGGAAGAGCTGCGGGATCCCGGCGGCCGCCGCCAGCGCCAGTCCGCTGGCGAGCAGGGTGTCGCCGTGGCCCGCGCCGCGGTGCGCGGCGGCGGTGACCAGGTCCTCCACCTGGGCCAGTCCGGCGGCCGGTTCGAGGTAGAGGTCGACCCAGGCCGCGATCTCGCCGTCCGCCGCCCGGGCGGCCAGGAAGTGCACCCGCTCGGCGCCGCGCAGCCGGGTCGGCCGGCGGTCGGTGAGCTGGCGGATCAGTTCCTCGCCCTCGTGCCACTCCGACTGCTGCCGCAGGACGGCCTCCCGCAGCTCGGCGAACTCCGTGGGCCGGGCGGCCGGTTCGGGCAGCGCGCAGCCCGCCGTCTCCCGGGCCAGGACCACCGCGGCGCCGTCCTCGTACCCGGCCTCGGCCAGCACCGGAGCGGCCCGCTCACCGCACTCCTGGTCCAGCACGGTGATCGCGTACTGCCGGCGCTGCCCCAGCCAGCGCTCCGCCAGTCCGGGCAGCTCCGCCGGGTCGGTGCCCGGCCCGGTGACGATCAGCTGGTTGTGCTCGTGGGAGAGCACGTGCTCGGCGTCCCGGACCGCGAAGACCCCTGGGAACTCGGGCAGTTCGAGGAGCTCGGCGGCCTGGCGGCGGGCGAAGGCGGCACGGAAGGCGGACACGCGCGCAAGCAGATCGGACATCCTGCCATGATCGCCCCGCCCACCGCCCCGGCCAAGCGAATATCCACCGGCCGGCTCGCCGCGCCACCGCGCCGCTCCCCCACCACGCCACGGCACTCCCCGCCACCGTCCGCACCCGCGCCGGCCCCACCCCCGCCGAGCCCGGCCCCCCTGCCTGCACCCGCCGTCCTCCCCGACCCGCCAGGCAACCCGCCGTCCTCACCGGGCCGGCTTCCTACTCCGCCCCCGCCGTCCCTCCCCGTTCCGCCGCCCGCCCGAAGCGGGCCGACCACTCCGCGATCAGCTCCCGCAGCTCCGGTGGGTGGACGACGTGGAACTCCGCGCCCAGGGAGCCCAGGGCCATCGCGGGCCAGTCCAGCGAGTCGGCGGTCATCCGCAGCCGGCAGCGGTCGGCGTCGACGGCCTCGACCTCCCCCCAGCGGCCGATGCGGTCGCGGACGCGTCCGGCCGGGGCGTCGACGAGGGCCTCGACGCGGTTGCTCCGGGGCATGCCGCTGAGGCCCGCACGGACGAACTCGGCGGCGTCGGCGGCCGGGAGGGTGCGCGGGGCGAAGCGGGCGCCGGTGGCCTCGGCGGCGGTGAGGCGGTCGAGGCGGAAGGTGCGCCAGTCGGCGCGGTCGAGGTCGTAGGCGACGAGGTACCAGCGCCGGTCGAGGCAGACCAGCCGGTGCGGTTCGACGTGCCGCGCGGTGCGGTGCGCGGAGGCGGCGGTGTACGAGAAGCGCAGCCGTTCGCCGTCGCGGCAGGCCAGGGCGGCGGCGGTGAGGGCGTCGGGGTCGACGCGGGTGCCGCCGGTGGCGCCCCAGTCCACGGGGACGGTGACGGCGCGCAGCGCCTCGACCCGGCGGCGCAGCCGGGCGGGCATCACCTGCACGACCTTGGCCAGGACCCGTACGGAGGCCTCGGCGACGCCCTCCACCGGGCTGTCGGCGGCGGCCTGCAGCCCGACCGCGAGGGCGACCGCCTCCTCGTCGTCGATGACGAGCGGGGGCAGGGCCGCGCCGGCGGCCAGCTGGTAGCCGCCGTCGACGCCGCGCTGGGCTTCGACGGGGTAGCCGATGTCGCGCAGCCGGTCGATGTCGCGGCGCAGGGTGCGGACGGAGACGCCGAGCCGGTCGGCGAGTTCCTCGCCGGGCCAGTAGCGGTGGGTCTGGAGCAGGGAGAGCAGCCGCAGGGTCCGGGTGCTGGTGTTCGCCATGTCTCGATTGTGGCCGGATTCAGGTCAGGAAGTGGCCGCAATGGTCCGTAGCGTGGTGGTTGTCCGAGGGAGCAGGAACCGAACGGAAGGCCAGCGCCATGACCACCACCACCCCCGCCACCCCCGCCACCGCCGCCACCGCCGCCACCGGCGAGCGCGCCGACCTCCTGGTCGCGCTGGAGAAGCAGCGGCACTTCCTGCGCTTCACCACCCGTGACCTCACCGACGAGCAGGCCGGTCTGCGGACCTGTGCGAGCGAGCTGTGCCTGGGCGGTCTGGTCAAGCACGTGACCTCGGTGGAGCGGATGTGGGCGGACTTCATCGTGACGGGCCCGTCCGCGATGCCGGACTTCACCACCTGGACGGAGGAGGACGTCGCCCGCCGGGCCGACGAGTTCCGCCTGCTGCCCGGCGAGACGCTGGCCGGGGTGCTCACCGAGTACGCCGAGGTCGCGCGCCGCACCGACGCGTTGGTGGCCACGCTGCCCGATCTGGACGCGACCCAGCCGCTGCCGAAGGCGCCCTGGTTCGAGAAGGACGCCGTGTGGTCGGCCCGCCGGGTGCTGCTGCACATCGTGGCCGAGACCGCCCAGCACGCGGGCCACGCCGACATCATCCGCGAGTCCCTGGACGGCGCGAAGAGCATGGGCTGAGCCGGGCGGGGGCCCGCCGCACCACGGCGGGCTCCCGATGGCCGGTTCCCGGCCGGTCCGGGCTCAGATCTCGTCGACGAGGGTGAAGCCGGCCCCGTCCACCGCGCTGCGGACGGCCGCCGTCTCCAGCGGCTGGGCGGAGGCGACGGTGACCCGGCCGCTCGGTGCGTGCGCGACGACCTCGGTGACGCCGGGGATGGCGGCGAGGCCCGCGCTGACGGTCTTCTCGCAGTGGCCGCAGCTCATGCCGTCGACGGTGAGGACAGTGGTGATGGACATGTCGGCGCCTCCAGGCGGGTCGGGTGACGGATCCGTCGGGTGACGGATCAGGGGGGTGACGGATCAGGGGGGTGGGTCAGCGGTGCACGGCTGATCGACCCGCCCTACGACAGCGGAATCCCGCCGCGAACCCCAGGGACACGCCGCACGGGTGGCACCATCGAGTGGTTCCGGGAACCGACCGCCCCCTGCAACCGACCGAGCGCCCTGAACCGTCTCCCCCGACGTCCCCGTTCCTCCCGTCGTACGCCCATTCGGCCCTGCCCAGGAGTTGTCCCACCACCATGGCCGTCAGTCCCGCCGCCCTGTCCCGTCGAATACGGCACGCCGCGCTCGCCCTGGCGCTGGTCGCGGCGGTGACCGCCGGCCTGCTGTGGTGGCAGCCCTGGCACCACGAGCCCGCGCCGCTGGCCTTCACCACCGCTCCGGGCGGCTCCGAGCGGTTCGGCACCGGGGAGCACCTGTACCGCTACAAGGTGCGGGTGGAGGACGGGATCGCGGAGAGCCCGGCGCAGTTCGCCGCCGAGGTGGACGCGGTCCTCGGCGACACCCGGCGCGGCTGGGCGGCCGGGAACACCGCGTCCTTCCAGCGGATGCCCGCCGACCCGGTGGACTTCACGGTCTACCTGGCGACCCCGCAGTCCACCGACCGGATCTGCGGCCAGTACGGGCTGGACACCGGCAGCTGGGTGAACTGCGGCGTCCAGCACCAGGTGGTGATCAACCTCAAGCGGTGGACGGAGTTGTCCGAGTTCTACCAGGGCCGGCCGGAGCTGTACCACGCGCTGGCGATCAACCACGAGGTCGGCCACATCCTCGGCAACGGGCATGTCGACTGCCCCGGCCCGGGCGCCCCGGCGCCGGTGATGATGCAGCAGATCAAGGGCCTGCACGGCTGCGCCCCCAACGGCTGGCCCTACTCCGAGACCGGCACCCTGCTGACCGGCCCGCCGGCCCAGGCGCCGAGCAACGCGCCCTGACCGCCACGGCACTCCCCCGGACCCGGATAATCACTGGTCGGACCGGGTACCGCCGCACGGCGCCCCGGTCCCGATCGTGTCCCTACCGTCCGCGCGTGGAGTGAAGAACCTTGTTCGATGTGGAGAACCTCGACTACCCGGCCCTCCTGGAGGCCGCCGAGGCGGCCGCCCGGGCGACCACGGGCCGGGGCCGCGTCGCCGACTACATCCCGGCCCTCGCCGAGGCCGACCCGGAGGCCTTCGGCATGGCCGTGGCCACCGTCGACGGCGAGCTGTACGGCGTCGGGGACTGGGAGCAGCCCTTCTCCATCCAGAGCGTCTCCAAGCTGTTCTCACTCGCCCTCGCCCTCGCCTACAGCAGCGACGGCGGCGCGGGGCTCTGGCGGGGCGTCGGCCGCGAGCCCTCCGGCAACCCCTTCAACTCGCTGGTGCAGCTGGAGACCGAGCACGGCATCCCGCGCAACCCGTTCATCAACGCGGGCGCCCTGGTCGTCACCGACCGCCTGCAGTCCCTGACCGGCGACGCCTCCGGCGCGGTCCGGCAGTTCCTGCGCCGCGAGTCCGGCAACCCGCTGCTGGACACCGACCCCGTGGTCGCCGCGTCCGAGGCCGAGCACGGCCACCGCAACGCCGCGCTCGCCCACTTCATCGCCAGCCACGGCAACCTGCGGAACCCTGTCGACACCGTGCTGGAGCACTACTACGCCCACTGCGCCGTCGCCGCCAGCTGCCGCGACCTCGTCCTGGCCGGCGCCTTCCTCGCCCGCTACGGCGTCCGCACCGACGGCACCCGTCTGATGACCCGCAGCGAGGCCAAGCGGATCAACGCCGTCCTGCTCACCTGCGGCACCTACGACGCCGCCGGCGAGTTCGCCTTCCGGGTCGGCCTGCCCGGCAAGAGCGGCGTCGGCGGCGGCGTCCTCGCCATACTCCCCGGCCGCGCCGCCGTCTGCGCCTGGGGCCCCCGCCTCGACCAGGCCGGCAACTCCGTCGCCGCCGTCACCGCCCTGGACACCCTCACCACCCTCTCGGGCTGCTCGGTCTTCTGACCGCGACGAGGCCCGGTCGCAGCAACCACCGCGACCGGGCCCAACCACCGTACGAAACGCGGGACTTACTCCACCGTCACGCTCTTCGCCAGGTTGCGCGGCTTGTCCACGTCGCGGCCGAGGGCGACCGCCGCGTGGTAGGCGAGCAGCTGGAGCGGGATGTTGAGGAGCAGCGGGTCCAGCTCGGGCTCGCTCTTGGGAACCAGGATGCAGTGGTCGACGAGCTTGTCCTCGGGCCGGCGGTGGGCGACGGCGATGACGCGGCCGGAGCGGGCCTTGATCTCGCCGAGGGTGGTGAGGTTCTTGTCGAGCAGTTCGTCGTCCGGGACGAGGGCGACGGTGGGCAGTTCGGGGCTGATCAGGGCCAGCGGGCCGTGCTTGAGCTCGCTCGCCGGGTAGGCCTCGGCGTGGACGTAGGAGATCTCCTTGAGCTTCTGCGCGCCCTCCCGGGCCACGGGGTAGCCGCGGACCCGGCCGATGAACATCATGCCGGTCGAGTCGGCGTACTCGCCCGCGAGTTCGGCGATCGCGTCGCTCTGCTCGAGCACCTCGCGGATCTGGTCGGGCAGGGCCTGGAGGGCGGAGACGATCCGGCGGCCGTCGGCGGGCGAGAGGTCGTGGATGCGGCCGAAGTGCAGGGCGAGCAGGGCGAAGGCGACCACCGTGGAGGTGAACGCCTTGGTGGAGGCGACGGAGACCTCGGGCCCGGCGTGGAGGTAGATGCCGCCGTCGCACTCGCGGGCGATGGCGCTGCCCACGGTGTTGACGACGCCGAGGACGCGACCGCCCTTGCGCTTGATCTCCTGGACGGCGGCGAGGGTGTCGTAGGTCTCGCCGGACTGGCTGACCGCGACGTACAGGGTGTCGGCCTCGATCACCGGGTTGCGGTAGCGGAACTCGGAGGCAGGCTCGCTGTGCGCGGGGATCCGGGAGAGTTCCTCGATCAGCTGCGCGCCCATCTCGCCCGCGTAGTAGGCGGATCCGCAGCCGAGGATCTTGACCCGGCGGATCTCGCGCAGTTCCCGGGCGTCCAGGTTGAGGCCGCCGAGGTGGGCGGTGCTGAAGCGCTCGTCGAGCCGGCCGCTGAGGGTGCGCTCGACGGAGCCGGGCTGCTCGTGGATCTCCTTGAGCAGGTAGTGCTCGTAGCCGCCGGTGTCGAAGGAGTCGATCTCCCAGTCGACGGTGGACGGCTGGCGGTGGGTGGTGCGGGCGTCCGCGGTGAAGGTGCGGAAGCCGTCGGCCCGGACGGTGGCGAGTTCGCCGTCCTCCAGGTGCACCACCTGGCGGGTGTAGCGGACGAGGGCGGAGACGTCGGAGGCGGCGAACATCTCCTTCTCGCCGATACCGAGCACGATCGGGCTGCCGTTGCGGGCGACCACGATGCGGTCGGGCTGCGCGGAGTCCAGCACCGCGATGCCGTAGGTGCCGACGACTCGGCCGAGCGCGGCGCGGACGGCGTCCTCCAGCTCGACGCCCTCGGTGGCGTGGGCGGCGATCAGGTGGGAGAGCACCTCGGTGTCGGTCTCGGAGCGGAACACCGCGCCGTCGGCGGTCAGCTTGGCGCGCAGTTCGTCGGCGTTCTCGATGATGCCGTTGTGGACGACGGCGATCCGTTCGGCGTTGTCCAGGTGCGGGTGGGCGTTGGCGTCGCTGGGCACGCCGTGGGTGGCCCAGCGGGTGTGGCCGATGCCGGTGCCGCCCTTGAAGCGGGCCGGTACGGCCGCGGCGAGGTCGGCGACCCGGCCCTTGACCTTGCGGAGCTTGAGCCCGCCGGTGCGTCCGGCGACGGCGACGCCGGCCGAGTCGTAGCCGCGGTACTCCAGCCGGGCGAGCCCTTCCAGCAGGAAGGGGGTCGCGTCCTTGGGGCCGATGTAGGCCACGATTCCGCACATGCGTGGACTCCTCCAGAAGTAGGGATGGGACCGGGCTCAGCCGTAGACGATCCGGCGCAGCTGGCGGGCCGAGAGCTCCGGCGCCGCGACGCGGCGGCCGGGCAGCTCCTCGGCGAGCCGGGCGAAGATCCGTTCGTTGGTGAGGCCTCGTGCCTGCAGCTCGCCGTGGCGGCGACGGACGTACTCCTCGGTGGTCTCGGAGAAGTACGCCAGCACCTCCGCCACGACCCGCGCCGCTTCCCGGGGCCCGAGCGGGCTGGTCCGGGCGAGGTGGGCGAGGAGGTCTTCGTGAGGGTGGGATGAGCTCGGCACGACTGAGAACTCTAGGTCGCGTCGCTCGCCGAAGCCAAAGATCTTGCCCGAAATCGGGCAGACTTCACGACTTTCGGCCCAGGTAACCAATCGGACCCCCTGCTGCCACCTTCCCGACGGACTCTTGATGCCATGCCGATTCCGCCCTTAGCGTGATCTCCGGCACACCTAGCCGAAGACCGGAGGGCTTGCTGATGTGCGGGATCACCGGATGGGTCGCCTACGACCGCGACCTGACCGCCGAACGGAACGTCCTCGACGCGATGACGGCCACCCAGATCTGCCGCGGCCCCGACGCCGGGGGCGTCCACCTCGAGCCGCACGCCGCGCTCGGCCACCGCCGCCTCGCGGTGATCGACATCGAGGGCGGCGTCCAGCCGATGGCCGTCGAGCACGACGGCCGCCCGCTGGCCGTGCTCAGCTACAGCGGCGAGGTCTACAACCACCGCGAGCTGCGCGCGGAACTGGAGGCGGCCGGCCACCGCTTCCGCACCCGCAGCGACACCGAGGTCGTGCTGCACGCCTACCTGGAATGGGGCGAGGCTCTGGCCGAGCGGCTGAACGGCATGTTCGCCTTCGCGATCTGGGACGCCCGGCGCGAGGAACTGCTGCTGGTCCGCGACCGGATGGGCGTCAAACCGCTGTACTACCGCCGCACCCCGGACGGCGTGGTGTTCGGCTCCGAGATGAAGGCGATCCTGGCCCACCCGTCGGTCCGCGCCGTGGTCGACCTGGACGGGCTGCGCGAACTGCTCGCCCACACCCGCACCCCCGGCCTCACCCCGTACCGGGACGTCCTGGAGGTCCGGCCCGGGCACGTGGTGCGGGTGCGCCGCGGCGGCGTCTCGGTGCGCCGCTACTGGGCCCTGGAGGCGCGCGAGCACACCGACAGCCTGGAGTCGACGATCGCCACCGTCCGGGCGCTGCTGGACGACATCGTCCACCGCCAGCTGGACGCGGACGTGCCGCTGTGCTCGCTGCTCTCCGGCGGCCTGGACTCCAGCGCCGTCACCGCCCTCGCCGCCCGGACGCTGGCCGCCGCCGGCGCCGGCCCGGTGCGCTCCTTCGCGGTGGACTTCGCCAGGCGGCCCGAGGACTTCCACGCCGACCCCGTCCGGCAGTCCCAGGACGGGCCGTTCGCCCGGCTGCTCGCCGACCACGTCGGCGCCGACCACAGCGTGATCGAGCTGGACGCCGCCGAACTCGGTGACCCGGCCCTGCGCTCCGCCACGGTGCGCGCCCGCGACCTGCCGAACGGCGTCGGCGACATGGACGTCTCGCTGCTGCTGCTCTTCCGGGACGTCCGCCGCCACTCCACCGTCGCACTGTCCGGCGAGTCCGCGGACGAACTCTTCGGCGGCTACCGCTGGTTCCACGACCCCGCGGCCATCGCCACCGACGACTTCCCCTGGGCCGCCAGCGTCGCCGCCATCGCCGGCGCCGGCTCCGCCCCGCGCGAGCGACTGCTCGACGCCGAACTGCTCCGCAAGCTCGACCTGGACGGCTACCGCCGGGCCCGGTACCGCGAGGCGCTCGCCGAGGTCCCGCACCTGGACTCCGCCGACCCGCTGGAGCGGCGGATGCGCGAGATCTCGTACCTCAACCTGACCCGCTTCGTCTGCATCCTGCTCGACCGCAAGGACCGGATGAGCATGGCCAACGGGCTGGAGGTGCGGGTGCCGTTCTGCGACCACCGGCTGGTCCAGTACGTCTTCAACACACCGTGGGCGATGAAGGCCTTCGACGGACGGGAGAAGAGCCTGCTGCGCGCCGCCGTCCGGGACGTGCTGCCGGCCGCGGTCGCCGATCGGGTGAAGAGCCCGTACCCGGTGTCGATGGACCCGCTCTACCCGGCGCAGCTGCGCGCCGAACTCGCCCGGCTCGCCGCCGAGCGGAAGTCCCCGGCCCTCGACCTGCTCGACCGGCGGCGGCTGAACGACGCGCTCGCCCCGGACACCGACCCCCAGTCCGTCCGGCTGGCCGTCGACCTCGCGCTGGACCTCGACGCCTGGCTGACGGACTACCAGGTGACGCTGGAGCTCTGACACCCCTTCCCCGACGGCGCGGCATCCCCCTCACCCGGACGGGCCGTTGCGCCGTCCGGGTGAACGGCGGGAACCGGAGCCCCCGGCCGACGGTTGACCACCCCGCACGGGTCGTCGACCGTCGGGCTCCCTCGACCATCGGAGCCCGGCCCGCCCCACCGGGGCGTCCGGACGATGCGGTAGCGTCGCCGACACCTCCCGAATGGCGGGCGAAAACGCGGAATCCCGCCCCCGTGCCGTCAGGATGGGAGGAACCGTTCACCTCGATCCGCCGGGGGATCCCGTCATGCAGCCGCGAGTCTTCGCGATTCTCACCGCCGTGCTCCTGGGCGTCCTGGGCCTCGGCTCGGTGGCCGTCACCGACTGGTCGCCCGCCGCGGCCACCACGTCACCCGCCACCCCCACGGCTCCCGGGGTCCCCGGCACCCAGCCGGTCACGGCCGGCGCCGCGAGCGCCACCCCGACCGGCGACCCGGCGGTGTGGACCCGCTCGACGCTGCGCAACAAGATGATGGCCGAGATGGACGCCACCGACCCCGGCGTCGCCCTCGCCGACCTCGACCGGATCACCAAGGAGAAGCCGTACACCGTGCGCTTCTGCCACCCGATCGCGCACGAGCTCGGCCACGCGGCGGTCAAGCGCTTCAACGCCGACTTCCAGAAGGTCATCTCCTACCCGCACGAGACCTGCGCGGCCGGCTACCTGCACGGCGCGGTCGAGGAGATGCTCAACGCCTCCACCCAGCCCGAGGTGGACCTGCTCAAGCTGTGCGCCCCCAAGAACAGCGGCCCCTGCATCCACGGCGTCGGCCACGGCACGATGTTCGTCGCCAAGCAGGACGTCGCCAAGGCGCGCGACCTGTGCAACAAGTTCACCAGCGACCAGAACCGGATCCGCTGCTCCGAGGGCCTGTTCATGCAGCTCTTCGGCCCGGACGAGGAGGACGAGCAGGCCAAGGCCAACCTGCCCGCCGACAAGCTCGCCCAGGACCCGCTGTACCCGTGCAAGGACCAGCCCTCGCTGTTCCAGTCCGCCTGCTTCTTCTACGCCCCGACCTTCTACCTGTCCTCGCACGACTACCCGAACCACCCCGAGGTCTACGCCGACGCCCTCAAGTGGTGCCTCAACGGCAAGGCCGGCGGCGGGGCGGTGGACTGCAGCCGGGGCGTCGGCTCCCGGACCATGAAGTACAACCTGGACCGCGAGGACTGGGCCGCCCAGCAGTGCGCCACCGCCGCCGACGGCTGGCAGCGCAAGGCCTGCGCGGAGGGGCTGGTCAGCTACTACACCGTCAACTACACGGACGGCGGCGCGGCCGGGCGGCTCTGCGCGAAGATCACCAGCAAGGAGATGCAGGGCTACTGCCGCTCCGCGGGCGGGCTCTCCGCCTCGCTCGACTGACCGCCGGACCGATCGTCCGACCGACCGCCGGACCGATCGTCCCCGTCCCGGCTGCTGGGCCCGCGCCGCACGGCGCGGGCCCGCTTGCGTAGGATCACCCGACCATCGCCTGATCAGGGTGCGCCGAGGACGCCGCGCCTGGCCCAGTCCGCCCCGGCCTCCTGGAGCACGCCATGACCACCGAGGACCCCCGCAGCAGCAACCCCTGCGGCGCCGACTTCCGCGGCGCCGACTTCCGCAGCGCCGACTTCCGCGGCGCCGACTTCCGCAGCGCCGACTTCCGCAGCGCCGCCCACGCCACCGCCGAGCTGGTCGCCGACTACCTCGCCGAACTGCCCGCCCGCCCGGTCTGGCAGCCGATGGACGACACCGCCCGGCAGGCCCTGCTCGACGCCCCGCTGCCCGCCCGGGGCCGCCCGCTCGCCGAACTGCCGGCCGCCATCGCGCGGGACGTCCTCCCGTACCCCATGGGCAACGGCAACCCGCGCTTCTTCGGCTGGGTCAACTCCGCCCCCGCCCCCGCCGGGGTGCTCGCCACCCTCGCCGCCGCCGCGATGAACCCCAGCTCGGCCGGCGGCGACCACGCCGACGTCCACCTGGAGCGCGCCGTCGTCCGCTGGATCGCCGAACTCGTCGGCTTCCCGCACCCGGCCGGCGGCGGACTGCTCACCTCCGGCACCTCGATGGCGACCATCGTCTGCCTCGCCGCCGCCCGCAACCGCGCCGCCCGCCGGGCCGGCCACGACGTCCGCGAGGACGGCCTGACCGGCCTGCCGCCGCTGGTCGGCTACGTCACCGGCGAGACCCACTCCTGCGTCCGCAAGGCCGCCGAACTCCTCGGCCTCGGCAGCCGGCACCTGCGCACCGTCGCCACCGGCCCCGACGGCCGCCTCGACCCCGCCGAGCTGCGGGCCGCCGTCGGGCGCGACCGCGCCGCCGGACTGCTGCCCTTCCTGGTGGTCGCCTCGGCCGGCACCGTCGGCACCGGTGCGGTGGACGCCTTCGAGCCGCTCGCCGACCTCTGCCGGGAACAGGGCCTGTGGCTGCACGTGGACGGCGCGTACGGCGCCTTCGGCCGGCTCGACCCGGCCATCGCCCACCGCTACGCGGGCCTGGAGCGCGCCGACTCGCTCGCCCTCGACCCGCACAAGTGGCTCGGCGTCCCGGTCGACTGCGGCTGCGCCCTGGTCCGCGACACCGAGGAACTGCGCGGCACGTTCAGCCTCGTCCCCTCCTACCTGCGCGACGAGGCGGCCGGGGAGCTCGGCTGGTTCTCCGAGTACGGCACCGAGCAGACCCGCCCGTTCCGCGCCCTCAAGGTCTGGGCCACCATCGCCCACCGCGGCCGCGCCGGCCTCGTGGAGGACATCGCCCGGTGCACCGCACTCGCCCGTCGGCTCGGCGAACTCGTCCAGGCCGACGAGGAGTTGGAGCTGCTGGCGGAGGTGCAGACCTCCATCGTGGCGTTCCGCCACCGGGCGGCCGGACGCGACGAAGCGGCCCGCGACGCCCTCAACCGCGAGCTGCCGGTCGCCGTCCAGCGGCGCGGCCGGGTCTTCGTCACCGGCGCCCTGCTCGGCGCCCACGAGATGCTCCGCGCCTGTCTGCTCAACCCCGCGACCACCGAGGACGACCTGCGGCTGCTGCTCGCCGAGGTCAAGGCCGCGGCCCGCGAGCTGCAGCCGTAACACACCCCGGCGGACCTTAACGGCCAGGTGACGGCGGGTTCGTGACCGGGAAACACCGGTCGGGCACGGTGGAGGCCATGGAGCACTCGAAGCCTTCCGTCCACCGTGCCCGTCGCTGGCGCCGGGACACCGTCGAACTCGCCGCCGCCTTCCTCTCCGTCACCGCCGCCGACCTGATCGCGAAGGTCGTCCTGCACGGCTCCGACGGCCCGATCGTCCTCGCCGGCTCCGCCCTCGCGCTGCTCGCCGCCGCCCTCCTCCACACCTGGTGGTCCCCCCACGCCCCGCCCCCGACCACCCTGTGGCGGGTCCGCACCACCACCCTCGCCCACACCGGCAGCACCCTCGCCGAGCACCGGATCACCCTCCTCTCCCGCCACCCCCACCCCACCGCCGACGAACTCTTCCTCCGCACCCCGGGCTCACTGACCCCCACCGCCCTCACCACCCTGCTCACCGCCACCGGCCACACCCTCACGGACAGCCCGACCCGGATCACCTGACCGGCCCCGCCGCCGGCAACCCGACGGCGAGCGGCGGAACGACCCCGACGCGCCCCACCCCGGATCGCCTCACCGGCACCGACCCCGTCAGCCCTCGGCGGGCAGCGCCGTCGCCGCCAGGGCCCCGGCCGCGACCACGCCCGCCGCCAGCAACAACGCCTGCTGGTAGCCGTGGTGGAGCAGCGGTGCGACGACCACCGGCCGACCCCCATCCCGGCGGCCAGCGCCGCACCGGCCCGGGTGAGCTGCGGCCACGGCGAGCCGACGGCCGTTCGCCCTTCGACCGCGGATATCCAACCGGTCGTCACGAGCGCACGCCCGGGTCGTTGGGGTGTGGTTCCAGCGCGGTGACCACGGCCGTCATCCAGGGCGCCATCGGCAGGCTGCCGAGCACCTCGGCCCGCAGCTCCGCCTCGTCGGCCGCCCGCCAGAGGCCGATGCTGCGCAGCTCGCCCACCGGCCGCCACAGCCGGGCCAGCCGGCCGGAGGCCGCCAGCTCGCGGGCGCGGACCGCCTCGGCGGCGCGGCGACGGTCCACCTCCTCGGCGGGGGTGCCCTCGGGCACCTGGGTGGTGATCTCGACCAGGAACTCCTTCATGACCCGACTCCATATCCCCGGCGCGCCGACACCGGCGCGACCGGAACGCAGGGATGTGCGGCCGACCGGCCCTCGGATCGGGGCTCCGCCGCTGCCTCCATCGTCCGCCGCCGGCCGGTCCGGCGCCACGACCGGCACCCTCCCTGCTGGCAGGCCCAGCCTCCTACCGGCCGTAGCCTGCGGCGTCCGCAGAGCCGGCTGCCCTCGGGCGGCCAGGACCGCGTAGACGAGGACCGCTAGGCCCGGACCGCTGGGCCCGGACCGTTAGGCCCGGACCGCTCGACGCCCGCCGGTCAGTCCTCGGCCTCGACCTCGACGGCCGTGCGGATCTCCAGGGCGCGCTTGGCCAGGTCCTCCGGGCGGGTCTCACCCGTCCCGTCGATGACGCCGCCGACGGTGGTGCCGTCCGCCCAGACGCAGATCGTCCGGGCATCGGTCGGACCGCCCAGGACCGCACAGTCGAGCGCGCCGCCGAGCGGGCCGGCCGGGTAGTCCCGGCGGCCTCGGATGCTCTCGCTGCTCCCGTCGGGATCGCTGGACACGTCGGACCCCCAGACCGCGCCGAACTGCCGGTCCAACTCCCCCCGGGCGTCCGGGAAGCTCCCGGTCATCCCGGCGACCAGCAGGGTGCTCCGGCCCGAGCCGGCGGCGCCGTAGCCCGCCACCGACACATCGCGGTAGCGGCTCAACGCGGTCAGGTTCTTCTGGAGGCGGCCGCGTTCGGCCGTGACCACCTGGTCGTCCGGCATCCGCTCCTGGTCGCCGATCCGGTCCGCCAGGGCGATCCGGTGCGCGGGCGGGGCCCCGGCGCCGGTCACGGCGGCCACCGTCAGCGCGGTGAGCAGGCCGACGACGACCGCGGCGACCGCCACGGCCTTGCCGGACACCTTGCGGTACCAGGGCAGCGGGGCCACCGGCTCCAGGGTGTTGGCCCAGATCGCTTGCAGGCCGCCGGCTCTCTCGGACGGCTGGTCGTTCTCCGTGTCCGCCATCTCTCCCCCTCCACATCGACGAACGTTCACAGGATCGCCGGATGTTACGTCAGCACGCGAATGGTCCGCAGCCGCCGTACGGATCCGACCGACGTGCACCGGCGGTCCCGCGGCGGGTGGCCCGGCCGACACACCCCCGGATCGGACGGGCCGGCCCGAGGACGGCCAGGACGGAGCAGGGAGCGGGTGTGCAGCATGGGATCGCCGGAGTATCGCCGCCGCGGTGGCGGCGGGGGTGAGGGTGCCGGTGGTGGCCGGGGCCGGGCAGGCGGCGGGCGCCTGATCGGGCGCCCGCCGGTCCACCTGGCACTCGCTCGGCGGCTCAGCCCTGGCCGGCCGGCTGCACCACGCACACGGCGTTGCCCAGCATGCTGCCGAAGCCGCCGAGCAGGGCGCCGGTGACGCTCTTGCAGGCGGCCGCCTCCTGCGGGGTCTTGGGGCCGTTGTTGCCGGTGTCGGCGGCGGCCGACTGGGCGAGGGCGAGCGGCGCGGCCAGCAGCAGGGCACAACAGGCGGTGGCCAGTGCGGAGTTCTTCGAGAGCATCGGGGAGCCCCTTCGGATCGAGACGGGTTCGGCGGAAAGCCGAGCCATCCCTATCCGAAGGGGCTCCCGCGGTCACGGATCCTGGGCCATCCGTGAGCGTGTCCGCGTCAGCCGCCGGCCACCAGGGCACCCTCCGCCTCACCGCCCGGATGGCAGCGGCGAGTTCGAGCACCCCGTGCTCCTTCAGCACCCCGTAGTGGTCCCCGGCCAGTTCCACCGTGGTGGGCGGAGCGGCCGAGCAGCCGGTACTGCCCTCGATGAAGAAGTAGTCGTCGCCGGAGGCCGTGAGGACGGTCACCGGCGCCGCCAGCCGCCGCTCGGCCAGCTCGCGGAAGCTGTACTCGAACTCGTAGGTCTCGCCCACGATCCGGGTGTTCCGGCGGATCACCTCCGCGCCCAGCGCGGGCAGCATCCGGTGCACGCAGGCCACGAAGGTGGACTCGTCGATGGTCTCCGCGAGGCAGCGTTCCAGCTCGGGCCCGCTGATCGCGCCGGCGAACACCGAGAACAGGATGGTCACGTACCCGGGGTTGGCGTACGAGGACTCCCGGCCGTACCGCCGGCCGTCGGCCTGCCGGACCTCCGGGTTGCCGGGGCAGATCAGCAGCAGTTCCTCGACCCGCTGCCCGGCCTGCTCCAGCTGCCAGGCGGCCTCGAAGGCGACCCGGGCGCCGAAGGAGTAGCCCCACAGGGTGTACGGGCCCTCGGGCTGCACCCGGCACAGCTCGGCGACGTCGGCGGCGGCCGTCTCCCGGATGGTGGCGTAGGGCGTCTCGCCCTCGTTGATGCCGTGCGCCTGCACGCCGTAGAAGGCGCGGCCGTCGCTCGCCTCCCGGCCGAGCAGCCGCAGGTTCATCGGGTAGCCGCCCAGTCCGGGCCAGCAGAACACCGGCCGGCCGCGCCCGGTCTGCAGCGGCACCAGTCGCGAGGCCGCCGCGTCGTCCGAGGCGGATGTCCGGGCGGATATCCGGGCGGCCAGGTCCGCCAGCCTCGGGCACTCGAAGACCACTTGCAGCGGCAGCGAGGTGCCGGCCCCGGCGGACCTGCTCACCAGGAGCGCCGGGCATGGACTCCACCGCCGGCCGCCCGCCGTCCCGACCGCATGAGGCACCGGTCTGGACCTGTGCCGGGGCCGTCCCGGTGGGACGCCGGCGAACCTCCAGGCATTCGTGCGTTCACGATCACGTAACCGGCCGGAAGCGAGCCGTCGGTAGCGTCGGCCCCATGACGGCACCCCGCACTCGCCTCGAACGGCTCTGGCACCGGCCCTTCCGCAGGTCGAACACCAGGTTGGACCGCTGGTGCGCGGCGCCGGACGGCCAGGCCGCCCACACCGCCGGCCCGCACCGCCACGCCCGCCCCCACCCGGCGCCGCACCCGGCGCC
>NZ_MECK01000090.1 GCF_014596465.1 Streptomyces sp. CBMA123 | reverse complement strand
TTCTCGGCGCCGGCCACCGAGGCGCGCCACTGGAAGTGCAGGAGGCCGTCGGCGCCGCGGGCCAGGGCCTGGAGCGACCAGAGGCGGTACAGCCCGGGGCGCTTGGGGACGTTCACCGCGCGCCAGCGCGCCGAGGGGGGGGGGGGGGGGGGGGGGGGGGGGGGCGGGGGGGGGGGGGGGGGGGGGGGGGGGGGGGGGGGGGGGGGGGCGGGGGGGGGGCGGGGGGGGGGGGTCCGGGCGGGGGTGCGGTGACGGGTCCGCGGACGGGGGTGAGGGGTCCGTGGCGGGGGCGGGGCGTCCTCGGGAGTCCCGCGGCGTCCCGGGGCTCCGTGGGTGGGACGGCCAGGAGTGCCCTGACCTGCTTGCGGTACCCTGAGCCCATGCGAACCGTGCGCCTGCTCCTTAGCCGGCCGCGCTGACCAGGACCGGCTGCGCCCCAGGGCGGTGCCGGAGTCGGCGTGGCGTCCCCTCCTGCGAGGGGATTTTTTGTTTTCCGCCCCCGCCCGCGTCGTGGGACGGGTCCACGGTCGGCCGCGTCGCGCGGTTCGCCAACTGACACCGATGGAGCTTGAAGGACGATGAGCGAGACGACCCCTGCGTCCGGCGCGGCCGAGACCGCGACCGAGCCGTTCCGGTACAGCGCCGCGCTGGCGGCGGAGATCGAGTCCCGCTGGCAGGACATCTGGGAGAAGGAGGGCACCTTCCACGCCCCCAACCCCGCCGGTGAGCTGGCCGACCCGTCCGCCGGTGACGTCGCCGCGAAGCCGCACAGCTTCATCATGGACATGTTCCCGTACCCCTCGGGCGCGGGCCTGCACGTCGGCCACCCGCTGGGCTACATCGCCACCGACGTCTTCGCCCGCTACCAGCGGATGACCGGCCACAACGTGCTGCACACGCTGGGCTACGACGCCTTCGGCCTGCCCGCCGAGCAGTACGCCGTGCAGACCGGCACCCACCCGCGGGTCTCCACCGAGGCCAACATCGCCAACATGCGCCACCAGCTGCGCCGGCTGGGCCTGGGCCACGACCCGCGCCGCTCGATCTCCACGATCGACCCGGACTACTACCGCTGGACGCAGTGGATCTTCCTGCAGATCTTCAACTCCTGGTACGACCAGGAGGCGGGCAGGGCGCGTCCGATCGCCGAGCTGGTCGCCGCGTTCGAGTCCGGCGCCCGTGAGGTGCCGGGCGGCCGCGCCTGGGCCGCGCTGTCCGCCGGCGAGCGCGACGAGCTGCTGGGCGAGTACCGCCTGGCGTACGCCAAGGAGGTGCCGGTCAACTGGTGCCCCGGCCTGGGCACCGTGCTGGCCAACGAGGAGGTCACCGCGGACGGCCGCTCCGAGCGCGGCAACTTCCCGGTGTTCAAGTCCAACCTGCGCCAGTGGATGATGCGCATCACCGCGTACTCCGACCGCCTGATCGCCGACCTGGACCTGCTGGACTGGCCCGAGGCCATCAAGCTGCAGCAGCGCAACTGGATCGGGCGCTCCGAGGGCGCCCGGGTCGACTTCGCCGTCGACGGCGGGAAGATCACCGTCTTCACCACCCGGCCCGACACCCTGTTCGGCGCCACCTACATGGTGCTGGCGCCCGAGCACGGCCTGGTCGACTCGATCGTCCCTGCCGCCTGGCCCGAGGACGTCCCCGCCGAGTGGACCGGCGGCGCCGCCACCCCCGCCGAGGCCGTCGCCGCCTACCGCGCCACGGCCGCCGCCAAGTCGGACGTCGAGCGCCAGGTCGAGGCCAAGGTCAAGACCGGTGTCTTCACCGGCGCCTACGCCGTCAACCCGGTCAGCGGCGAGTCCGTCCCGGTGTTCATCGCCGACTACGTGCTGATGGGCTACGGCACCGGCGCCATCATGGCCGTCCCCGCCCACGACCACCGCGACTTCGCCTTCGCCCGCGCCTTCGCGCTGCCGATGCGCTGCGTCGTCGAGCCCACCGACGGGCGGGGTTCCGACCCGGCGGAGTGGGCCGACGCCTTCGACACCTACGACTCGGTCATCGTCAACTCGGCGCGCTCCGAAGGGGACCTGTCCCTGGACGGGCTGAGCGTCGTGGACGCCAAGGCGCGGGTCACCGCGTGGCTGGCCGAGCGCGGCATCGGCGAGGGCACCGTCAACTACCGTCTGCGCGACTGGCTGTTCAGCCGTCAGCGGTACTGGGGCGAGCCCTTCCCGATCGTCTACGACGAGGACGGCGTGATGCACGCGCTGCCCGAGTCGATGCTGCCGGTCGAGGTCCCCGAGGTCGACGACTACTCGCCGCGCACCTACGACGCCTACGACGCCGCCTCCTCGCCGGAGACCCCGCTGTCCCGCAACGAGGACTGGGTCAACGTCGAACTGGACCTGGGCGACGGCGTCAAGACGTACCGCCGCGAGACCAACACCATGCCCAACTGGGCAGGTTCCTGCTGGTACGACCTGCGCTACGTCGACCCGACGAACGCCGACGCCGTCGTCGACCCGGCCAACGAGCGCTACTGGCTGGGCCCCACCGAGGCCAAGCCGGCCGGCGGCGCCGACCTGTACGTCGGCGGCGCCGAGCACGCCGTGCTGCACCTGCTGTACGCGCGCTTCTGGCACAAGGTGCTGCACGACCTGGGCCACGTCTCCTCCGTCGAGCCGTTCCACAAGCTGTTCAACCAGGGCATGATCACCGCGGACGTCTACCGCGACGAGCGCGGCTTCCCGGTGCCCGCCGCCGAGGTCGAGGAGCGCGACGGCACGTACTTCTGGCAGGGCGAGGCGGTCAAGCGCGAGGCCGGCAAGATGGGCAAGTCCCTGAAGAACGCCGTCGCCCCGGACGACATCGCCGACGAGTACGGCGCCGACACCCTGCGCCTGTACGAGATGTCGATGGGCCCGCTGGACGTCTCCCGCCCCTGGGACACCCGGGCCGTCGTCGGCTCGTACCGCTTCCTGCAGCGGCTGTGGCGCAACGTCGTCTCCGAGACCACCGGCGAGCTGGTCGTCACCGACGAGGCGCCGGACGACGCGACGCTGCGCGCCCTGCACAAGTCGATCGACGGCATCCGCGGCGACATGGCCGGGCTGCGCTTCAACACGGCCGTCGCCAAGGCCATCGAGCTGAACAACTTCCTGGTCAAGCGCGGCTCCACGCCCCGGGCCGTGGCCGAGCAGCTGGTGCTGATGGTCGCGCCGCTGGCCCCCCACATCGCCGAGGAGCTGTGGCGTCGGCTGGGCCACAGCGAGTCGCTGGCGCACACCGACTACCCCGTCGCGGACCCGGCGTACGTCGTCGACGAGTCGGTGACCTGCGTCGTCCAGATCAAGGGCAAGGTCAAGGCCCGGCTGGAGGTCGCGCCGAGCATCACGGACGCCGAGCTGGAGGCGCTGGCGCTGGCGGACCCGGCGGTCGTCGCGGCGATCGGCGACGCGGCGGTGCGGAAGGTGATCGCCCGGGCGCCGAAGCTGGTGAACATCGTGACCGGCTGAGGCCGGTCCTCGGGCGGTGACTGACCGGGCGGGTGTCCTTCGGGGCGCCCGCCCGGTGGTTTGTGTGGCCTCATTGCCTCATTGCCGCGTTGCTGAGTGCTGAGTTGGTGCGTGGGTGGGGTGGGGTGAGGTGGGGAGCAGGGGCGGGGGTGAGGCCCTCGGGGAGATCCCGGATCTGTCCCTGATCTCCGTCCGTCGGACCCCTCCGCACTGCCCTCCGGACCGGTATCGCGGCTACCGTGGAACCCACGGCATTGCGGCCCGCGTTGGGCTCGTTGGGGGCCGGATCGGTGGCGGAAGGTGGCGCGCGATGGACGTGTTCGGCGTGATGATCGGCTTGGTCCTGCTCTTCGGGATCGCGACGCTCGTCCTGGCCGTGGTCGGTACGGTCAAAGCGGCCAAGGCCGTCGCCGCGAAGGTCGGGAAACACGAGGCCAACGCCCGGCGCGCCGTCGAGACCGCCACCCTCAAGGCGAAGACGTACACCAAGATCGGCCCGCCCGCGCAGATCGCTACCGTCCGCCTCAAGCTGCGCACCGCGCTGGACGGCACCCGGCAGGTGCTGGAGGGCGGTCTGGCCGGGGACAGCCAGCTCGGCGAGTCCCTCGCGCTGCTGACCCGGCTCGACGCGCACGCGGCGGAACTGGACGGCGAGCTGCGGGTGCTGGAACGCGAGCCGGACACCGCCCGGATCGCCGCCAAGCTCCCTGAGCTGCGGGAACGGGCGGAGCGGATCACCCACGCGGCGGAGACCATGCGGTGGGCGGCGCAGGACCGGATGCAACGGTTCGCGGACGACGAGCTGAGCCGGCTGAGCCAGGAGTGCGAGAGCGAGGCGGGGGCGCTGCGGCACTGGGACACGGGGGCGGGGTCCGGGGCCTCTGGTACTGGTGCTTCTGGTGCCGGGGCTGCTGGTGGTTCCGGTGCTTCCAGGGCAGCGGGTGCTCCCGGGGTGGCTCGGGCCGGGCTGACGGACGGGAAGGGGCGGCCGAGCGCCGAGGACCTGCTCGGGCTGGCCGACCCGCTGGCGAAGCTGGCGCAGCGGTTGCGGAAGCCGTCGACGGGTACCTCGGCGGGGCCGTCGGCGGGCTGAGTCCGGGCCGGGGCCGGGGTCGGCCCATGTCCGGGCCTCCCGGGGCGCGCGCGTTCGGGCCTGCCGGGCGGTGCGCTTTCGGGCCTTTGGGGGAGCGCGTGCGGGCCTAGCGGGCGGTGTGCGTGCGGGTCCACGGGGGAGCGCGTGCGGGCGCTGTCCTCCCGGACGAACGGGGAGTAACCTCCGCCTCATGCCCTCCGACCTCGCAGTTGTCACCGATTCCACGGCCTATCTGCCGCAGGACGCCCTCGACCGGCACGGGATCACGGTGGTTCCGCTGAGCGTCGCGGTCGGTGACTCGGTCCGCTGCGAGGGCGTCGAGATCTCCCCGAAGGAGGTCGCCGAGGCGCTGCGCGCCAAACAGCGGGTGACCACCTCCCGGCCCAACCCGGAGTCCTTCGCCGCCACCTACCGGGCGGCCGCCGAGGCAGGGGCGAAGGGCATCGTGTCGGTACACATCTCCGGCGAGCTCTCCGGCACGGTCGAGGCCGCCCGGCTGGCGGCCGCCGAGGCGCCCGTACCGGTACGGGTGGTGGACAGCCGGCTGGTCGGCATGGCCCTCGGGTACGGGGTGCTGGCGGCCGCCGAGGCGATCGCGGACGGCCGGGGACTGGTGGAGGCGGCCGAGGCGGCGACCCGGCGGGCGGCCGGGACCAGCGGCTTCTTCTACGTGGACACCCTGGAGCACCTGCGCCGGGGCGGGCGGATCGGGGCGGCGCGGGCGCTGCTCGGCTCGGCGCTGGCGGTCAAGCCGCTGCTGCACCTGGACGGCGGGCGGATCGAGCCGCTGGAGAAGGTGCGGACGGCGTCGCGGGCGATCGCCCGGCTGGAGGAGATCGCGGTCGAGCGATCGGGGGAGGGTGAGGTGGACATCACCGTGCACCACCTGGCGGCCGAGGAGCGGGCCGAGCCGCTCGCGGAGCGGCTGCGGGCGCGGGTGCCGGGGCTACGGGAGCTGTACGTGGGCGAGGTGGGGGCGGTGATCGGCGCGCACGTCGGGCCGGGGCTGCTCGCGGTGGTGGTCGCGCCGCGCTGAGGCGGGCGGTGGGGTGGTGCCGGGGCGTCGTGGTGCCGGGCGTCGGGGGCTGGGCGTCGGGGGCCGGGGCGTCCTGGGGTGGGGCGTCCTGGGGGTGAGGTGGGTCAACTTCGGCATGGGGTGGTCACTCGTGTGAGTGACCGTTCTTATCCACAGCCCCGGGTTATCCACAGGGTTTCGGTAATTCCTGCGCGCGCGCCGGAGGGCTCCTAGCGTCCTCGCCATGACGACCTTGGGCCTGGGCGCGGCGGAGCGCCAAGCGATCAACGAGACGGTGCGGCTGCGGATGGCGGCGCTGCTGCCGACGGGCGACGAGCTGGTGGGTGCCGCTCAGGCCGCTGCCGTGCTGTCCTCCCCTGCAGCTCAGGCGCCTCCCGCAACGGCGGCTTCGCCTCCGGGCGCGGCGGTGCTTCCCGACCCGTCACCGGCCGGGGCGCGACTGCGGTTCGCCTCGGTGCTGGCGCTCGACCGGCGGGCGGTGGCCGGGCTGACGATCCTGCTGCTCTTCGCGGTGGGCTACGCGGTGCAGCACTTCTGGCTGGCCAGGCCGGAGGCGGTGGCCGTACCGACGCTGGCCGCGGCCTCGGCACTGCCGGAATCGAGCCCGGTGGCAACCGACGGCCCGCCCGGCAGCGGGGCCGGTCCGCCGGTGGCTGCCGCAGGCCCGGGGGCCGAGGCCGCCGTGGTCATCGACATCGGCGGTCGGGTCCACCTGCCGGGCCTGCACACCCTGCCCGGCGGATCACGGGTGGCCGACGCCCTGCGGGCGGCCGGCGGCCCGCTGCCGGAGACGGACACCCGAGGCCTCAACCTGGCCCGCGTCCTGACGGACGGTGAGCAGATCCTGGTCGGCGAGCAGGTGCCGGCCCCGGTTCCCGTCCCGGTCCCGGCCGGCGCGGGCGCACTATCCGGCGCCGGTGCGCCCCGACCACCCGTCAGCCTCAACCGCGCCACCCTCGAACAGCTCGACTCCCTCCCCGGCGTCGGCCCGACCCTCGCCCAGCGCATCCTCGCCTACCGCACCTCGCACGGCTCGTTCCGTTCGATCGACCAGCTCCGGCAGGTCAGCGGGATCGGCACCCGAACGTTCGCGGAACTCCGTCCGCTCCTCACCCTCTGACGCCCCTGCCGTTCCCGCCCCTGCCGTTCCCGCCTCGTCCTGTTCCCGCGTTGCTCCGTTTCCGCGTCGCTCCGTTCCCGCCTCGCCGGCTCCCGAAGGGAGGTAGCCGCCTTGTCCACCACCGCCACCACCACCGCTTCGCTCCCGCGTGCCCGGTCCTCGGGTGCCGACTTCCGGCTGCTGCTGCCCGCCGTGTCGGCCTGGCTGGTCACGGCGGTGCTCCTGCCCCTCGGGCCGGGAACCGAGCTGCCGCTCTTCTCGCTGGCCGGCGGCGCCGTGCTCGTGGCCGTCCTGCTGCTCGCCCGACCGGGCCTGCTGCGTCGGCGCGGGGCCGCGGTGGCGCTGGCGGCCGTCCTGCTCTCCGGCGCGGCGGCCGCGATCGCGACCCCGCTGCACACCGCCGACCTGCACCGGGGGCCCCTGCCGGAACTCGCCCGCGCGGCCGAGCAGGCGACCCCGCGGTCCCCGGGCGAGCCCGCCCCGGCGGTGGAGGTGGAGCTGACCGTCGAGGGCGACCCGAAGGTCCACACCTCCCGGGGCGGCACCACCGGGGGACAGACCCTGCTCACCGTCGAGGCCGTGGCCGACCGTGCCACCGTCCTCCCGGACGGGCGGGCGACCCGGACACACACCCCGGTGACCGTCATGGTCCGCGGGCCGGAGAGCAAGCCCTGGCTGCGGCTGCTGCCGTCCGAGCGGCTGTCCGTCGAGGCCGAGGTGCGGTCGGCGGGGGAGGGCTACGACACCGAGTCCGCAGCGCTGCTGGTCGTCCACGGCCCGCCCCGGCGGCTCGCACCGCCCAACCTGCCGCAGCGGATCGCCGGGCGGCTGCGAGAGGGGCTGCGCACGGCCAGTGACGGGCTCCCGCCGGACGCGCGCGGACTGCTCCCCGGGCTGGTCGTCGGCGACACCTCGCGGCTGCCCGACGACCTGGTGGACGCCTTCCGGGCCACCGACCTGGTGCACCTGGTGGCGGTCAGCGGGGCCAACCTGGCGATCGTCCTCGGCGTACTGCTGGGCGCCCCCGGCCAGGCCGGCACCCCGGAGCGGCGCGGGGTGGCCGCGCTGCTGGGGCTGTCGCTGCGCACCAGCGCCCTGCTCGGCACGGGGTTGGTGCTGGCCTTCGTGACCGTCTGCCGGCCCGAGCCCAGCGTGCTGCGGGCAGCGGGAACAGGACTCATCGGCATGCTGGCCCTGGCCACCGGCCGCCCCCGTAGGGCCGTCCCCGCGCTCGCCGGGGCCGTCCTGGTCCTCGTCCTGTGGGACCCGTTTCTGGCCCGCTCCTACGGCTTCCTGCTCTCGGTGCTCGCCACCGCCGGGCTGCTCGTCCTCGGTCCGCACTGGGCCGAGTCCCTGCGGGCCCGGCGCTGGCCGCACCACCTGGCGGGTGCGCTGGCGGCCACGGCGGCGGCGCAGGCGCTGTGCGCGCCGGTGACGGTGGTGCTGTCCGGACACATCAGCCTGGTCGCCGTCCCGTGCAACCTGCTGGCCGAGCTGGCGGTGGCCCCGGCGACACTGCTCGGCTTCGGGGTGCTCGCCCTGCAGCCGTTCTTCCCGTCCCTGGCCCGGCTGCTGGCCGAGCCGGCCGGGGTGCCGGCCAGCTGGCTCGCCTTCGTCGGACGGCGCGGGGCCGAGCTGCCCGGCGGCCAACTGTCCTGGCCCGGCGGGTGGTTCGGGGTGATCACGGTCGCCTTGGTGACCCTGGCCGCCTGCTGGGCAGCTCCTCTGCTGTTGCCTCGGCGGACGGAATCCGGCCGGCGGGTGCGCGGTCGGCGGCGCTGGGCCCGGGCTTTGGTGACGGGCACCCTGCTGGTGGTGCTGCTGGCGGTCCTGCTGCGCCCGCCGCAGCTTGCCCGGATCGCCACGGGCTGGCCGCCGCCGGGGTGGCGGCTGGCGATGTGCGACGTCGGACAGGGAGACATGTTGGCCCTTTCGACCGGTGTTCCGGACAGTGCGGTGGTGGTCGACACGGGGCCGGATCCGGAGGCCGCCGACCGGTGCCTGCGCGAACTCGGCGTCACCAGGGTGCCGCTCCTGATGCTGACCCACTTCCACGCGGACCACGTCGAGGGCGTACCAGGGGTGTTGCGGGGGCGCCAGGTGGGCGCGGTCGAGGGCACGGTGCTGGACGACCCGCCGGGCGAGGTGGCCAGGGTGACGGCCTGGGTGGCGGGGGCCGCTGTACCGCTGCTGCGTGCGGGCCGTGGTGAACGGCGTTCGGTCGGTGCGGAGTTGGCCTGGGACGTGGTGTGGCCCGATCCCGGAGCGGTCGTCGACGCGCCAGGTGCGAACAACGCCAGCGTGGCCATGGTGGTGTCGCTGGCCGGCGGCTTGCGGATGGCGCTGCTCGGCGACCTGGAACCGCCCGCCCAGTCCGCCCTGGTGGGCCGCCTGGGCCGGGTCGACGTCCTGAAGGTGGCCCACCACGGCTCGGCCCATCAGGACTGGGACCTGACCGGCGCCCTGCGGCCTCGGCTCGCCCTGATCTCCTGCGGCGAGGGCAATGCGTACGGGCATCCGTCACCCCGTACGGTCGACCGCCTGCGGGCACTGGGTGCCACCGTCCTGCGAACCGACCGCGCGGGGGACATCGCCGTGACCGGCGACTCCCCGTCCACCCTCGCCGTCGCCGTCCACCCCCAGCCCGCCCACGCGACCCGCTCGGGGCACTCCTCCTCCGGGCGCTCCACCCGCAAGCCCCGCGCCCCGCCCCGATGACCCTCGCTCTCCTCTTCCCTCCACGAGATGGGGTGGGCAGGAGGTAGGGGTGGGGGAGGTGGAGGGAGGGGCGGGGGCGGGGGCGGGGGCGGGGGCCCGGGGAAAGCGATTGCGGCGTGCTCCGGGCCAGCCCGGAGCACGCCGCAGAGAACAGCCCCAGACCCCAGCCCCAGACCCCAGCCCCAGACCCCAGCCCATGTTGCCCAACCCCACGCCCCCGGTAGGGACATGAGGGCAGGCGCACGGCCCCGGCTCGGAGCGAGCCGTCGAGGGACCAGGCACCGACGGGCTCAGGAGAGCATGTTGATCCGGTACTGCATGATCCGGTAGTTCGTCGGGTCGTACCACTGGCTGACGACGATGTGGAAGTCGCCGAACGTCGAGCCGGGGATGACGAAGCCGCCGTACGGGCTGGCGACGAGGTTGGCGGCCTCCTGGCCGGGGGTGCCGGGGAGGATCATGGTCTGTTCCAGGGTCCTGGTGAGGTCCGAGGTGGGGAGCGGGAAGACCATCGCCCTGATCGACAGCGGGTCCATGTTCAGCCAGGTGAGGACGTACTTGCCGTCCATGGCGCGGAAGCACATCTCACCCCACTTGCGGGTGCCGAAGACGGTCGTCGGGGCGGGGGCGTTCCAGCGCCAGCCGCCGTCGGCGTAGCCCCAGGGCTCGTAGGCGTCCGGGTTGCCGAGGCTCTCCTTCCGCACCCGGTGGAGCAGCATCCCTGACTCCACCTCGCGGTTGAAGACCGTGGAGAGCACGTAGCAGTAGCCGTCGTCGGCCACGGCGTACGTCTTCTGCTGGAACTGGCCGCCGTACAGGTCGCCGGGCCACTGGCACAGGTACTGCCAGGTCTCTCCGTTGTCGGTGGAGCGCCAGAAGTCGGTGTGGTGGGTGTCGTAGATGACGCCGCGCATGAGGTGCATGTACATCACGCCGTCGACGACGAACGCGTCGGACGGGATGGCGGTGGTGAACTTGTCGCCGACCGGGTTGTGCGGCTCGTCCACGAGGCTGTTGGCGTGGCCGCCGCCGACGCTGCCGTCGATGCGGAGGTTGTTCAGGTCCGTGCTGCCGGAGCGCAGGCCGACGGGGGCGCGCCAGTCGGTGGCGCCGACCTGGCCGCCGTCGAAGGTGTCGCCGCAGACGAAGAGCATGGTGCCGTTCGGGCACAGCACGGGGATGCCGAGGTCGGTCCACGGCGCGGCGAACGGCCCGGTCTCGACGGGGCCGCTGAGGTTCTTCAGCTTGGTGGCGATCGTCGAACTGGTCGGGTCGTACGGGCCGTTGGCGATCGCTGCGGGAGCGCCGGAGCCGATGACCCCCGCCCCCACGGCGGCGCCGATGCCGATCGTGAGGAGCCGGCGGCGGGAGGGCCTGCCAGTCGTCTCGTCGCTTTCGTCCGATGAGCGGGTCATGGTGTCGAGGGCCTTCCGAGTCGACGGATTCCGCGGCTTCGCCCGGAGCGCGCACCTCGGTGGCGACGGGGCGCCACCGAGGCTACGGCGGCCGGTCGCCGGCCCATCGGTCGGTGGGCGAACCTTCACCCGAATTGGTGAGGCCGTGCGGGAGCCGCCGGTCCGGCGTCCCGGTACTGGGGCGGTGGCCTGTGCCCCGGTGCTGGGGCACAGGCCTGGAGGAGGGCGTTCCGTTCGGTGGTGCCGACGATGCGGGCCCGGCCGGGGAGGGCCTGGCGGAGCAGGACGTCGTGGCGGCCGGGGGCCGGGTCGGCGACGCCGTCGGACAGGAGGTGGCGGCCGGTCGCCGGGTGGCGGCCGCCGGTGGGTCAGGAGCGGCTGAGGGACGGTTCCGGCTGGTGCGGCGCCGCCGTCCGGTCGTGGCGGGGGAGGAGGAGCGGGGTGGCCAGGATGAGCAGTCCGGCGACCGCGAGGGCGGTGCGCGGGCCGGTGGTGTCGGCGAGGAGACCGCCGAGGGCGGTGCAGATGGCGATGGACGCCTGCTGGCCGATGGACCAGGCGGACAGGGTGCGGGCGAGGAGGTGCTTGGGGGTGCGTTCGAGCCGGTAGGTGGCGAGCACCGGGTTGTACAGGCTCATGTTGACGATGATCGCCAGCTCGACGGCCATCACGATGAGTAGGCCGACGACGCCGGGGCGGACGAGGACCAGGCCGATCAGCCAGACGGCGCGCAGGGTGCCGACGGTCCGGAAGACCCGGTGCCGGCCGTGGCGGGCCACCACGCGCCGGGCCAGCCGGGAGCCGATCAGTCCGCCGAGGCAGGGGGCGGCGAAGGCGAGGCCGTACTGCCAGGGCGGGAAGTGGAGTTGGCGCAGCATGAGGACGGCCAGCAGCGGTTCGGTGGCCATGATCAGCCCGCCGACGAGCAGGTTGTTGAGGTAGAGCGCCCGCAGTGCGGGGTCGCCGAGGATGTGCCGCCAGCCGTCGAGCAGTGCGCCCGCCCGCAGGCCGCCGGCCCGTACGGAGCTTCCGCTGCCCGCCCCTGCCGGGCTTCCGGCGGCGGGCTGGGGCGGTTCCTCCCGGCCGCGGATGGCGGTGATGCCAGCGGCGGAGAGCAGGTAGCTGAGCGCGTCGGCGATCACGGTGGTGACGGGCCCGAAGAGGCCGATCGCGGCGCCGCCCAGCGGGGGGCCGATCGCGATGGAGCTCCAGTTGGTGGATTCGAAGCGGGCGTTGGCGACCAGGAGGTCCTCGGGCCGGACGAGGGCCTTGAGGTGGGCGCCGCTGGCGGCGTTGAAGGCGATCTTGGCCGCGGCGACCACGGCCGAGACGGCGAGCAGTTGGACGAAGCCGAGCCGTCCGAGGGCGTAGGCGAGGGGGATCGTGGCCATGGCCGCGAACCGGGCCAGGTCCATGGCGATCATCACCGGGCGTTTGCGCCGGAACTCCACCCAGGGCGCGAGCGGTACCGCGATCAGCGCGCCCACCGCGGGCCCCACCGCGGAGAGCGCGGACACCTCGGCCGGTCCGGCGTGCAGCACCAGGACGGCCAGCAGCGGAAGTGCCCCGAAGCCCAGCCCGGAACCGTACGCGCTGACGGCGTACGCCGCCCACAGCCGGCCGAACCCCGGCCCGAGCCGTCTCCTGCCCACCCAACCCAGCATGTCCGGCGTGCTCCCTCGGTATCTCGTCCGCACAATCCGACGTTGACCGGTGAGAGCTAACCGAGCGGCGTGTCCGCAGGTCAAACAACCGTCCTACGGCCTGGGTACAACCGTCCGTTGTTCACTAAGGTGGGCCGACGTGGACCTCGAAGCCGTACGCACCTTCGCCGCCGCCGCGGAAGCCGGCCAGTTCCAGAAGGCCGCCGCCGACCTGTCGATCACCCAGCAGGCCGTCTCCAAGCGCATCGCCGCGCTGGAGCGCGATCTCGGGGTGCGGCTGTTCACCCGCACCCCGCGCGGCGCCGAACTCACCATCGACGGGCAGGCGTTCCTGCCGCACGCCCGTGAACTGCTGCGCGCCGCCGAGCGGGCGGTCGCCTCGGTGCGCACCGGCCGTCGGCCGCTGCGGGTCGACATCATCGCCTCGCGCGGCGCGGGCTCGGGGCTGATGCGGGACTTCCACCGCGCGCACCCCGAGGTCGAGCTCGACGTGGTGATGCTGTTCGACGTCGGGGCGGCCGTCACCGCGATCCGCTCGGGGACGATCGACGCGTCCTTCCGCGCGGTGGCCGCGCCCGGCCGGTCCTTCCCGGAGGACGTCGAGTCCGTCCGGGTGCTCGACGAGCCGCTGCAACTCCTCACCGGGCCCGCCCACGTGCTGGCGGGTGCCCGCTCGGTGACCGTCGCCCAGCTCGTCGGCCACCGGATCTGGATGCCCGGCATCGCCCCGGGCACCGAGTGGGCCGCCTACTACGACGACCTCGTCGCCGAGTTCGGGCTCACCATCGAGGCGACCGGTCCCAACTTCGGCTCCGACGCGCTCCTGGACACCGTCGCCGACACCCCGGCCCTGGCGACATTCATGAGCGAGCGAACCCGCCTGGTCTGGCCGGCCGGCCACGGCCTGCGCCGCATCCCGGTGACGGACCCGACGCTGGTCTACCCGCACTCGCTGCTGTGGCACCGGGACAACCCCCACCCGGCCCTGGCCACCCTCCGCGCCTACCTGGCCGCGGCCGCGCCCGCCCACGACGCCGCCGGGACGTGGCGGCCGGACTGGGTGCTCCCGCGCTGAACGCCGCAACGGACGCCGCAACGGACACCCAACGCCGCGACGCCGCGCGCGGGCGGCGTCGCGGCGTCGCGGTGTCGGTCAGGCCTCCTCGCGCCAGCCCTCGTACGAGGTGGCCACGGTGTCGAGGGCGTGCAGCAGGGCCGGGGTCCAGCCGTCGGACGGCGGGTCGAGGACGACCAGCCACTGGGCGTCCTCGGCGTCGTCCTCGCCGGCCAGGGCGTCGCGGACGATCTCCAGTTCGCCGAGGTCGGGGTGGGCGGCGGAGAGTTCCTCGGCGGCCTCGTCGGCGGTGTCGCGGTCGGGCAGGACGAGCAGCTGGCGGACGAAGGGGTCGACGACGTCCGGGAGGTCGGTGGTGTGGTTCTCGGTCACCGGGCCATTCTCCAGGTCGGGTGCGGTGGCCCGGGTAGCCGGGGTTCGGGGTTCGGGGTTCGGGTTCGGGGTTCGGGCGGTCGGGGTCCGGACGGTCCGGCTCCGGCCGTCGGGCGGGAGTGTCCGCGGCGCGTGGGATGCTGGTAGGCGATGGCCAGGAAGAGTGCACCCGACGACCTGCTCGCCCCGCTGACCCTCGCGGTCGGCCAGGAGGAGCTGCTGCTGGACCGTGCGGTCGCCCAGGTGGTGGCCGCGGCGAAGGCGGCGGATCCGGACACCGACGTGCGGGACGTGCCGCCCGGCGGGCTGCAGCCCGGCAGTCTGGCCGAGCTGACCACGCCCTCGCTGTTCGCCGAGCGCAAGGTGATCGTGGTCCGGGCCGCGCAGGACCTCTCCGCCGACTCGGTGAAGGAGGTCAAGGCGTACCTCGAGGACCCGGCCGAAGAAGTGATCATGGTGCTGGTGCACGCCGGCGGGGCCAAGGGCAAGGGCCTGCTGGACGCCGGTCGCAAGGCGGGCGGGCGCGAGGTGGCCTGCGCCAAGCTGGCCAAGGCGAGCGAGCGACTGGCCTTCGTCAAGGGTGAGTTCCGCACCCTGGGCCGCTCCGCGACCCCGGAGGCCTGCCAGGCGCTGCTGGACGCGCTCGGTAGCGACCTGCG
The DNA here is from genome assembly GCF_014596465.1 of Streptomyces sp. CBMA123. Taxonomy (GTDB): domain Bacteria; phylum Actinomycetota; class Actinomycetes; order Streptomycetales; family Streptomycetaceae; genus Kitasatospora. Next base: position 52,198 of record NZ_MECK01000090.1, on the reverse strand, counting down.
TGAACTGGCGGCCGCCTGCAGTCAGTTGACCTCGGACGTCGAGGGCGCGATCGATGACACGGTGGTGGCCCGCTACTACAGCGGCCGGGCCGAGGCGACCGGGTTCGAGGTGGCCGACCTGGCCGTCACCGGCCGGGCGGCGGAGGCGCTGGAGCGGCTGCGCTGGGCGCTGGCCGTCGGCCAGCCGCCGACCGGCATCACCTACGCGCTGGCCTCCGGGGTGCGCAGCATCGGACGGCTGGCGACGACCGGGCGGAACATGCGTCCGGCCGATCTGGCCCGCGAGTTGGGCATGCCGCCGTGGAAGGTGGACCGGGTCCGCCAGCAGATGCGCGGCTGGACGGGCGACGCGGTGGCCACCGCGCTGACCGCCATCGCCCGGGCCGACGCCGACGTCAAGGGCGGTTCGGCCGACCCGGCCTTCGCCCTGGAGCGCGCGGTGGTCGCCGTCGCCAAGGCCGCCCGGGCCGGCTCCCGCCCGTCCTACTGACCCGCTCCCGCCCTGTTCTCCTGACCCCGCCCCCGCCCGTCCTGCTGGCCCGCTCCCGCGCGCGGCCCCGGGCCGCTACTTGCGCATGGCCCGTACGGCGTTGTCCGCGTCGGTCTGCAGGTCGTTGCGGAGCTCGGTCATGGACGGCGGGGTGGACTTCCCCTGGGTGTAACTGGCGTTGTAGCTGATGGAGTAGGTCATTGCGCCGTCGCGGATCTGCACTTCGGCGAACAGGCTGTGGTACGAGCCTGATCCGCTGTCGTCCTTGTAGATGAAGAACGCCGCCTCGCCGAGCCCCGGGATGTCGGTGATCTGGTAGCCCCGGGTCCGGTAGAACTCCTTGCCGGCGTCCTGCTCGGGCGCCGGGTTGACGGCCTTGTGCAGGTCGGCGCGGATGTACACGCTGGCGTACTCGCTGTCGCTGCCGCCGCCGGTCCGCTTGAGCGACATGGAGCAGTTCATGCTGTCCAGGGCGGCGGTCCGGTCGGTGTTGTGGGACGGCGAGTTGGCATCGGTGGTGACGGAGTACGTCGCCAGCAGCCGGGAGGGCTTCGCGGTGGCGCAGAAGTCGTCCGAGAGGTGGTAGCTGCCGAGGCTGCGCGGCGAGGAGTCGCTGCTGACCAGGTCCGGGACGACCAGCACGGCGGTGGTCCAGCCGGCCGAGGCGAGGAGTGCCCCGACGAAGGCCCAGACGGCGTTGCGGCGCAGGTTCCCGCCCTTGCGCGGCGTCGTGCCGCCGCCGGGTGTGCCAGGCGCTCCCGGCGAGGTCGGCAGCCCGGGCGGCGGCCCGAACCCGCCGGCGGCCGGCGCCGCCATCCCCGGCGCGGGCACCCCCACCCCCGGTGCCGCCACCCCCGGCGCCCCAGCCCCCGGTACCCCAGCCCCCGGTACCCCTGGCGTGCCCGACTGCTGCGGGAACCCGTACCCCGGCCCGTTCGGTGCCGAGGACGGCAGTGGCGGTGGTGGCGTCGTCATGGAAGTTCCCCCTCTGGGCTGGCGCCGCGGGTGCTCCCCGCACCCCCGGTCGCGCGTGATCGACCATAGCGGCCGGGGCGCGGAACGCGACAGGCGCCGTGGTCCGCCTCCCTGAGGAGGCCGACCACGGCGCCTGTCGTACAACTGCTGTGCACCGCACCCGCGTGGCGAACGCAGGCCGCGTACGGTGCGAGTCTCGCGCGCCTCGGAGTTCCGGGTAGAGGGCCGGGTCACTCCGCGGCGGTGGGGGCGAGGCGCCCCCGAGGGCGTCAGGCCTGGACGGCGGTGTTGACGCGCTTGGTGATGGCCGACTTCTTGTTGGCGGCCTGGTTGGCGTGGATGACGCCCTTGCTCACGGCCTTGTCCAGCGCCTTGGAGGCGGCGCGGGCCAGCACAGCGGCCTTCTCGGTCTCACCGGCGGCAGCGGCCTCGCGGGCCTTGCGCAGGGCGGTCTTCAGCGAGGACTTGACGGCCTTGTTGCGCAGGCGCGCCTTCTCGTTGGTCTTGTTGCGCTTGATCTGGGACTTGATGTTCGCCACGAAGGAGCCTCAGTCTTGTCTGAACGGGTTCTGGGGTCCCCCCGGCCGGAGGCTGGGGAGCGTTGCACGCGCAGGCCATCGGGTCAGCTGAGAGGGCATGCCGGGGCCAGGTGCAGCAGCCCACGCTACCAGGGGCCCGCCGCCCGCCCCAAACCGACCGCCGGGCCCGCCCGCGGGGCTAAGCGCTCAGTACCGGCTCCCCGTAGTGCTCGACGTCCGGGAACGGCCGGTAGAACCGGTGCAGCAGCTCGCGCCACCGGAGGTACTCGGCGGAGCCGCGGAAGCCCTCGGTGTGGTCGGCGAGGGTCTCCCACTCCACCTGCAGCAGGAACCGGGAGCCGCGCCCCTCGTCCAGGCAGCGGCGCAGTTCCAGGGAGCGGAAGCCGTGCTGGACGGCGATCAGCGGGCGGGCCTCGGCGAAGGCGGCGAGGAACTCGTCCTCCCGGTCGGGCAGGACGTCGAGCAGGGCGCTTTCGAGGATCATGGCGGGCCATCCTGCCGCCGAGCGGTGGGGTGGCGGAAGGCTGTGCAGTGGGGGAGCGGAAGCCGTGCGGCGGGGTGACGGAAGGCTGTGAGGTGCCCGAACGGCGCCCCGGGTCGTGGTCGTGGGAGGATGGGAGGAACTATTTCGATCGGACGAGACTGTCCGGTCCCCGGGATAGCCGGTCAGCGATGATCCGGACACCCCCGGCCCCGGACCAACGGAGAATCGGACCAAGGTGCCCGCGACCCCCAGCAATGTGCCAGAGCCCAGCCGTACCGACCCGGCGCTGATCCGCAACTTCTGCATCATCGCCCACATCGACCACGGCAAGTCGACGCTCGCAGACCGGATGCTGCAGATCACCGGCGTGGTCGACCCCCGGCAGATGCGCGCCCAGTACCTCGACCGCATGGACATCGAGCGTGAGCGCGGCATCACCATCAAGTCGCAGGCGGTCCGCCTCCCGTGGGCCCCGAAGACCGGGCCGGACGCCGGGACGACGCACATCCTCAACATGATCGACACCCCCGGCCACGTGGACTTCACGTACGAGGTGTCCCGCTCCCTCGCGGCCTGCGAGGGCACCATCCTGGTGGTCGACGCGGCCCAGGGCATCGAGGCGCAGACCCTCGCCAACCTGTACCTGGCGCTGGAGAACGACCTCACGATCGTCCCGGTCCTCAACAAGATCGACCTGCCGGCCGCCCAGCCGGAGAAGTACGCGGCCGAGATCGCCCACATCATCGGCTGCGACCCCTCCGACGTGCTCCAGGTCAGCGCCAAGACCGGTCTGGGCGTCGAGGACCTGCTGGACCACATCGTCAACACCATCCCGGCCCCGGTCGGCGTCAAGGACGCCCCGGCCCGCGCGATGATCTTCGACTCGGTGTACGACTCCTACCGCGGCGTGGTCACCTACGTCCGTGTCGTGGACGGCCAGCTCACCAAGCGCGAGCGCATCCAGATGATGTCCACCGGCGCCACCCACGAGCTGCTGGAGATCGGCGTCATCTCGCCCGAACCGAAGGTCGCCGACGGCCTCGGCGTCGGCGAGGTGGGCTACATCATCACCGGTGTGAAGGACGTCCGGCAGTCCAAGGTCGGTGACACGATCACCTCGATGCACAAGGGCGCCACCGAGCCGCTGGGCGGCTACAAGGAACCGCGTCCGATGGTGTTCTCCGGCCTGTACCCGCTGGACGGCTCGGACTACCCGCTGCTGCGCGACGCCCTGGACAAGCTGCGCCTCAACGACGCCGCCCTGGTGTACGAGCCGGAGACCTCGGTCGCGCTCGGCTTCGGCTACCGCTGCGGCTTCCTCGGCCTGCTGCACCTGGAGATCATCCGGGAGCGCCTGGAGCGCGAGTTCAACCTCGACCTGATCTCCACCGCCCCGAACGTGGTCTACCGGGTGGTGATGGAGGATGGCAGCGAGCACACCGTCACCAACCCGAGCGAGTTCCCGACCGGCAAGATCTCCGAGGTCTACGAGCCGGTCGTGCGCGGCACCATCCTGGCGCCGAACGAGTTCGTCGGCGCGATCATGGAGCTCTGCCAGTCGCGTCGCGGCAACCTCCAGGGCATGGACTACCTGTCCGAGGACCGGGTCGAGCTGCGCTACACCCTGCCGCTCGCCGAGATCGTCTTCGACTTCTTCGACCAGCTGAAGTCCAAGACCCGCGGCTACGCCTCGCTCGACTACGAGCCCATCGGCGAGCAGACCGCCCAGCTGGTCAAGGTCGACATCCTGCTGCACGGTGACCCGGTGGACGCGTTCTCCGCGATCGTGCACAAGGACAAGGCCTACGGCTACGGCGTGATGATGGCCGGCAAGCTGCAGAAGCTGATCCCGCGCCAGCAGTTCGAGGTGCCGATCCAGGCCGCCATCGGCTCCCGGGTGATCGCCCGTGAGACGGTCCGCGCGATCCGCAAGGACGTCCTCGCCAAGTGCTACGGCGGTGACATCTCCCGTAAGCGGAAGCTGCTGGAGAAGCAGAAGGAAGGCAAGAAGCGGATGAAGATGGTCGGCAGCGTGGAGGTCCCGCAGGAGGCCTTCATCGCCGCGCTGTCCACCGACGCGGAGACGCCGAAGGACAAGAAGTGACCGCGGGCGCGGCACGCGCGTAGCCGCGAGCGGCACCAGGAAGGGCCCGGGCATCCGCCCGGGCCCTTCCGCGTGGACGGGGGCTACTTCAGCGCGGCCAGCACGGCGGTGACAATCCCGGCCTTGGCCAGCCGCCCCGCGGCGCCGGTGGACACGGTGGGCTTCATGGCGTCGTCCGGGTGGACCAGCTGGAGCAGCCCGTCCCGCCGGCCGAGGCTGCGGCACTGCACGGTGTACCGGAACGAGAACGGCTCCGAGGTGCGCCCGTCGAGCAGCCGCCCGACGTACCGGCCCTGCGGCAGCGCGGTGGCGCAGCCCATCCGCAGGGTGCCGATGCCGGGCACGGTGACGGCGGCGGCGTCGCCGACCACGTGGACGTCCGGGTGCGAGAGCGAGCGCAGGTGGTCGTCCACCAGGGCCCGGCCGCGTTCGTCGACGGCCAGTCCGGCCTGGGCGGCCGGCGGGTGCGGTTCCACCGAGGCGGCCCACACGGTGAGTTCGGCGTCGATCGGGCCGGCGGTGGTGCGCAGCCCGCGGGGGCCACGGTAGCGAAGCCCGTCGGCTCCGGCGAGGCCCCGGCGCGCGAAGAGCCGGGACGGAGGGTCCCGTCCCGGCTCTTCGTGTGACGACGGATCAGTCCACCTCGGCCACGGCCTCCGCGAACTGCGCCTGGTAGAGCCGGGCGTAGGCGCCGTCGGCGGCGATCAGCTCGTCGTGGGTGCCCTGCTCCACGATGGAGCCGTTCTCCATCACCAGGATGACGTCGGCGTCCCGGATGGTGGAGAGGCGGTGGGCGATGACGAAGCTGGTGCGGCCGGTGCGCAGCCGGGCCATGGCCCGCTGGATGAGCACCTCGGTGCGGGTGTCGACGGAGCTGGTGGCCTCGTCCAGGACGAGGATCGACGGCTGGGCGAGGAAGGCCCGGGCGATGGTGATCAGCTGCTTCTCGCCGGTGCTGACGCCGGTGCCCTCGTCGTCGATGACGGTGTCGTAGCCGTCGGGGAGGGTGCGCACGAAGCGGTCGACGTGGGCGGCCCTGGCGGCTTCGATGACCTGCTCGCGGGTGGCGGAGCCGGCTCCGTAGGCGATGTTGTCGGCGATGGTGCCGCCGAAGAGCCAGGTGTCCTGGAGGACCATGCCGATGCCGGAGCGCAGGTCCTCGCGGGACATCGCGGAGATGTCGGTGCCGTCGAGGGTGATGCGTCCGGAGCTGACCTCGTAGAACCGCATCAGCAGGTTGACCAGGGTGGTCTTGCCGGCGCCGGTGGGGCCGACGATGGCGACGGTCTGGCCGGGTTCGACCTTGAGCGAGAGGTCCTCGATGAGCGGCTTGTCGGGGTCGTAGCGGAACGACACGTCCTGGAAGGCGACCCGGCCGTGGACGGTGTCGGGCTTCTCGGGCATGGCCGGCTCGGGGCTCTGCTCGGCGGCGTCGAGGAGTTCGAAGACGCGCTCGGCGGAGGCGACCCCGGACTGCACCAGGTTGGCCATGCTGGCGACCTGGGTGAGCGGCTGGCTGAACTGCCGGGAGTACTGGATGAAGGCCTGGACGTCGCCGATGGACAGCGAGCCGCTGGCCACCCGCAGTCCGCCGACCACCGCGACCAGCACGTACTGCAGGTTGCCGATCAGCATCATCGCGGGCTGGATGATCCCGGAGATGAACTGGGCGCGGAAGCTGGCGTGGTACAGCGCGTCGTTGTGCTCGCGGAAGGTCTCGGCGGACTCGCGCTGCCGGCCGAACACCTTGACCAGGGTGTGGCCGGTGTACATCTCCTCGATGTGGGCGTTGAGTTGGCCGGTGGACTTCCACTGCTGGACGAACTGCGGCTGGGCCTTCTTGCCGACCCTGGCGGCGACGACCACCGACAGCGGCACCGAGACCAGGGCGATCACGGCGAGGATCGGGGAGATCCAGAACATCATCGCCAGCACGCCGACCACGGTGAGCAGCGAGTTGACGACCTGGCCCATGGTCTGCTGCATGGACTGGCCGATGTTGTCGATGTCGTTGGTGACCCTGCTGAGCACCTCGCCGCGCGGCTGCTTGTCGAAGTAACTGAGCGGCAGCCGGGCGAGTTTGGCCTCGACGTCCTGGCGCAGCCGGTAGCTGGCCGACTGGATCGCCTTGGTGGCCAGGCGGCCCTGGAAGATGCCGAAGACGGCGGAGGCGACGTAGATGCCGAGCACCCAGAGCAGGATGGAGCCGATGGCGCCGAAGTCCATGCCGTGGCCGGGGGTGAAGTCGACGGCGCCGAGCAGGTCGGCGATGCCGCCCTCGCCGTGGGCGCGCAGGCCGGCGATGACCTCGGCCTTGGAGGTGCCGGGCTGGAAGCGGGCGCCGATGACGCCGGCGAAGATCAGGTCGGTGGCGTCGCCGAGGATCTTGGGGCCGGTGACGGCGCAGCCGATGCCGAGCACGCCGAGCGCCAGCACGCCGAGCAGCAGCTTGCGTTCGGGGCGCAGCAGGCCGAGGACGCGCTTGCCGGAGCCCTTGAAGTCCATGGACTTCTCGGTGCCCTGGCCGCCCATGAAGCGGCCCGGTCCGGCCGGGCCGCGGCGGGCGGCGGCGGCCTGGGAGTCGCTGGGGAGCGTGTCCTCCGGCTTTCCGCCGTCCGGCCCGGCGGGCCTTCCGGCCGGTGTTCCGGCACGCTTTCCTGGGGTGGTCACGCCGCCTCCTGCTCGGTGAGCTGGGAGAGCACGATCTCCCGGTACGTCGGGTTGTCGGCCATCAGTTCGTGGTGGGTCCCGCTGCCGACGACGGCGCCCTCGTCGAGGACGATGATCCGGTCGGCGTCGCGGATGGTGGACACCCGCTGGGCGACGATCAGCACGGTGGCGTCGGAGGTCTCGCGGGCGAGGGCCTTGCGCAGTTTGGCGTCGGTGGCGTAGTCGAGCGCGGAGAAGGAGTCGTCGAAGAGGTAGACGTCGGGGCGGCGGACGAGGGCGCGGGCGATGGCCAGGCGCTGGCGCTGGCCGCCGGAGACGTTGCCGCCGCCCTGGGCGATGGGGGCGTCCAGGCCTTCGGCCAGCTTCTCGACGAACTCCTTGGCCTGGGCGATCTCCAGGGCGTGCCAGAGTTCCTCGTCGGTGGCGTCGGGGCGGCCGTAGCGGAGGTTGCTGGCGACGGTGCCGGAGAACAGGTAGGGCTTCTGCGGGACGATGCCGACGCTGTCGGCGATCGCGTCGGCGGCGAGCTCGCGCACGTCCACGCCGTCGAGCAGGACCTGGCCGGAGGTGGCGTCGAAGAGCCGGGGGACGAGGCCGAGCAGGGTGGACTTGCCGCTGCCGGTGGAGCCGATGATGGCGGTGGTCTCGCCGGGGCGGGCGGTGAGGTCGATGCCGTGCAGCACGGAGGCTTCGGCGCCGGGGTAGCGGAAGTCGACGTCGCGCAGTTCCAGGTGGCCGCGGCGCAGCAGTTCGGTGACCGGGGCGGCGGGCGGGACGACGCTGGAGGAGGTGCCGAGGACCTCCTGGACGCGCTCGGCGCAGACCTCGGCGCGCGGCACCATCATGAACATGAAGGTGGCCATCATGACGCTCATCAGGATCTGCATCAGGTAGGAGAGGAAGGCGGTGAGTCCGCCGATCTCCATGTCGCCGCTGTCGATGCGGTGGGCGCCGAACCAGAGCACCGCGACGCTGGAGATGTTCACGACCAGCATCACGGCGGGGAACATCACGGACATCAGCCGGCCGACCTGCCGGGCGACCTGGGTGAGGTCCTCGTTGGCCTCGGCGAAGCGGTGCTGCTCGTGGCCGTCCTTGACGAAGGCGCGGATGACCCGGATGCCGGTGATCTGCTCGCGCAGCACCCGGTTCACGGTGTCGATCTTCACCTGCATGCTGCGGAACTTCGGCCGCAGGGCGCGGACCAGCAGGACGACGACCACGCCGAGGGCGGGGATGACGGCGAGCAGCAGTCCGGACAGCGGGACGTCCTGGTTGAGCGCCATGATGATGCCGCCGACGCACATGATCGGTGCGGCGACCATCAGGGTGAAGCTCATCAGGGCCAGCATCTGGACCTGCTGGACGTCGTTGGTGGTGCGGGTGATCAGGGAGGGCGCGCCGAACTGGCCGACCTCCCGGGAGGAGAAGCCCTGCACCCGGTCGAAGACGGCGGCGCGGACGTCGCGGCCGAAGGCCATCGCGGTGCGGGCGCCGTAGTAGACGGCGCCGATCGAGCACAGCGCCTGCACGAGGGTGACGCCGATCATCACGGCGCCCAGGCGCAGGATGTAGCCGGTGTCGCCCGTGACCACGCCCTTGTCGATGATGTCGGCGTTGAGCGTGGGCAGGTACAGCGCCGCGAGGGTGGACACCAGCTGGAGGAGCACCAGCAGGGTGATCGGTCGGGAATATGGGCGCAGGTACGCCCGGAGCAGTCTGATCAGCACTGGCACACTCTTGTCGTCGCCGGTCGGGTTCGCACCCCAATTCTCGTCGTTCCGCGGCGTCGTACAGACGATTCGGGGGCCGTCCGGCGGAGGTTTGCCGGGCCTTTGCCATGGCCGGGCCCTGGGCCGGGTCCGTGGCTGCGGGGGCGTGCCAGCTGGATCCGCCCCCTTACGGAATGACCGGTTTCCCCCTAGGCTGCTGACAGCGCCCTTGTTACTGACCGGTACCACCCACCGCTCAGGCGGCCGGGGCCCGGCGGCCGCCCCCACGGACGCCGCGACCATCCCTCAGACGGCCACCCGCCCCCGGAGGTCCTCGTTGAGTTCCGCGCAGTCCCTGATCGACTCCGGCAGTGCCGACATCGTCGCCGGGCGTCCCGCCTCCGTCGCCCACCTGTTCCTGGAGCGCGTCGCCGCGACCCCGAACGTCGAGGCCTACCGCTACCCGGCCTCGGTCGACGAGCACGCCGCGGACGGTGCCCCGGGCGCCGAGCAGTGGCGCTCGCTGACCTGGGCGCAGACCGCCGTCCGGGTCAAGGCGGTGGCCGCCGGCCTGATGGCGCTCGGCATCCAGCCGGAGGACCGGGTCGCGCTGGCCTCCTCCACCCGGGTCGAGTGGATCCTCACCGACCTCGGCGCGATGTGCGCCGGAGCCGCGATCACCACCGTCTACCCGAGCACCAACGGGGACGAGACGGCCTTCATCCTCTCCGACTCCGGTTCCCGGGCCCTGTTCGCCGAGAACGCCGCCCAGTTGGCCAAGGCCGTCGAGCACATCGACCAGCTGCCCGAGCTGCGCACCGTGATCCTCTTCGACGCCCCCGCCGAGGCCGCCCGGCCCGAGACACTCCAGACGGCCGGGCTGGACCTGATCACCCTCGCCGAGCTGGAACGACGCGGCACCGAGTACCTGGAGCAGCACCCGGACGCCGTCGAGAAGGCCGTGGCCGCGCTCGACAAGGAGCAGCTGGCCACCCTCATCTACACCTCCGGCACCACCGGCCGCCCCAAGGGCGTGCGCCTGGTGCACGACTGCTGGGCGTACGAGGGCCGGGCCCAGGAGGCCAGCGGCCTGCTCGGCCCCGACGACGTCCAGTTCATGTGGCTGCCGCTGTCGCACGTCTTCGGCAAGACGCTGATCTCCGGCCAGATCGCCACCGGCCACGTGATGGCGGTGGACGGCCGGGTCGACCGGATCATCCACAACCTGCCGGCCATCCGGCCGACCACCATGGCCTCGGCGCCGCGCATCTTCGAGAAGGTCTACAACGGCATCGCCGGCCGGGCCCGGGCCGAGGGCGGCGCCAAGTACAAGATCTTCATGTGGGCCGCCAAGGTCGCCCGCGAGTACGCCCGGGCCGTCCAGGAGAGCCGGATCGCCACCGGCGTCGACAGCGCCCCGCTGGGCCTGCGGCTGCAGCACGCGGTGGCCGACAAGCTGGTGTACGCGAAGATCCGGGAGGCCTTCGGCGGCCGGCTGCGCGGCGCGGTCTCCGGCAGTGCCGCGCTCGCCCCCGAGATCGGCTACTTCTTCCTCGGCGCCGGGGTACCGATCCTGGAGGGCTACGGGCTGAGCGAGACCAGCGCCGGTTCCTGCGTCAACCGCAAGGAGGACGTGCGGATCGGCACGGTCGGCCGCCCGCTGCCCGGCACCGAGGTGCGGATCGCCGAGGACGGCGAGATCCTGCTGCGCGGCCCCGGCGTCATGCGCGGCTACCACAACCTGCCGGAGAAGACCGCCGAGGTGCTGGAGCCGGACGGCTGGTTCCACACCGAGGACATCGGCGAGCTCAGCCCCGACGGCTTCCTGCGGATCACCGACCGCAAGAAGGACCTGTTCAAGACCTCCGGCGGAAAGTACGTGGCGCCCAGCGAGGTCGAGGGCAAGTTCAAGGCGGTCTGCCCGTTCGTCAGCAACATCCTGGTGATCGGCAACGGCCGCAACTACTGCACCGCGCTGATCGGCCTGGACGAGGCGGTGCTGATGCCGTGGGCCGCCGAGCGCGGCCTGGCCGGCAGGAGCTACGCCGAGCTGGCCGCCGACCCGGCCGTGCACCAGCTGATCGAGGGCTTCGTCAAGCGGGTCAACGCCGACCTCCAGCGCTGGCAGACGATCAAGAAGTTCCACCTGCTGCCGCGCGACCTCGACATCGAGCACGGCGAGCTCACCCCGAGCCTGAAGATCAAGCGCCCGGTGGTCGAGCGGACCTACGCGGACGCGGTGGCCGCCATGTACACGGGCGCCAACGAGGCCTGAGCCCGGCTCCCGTACGGCCCGCGCCCGGTCGCGCGGGCCGTACGGGACAATGGGGGCATGCCCTCCGCACTCCCCGACGGCGAACCGGTGCCGTCCGACGGTTCCCTGCCCGCGCACGCCCTCGCCGGGCTGGGCCGGCGCCCGTTCGGCTTCTACCTGCACGTGCCCTACTGCGCCAGCCGCTGCGGCTACTGCGACTTCAACACCTACACCGCCACCGAACTGCGCTCCTCCGGGGCCGTGGCCTCGCAGGAGACCTACGCGGACAACGTGGTCGCCGAGATCCGGCACGCCCGGAAGGTGCTCGGGGAGGCCGACCTGCCCGTGCGGACCGTCTTCCTCGGCGGCGGCACCCCCACCCTGCTGCCCGCCCGCGACCTGGTGAAGATGCTCGCCGCCCTGCGCGAGGAGTTCGGGCTCGCCCCGGACGCCGAGGTCACCACCGAGGCCAACCCGGAGTCCGTCGACCCCGCGTACCTCGCCGAACTGCGCGAGGGCGGCTACAACCGGATCTCCTTCGGCATGCAGAGCGCCCGCCCGCACGTCCTGCGGCTGCTCGACCGCCACCACACCCCCGGCCGCCCCGAGGCCTGCGTGGCCGAGGCCCGCGAGGCCGGCTTCGAGCACGTCAACCTCGACCTGATCTACGGCACCCCCGGCGAGTCCGACGACGACTGGCGGGCCTCGCTGGACGCCGCGATCGGCGCCGGGCCCGACCACGTCTCCGCGTACTCGCTGATCGTCGAGGACGGCACCAAGCTGGCCGCCCGGGTCAAGCGCGGCGAACTGCCGATGATCGACGACGACGTGCACGCCGACCGCTACCTCATCGCCGAGCAGGCGCTCAGCGCGGCCGGCTACGCCTGGTACGAGGTCTCCAACTGGGCCACCACCCCCGAGGGCCGCTGCCGCCACAACGAGCTCTACTGGACCGGCGCCGACTGGTGGGGCGCCGGCCCCGGCGCCCACAGCCACGTCGGCGGCGTCCGCTGGTGGAACGCCAAGCACCCCGCCGCCTACGCCCAGGCCCTCGCCGAGGGCCGCACCCCGGCCCTGGGCCGCGAGGTCCTCACCGACGAGGACCGCCGGGTCGAGCGCATCCTGCTGGAACTGCGCCTGGCCGACGGCATCTCCCTCGACCTCCTCGCCGAGGCGGGCCGCAGGGCCGCCGCCAAGGCCCTCGCGGACGGCCTGCTCGCCGAGGAGCCCTACCGGCAGGGTCGCGCCACCCTGACCCTCCAGGGCCGCCTGCTGGCCGACGCCGTCGTTCGTGACCTGGTGGACTGATTGTCGTTGACGTGGTGTCAGCCGTCGGAGGGAGCGCGCGATGACCGCCATCGATGACCGGATGACTGGGATCTTCGAGAGCCTGGAGGTTCCTGAAGGCTTCAAGGCTGAGCTCATCAGGGGGGAACTCGTGATGACGGCCGGGCCGGACATGGTCCACAACATCCTGCTGGGCGTCACGCTCGACACCTCGGAGTTCCAGACCTACTCCTGACCCGGAAGGGCCGTGAAGTCGATCAACTCCTCTACCTTCGCCAGGAGTTCGGGCTCCAGGTCCCGGTAGCTGTTCACCTTCGACAGGATCCGCTTCCAAGCCGCCGGGGTGTCCACCGGCCAGCCGAGGCGGCGGCAGGTGCCCTCCTTCCAGTCCTCGCCCCGGGGGACGGCGGGCCAGCCGGGGATGCCGACGGAGGAGGGCTTCACGGCCTGCCAGATGTCGATGTAGGGGTGGCCGACGACCAGCACGGACTCGCCGGTGACCTGCGCGGCGATGCGGTGCTCCTTCGTCCCCGGGAGCAGGTGGTCGACCAGGACGCCGAGGCGGCGGCCTGGGCCGGGGGCGAAGTCGGCGACGATCGCGGGGAGGTCGTCGATGCCCTGGAGGTACTCGACGACGACGCCCTCGATGCGCAGGTCGTCGCCCCAGACCCGCTCGACCAGCTCGGCGTCGTGCCGGCCCTCGACGTAGATGCGGGACTCGCGGGCGACCCGGGCGCGGGCGCCGGGGACGGCGAGGGAGCCCGAGGCGGTGCGGGCGGGGGTGCGGGGCGCGGCGGGGGCGCTCGGGCGCACCAGGGTGACGGCCTTGCCCTCCAGCAGGAAGCCGCGCGGCACCAGCGGGAAGACCCGCTGCTTGCCGAACCGGTCCTCCAGGGTGACGGTGAACCCCTCCGCGGTCTTCTCGCACCGCACCACCGCCCCGCAGTAGCCGGTGGCGGCCTCCTCGACCACCAGGTCCCGCTCGGCCGGCACCTCGGGTGCCGGCTCCTGCTTCTTCCACGGCGGGGTGAGGTCGGGTCCGTACTGGTGGCTGCGCATGGGGGCGATTTTACGGACGGGGCGTCAGAGGCCCGGCGCGCCCCAGACCGGGAACCAGCGGCTGAGGTCCTTCTCCAACCGCAGGTCGTTGCCCAGCGTCGCGTTGACCTGGAGCTCCAGCGGGCTGTTGCGCCGTTCGCCGCCGCCGGGCATCGGGGCGAAGGGATAGAAGGTGCCGCGCTTGTAGAGGTAGACCAGGGCCAGCGACTGGCCCTGCGCGTTGCGGAAGCCGACCAGGGAGCAGAGCAGCTGCGGGCCGAAGCCGTTCGCCTCCAGCTCGCTGTTGACCGCGTGCAGGTCGTTGACCAGTTCCGGGAGTTCCTCGGGGGTGTGCCGGGTGAGCAGCCAGGAGTAGCCGTAGCCGTCCTTGGAGGCCTCCACCGGGACGCCGCCGCGTTCGGTGTCGGCGTCCAGCAGGGCCCGGACCTGCTGTTCGACCTGGACGAAGGCCGCGCCCTCGACGGCCGCGAAGCAGACCGAGCCGAGCCCGGTGGGGAGGAACCCGGCCGCGGCCTCCAGGGTGAGCGCGGCGGACGGCACGCCGAACAGCTGGTCGAGGTCGGGCTTGACGGGCTTGGTGCGGCCGAACAGGGCGTCCAGGAATCCCACGGCGGTCCTTTCGCGAACGGGAAGGAGGGTCAGCGGCCGAGCTGCTCGGAGATCTTCGCCAGCTGGGCCAGCCGCTTCTCCAGCGTCGGGTGGGTGGAGAACAGCTGGGAGGCGGTCTCCCTGGCGCTCAGCGCGGGGGCGAAGTAGAAGGCGTTGTAGGGCTGCGACTTGCGCAGGTCCTCGGTGGGGATGGCGGCGATCTGCCCGGTGACCTTGGTGAGGGCCGAGGCGAGGGCGCTGGGGCGGCCGGTGAGCTGGGCGGCGGCCCGGTCGGCGGCCAGTTCGCGGTAGCGGGACAGCAGCCGGGTGAGCAGGAAGCTGATCGCGTAGACGACGATCGACACCAGCGGGATGATCAGCGCCGCGATGGCGGCGTTCTGGTCGTTGTTGTTGCGTCCGCCGCCCATGAACCCGCCGTACATGGCGATCCGGGTCATCGCGCCGGCGAGCACGCCGAGGAAGCCGGCGATGGTCATCACCGCGACGTCCCGGTGGGCGACGTGCGAGAGCTCGTGGGCGAGGACGCCCTCCAGCTCCTCGGGTTCGAGCCGGCGCAGCAGGCCGGTGGTGACGCACACCACGGCGTTCTGCGGGTTGCGGCCGGTGGCGAAGGCGTTCGGCATGTCGTTGTCGGCGACCGCCACGCGGGGCTTGGGCATGTCGGCCAGCGCGCAGAGCCGGTCGATGGTGCCGTGCAGCTGGGGGTACTGCTCCTCGGTCACCTGGTGGGCGCCCATGGCCCGCTCGGTGATCTTGTCGCTGAACCAGAACTGGGCCACGAACAGCCCGCCGGAGATCAGCACGATCAGCGGCCAGGCCCCGCGCAGCAGCGCGATCAGCAGGCCCGTGAAACCGACGTACAGCAGCCCGATCACGAACATCGTCGCGACCATGCGGCCGGTCAGGCCGCGGTCGGGCGCGAAACGGGTGTGCTGGCCCGAGCTCGACATTGCTTGCTCCTCCGTTCGCCGTCGCTTTCGATGCTGCCACCCGGACGGCCCCGGGGCACCACCCGCGCGTGCGGAGTGTCGTGGCGGCCGTCCGGAACTGCGGGCAGGATCACCCCGGCCGGGCCGTTCCTGCGATAGGACCCGGGCCGTACACTGGCAGGTACGGTTTTGGCACTCGTGTGCGCAGAGTGCCAAGGTCGGGGCCCTCGTCGGAGCGGCTCGCAGCATCACAGACGGACAACGTGCGAAGACGGAGGTGCGTGCCCCATGGCCGGTGAGGTCCGCCAACTGGACGACCGCAAGCTCGCCGTGCTGCGCGCGATCGTCCAGGACTACGTGGGGACGGAGGAGCCGGTCGGCTCCAAGGCCCTGGTGGAGCGGCACAACCTCGGGGTGTCCCCGGCGACGGTGCGCAACGACATGGCGGCGCTGGAGGAGGAGGGCTACATCCACCAGCCGCACACCAGCGCCGGGCGGATCCCCACCGACAAGGGCTACCGGCTGTTCGTCGACAAGCTCGCCGAGATCAAGCCGATGAGCTCCCCGGAGCGCCGGGCGATCCGGCACTTCCTGGACGGCGCCGTCGACCTGGACGACGTGGTCATGCGCACGGTGCGGCTGCTCGCCCAGCTGACCCGGCAGGTCGCGGTGGTGCAGTACCCCTCGCTCACCCGCTCCACCGTCCGGCACATCGAGCTGGTGGCGCTGGCCCCGGCCAAGGTGATGCTGGTGCTGATCACCAACACCGGCCGGGTCGAGCAGCGGATGGTCGACTGCCCGGGCACGGTCGGCGAGACGGTCCTGGCGGACCTGCGCTCGCGGATCAACGCGCGGGCGGCCGGGCAGCGGCTGCCGGACGTGCCCGGGCTGCTGGAGGAACTCCCGGGGGCCTTCGAACAGGCCGACCGGCCGACCGTCAGTACGGTCCTGGCGACGCTGTTCGAGGCGCTCGCCGAACAGAACGAGGAGCGGATCATGCTGGCCGGCACGGCCAACCTGACCCGCTTCGGGCACGACTTCCCACTCAGCATCCAGCCGGTGCTGGAGGCCCTGGAGGAGCAGGTCGTCCTGCTCCGCCTCCTGGGTGAGACCGCGGACGCCGCGATGACCGTCCGGATCGGGCGGGAGAACGCGTACGAAGGGCTGAATTCCACCTCGGTCGTTTCGGTCGGCTACGGTTCGGGCGACGAGAGCGTGGCCAAACTGGGTGTGATCGGTCCGACCCGGATGGACTACCCGGGCACAATGGGGGCGGTGCGAGCGGTGGCACGGTACGTGGGCCAGATCCTGGCCGAGTCGTAGCTCACAACCGTCGTCGGACAAACCCGGCGGCGGTGTCCAGTCGCACTACTAACAGGCGGAACAAGCGGAGCATTTGGTGGCCACGGACTACTACGCGGTACTCGGCGTCCGACGGGATGCGGGGCAGGACGAGATCAAGAAGGCGTTCCGGCGCCTCGCACGCGAACTGCACCCGGACGTCAACCCGGACCCGAAGACGCAGGAGCGGTTCAAGGAGATCAACGCCGCCTACGAGGTGCTCTCCGATCCGCAGAAGCGCCAGGTCTACGACCTCGGCGGCGACCCGCTGTCGCCCGGCGGCGGTGGCGCGGGCGGCTTCGGCGCCGGCGCGGCGGGCTTCGGCTTCTCCGACATCATGGACGCCTTCTTCGGCGCCGCGGCCGGTCAGCGCGGCCCGCGCTCGCGCACCCGCCGCGGCCAGGACGCCATGATCCGGCTGGAGATCACCCTGGAGGAGGCCGCCTTCGGCACCACCAAGGAACTCCAGGTCGACACCGCCGTCACCTGCACCACCTGCAGCGGCGAGGGCGCGGCCCCCGGCACCTCCGCGCAGACCTGCGACATGTGCCGCGGCAAGGGCGAGGTCTCCCAGGTGACCCGGTCCTTCCTGGGCCAGGTCATGACCTCCCGCCCGTGCCCGCAGTGCCAGGGCTTCGGCACCGTCGTGCCGACCCCGTGCCCCGAGTGCGCCGGCGACGGCCGGGTGCGGGCCCGCCGCACCCTGACGGTCAAGATCCCGGCCGGTGTGGACAACGGCACCCGGATCCAGCTGGCCGGCGAGGGCGAGGTCGGCCCCGGCGGCGGCCCGGCCGGCGACCTGTACGTCGAGATCGCCGAGACCACCCACACGGTCTTCCAGCGGCGCGGGGACGACCTGCACTGCACCGTCACCATCCCGATGACGGCCGCCTCGCTCGGCACCCAGGTGCCGCTGCAGACCCTGGACGGGCTGGAGGAGGTCGACATCCGGCCCGGCACCCAGTCCGGCCAGTCGATCCCGCTGCACGGCCGGGGCATCACCCACCTGCGCGGCGGCGGCCGGG
Source organism: Streptomyces sp. CBMA123 (assembly GCF_014596465.1). Classification (GTDB taxonomy): domain Bacteria; phylum Actinomycetota; class Actinomycetes; order Streptomycetales; family Streptomycetaceae; genus Kitasatospora. Next base: position 34,720 of record NZ_MECK01000090.1, on the reverse strand, counting down.
GCGACCTGATAGTGCACGTCGAGGTGCAGACGCCCACCAAGCTCGACCCCGAGCAGGAGGAGCTGCTGCGCCGGCTCGCGGTGCTGCGCGGCGAGGAGCGGCCGTCCGGCCAGTTCGCGCCGGGCCAGCAGGGCCTGTTCTCGCGTCTGAAGGACGCCTTCAACGGCCGGTAGCCGTCCGGGAGGGGGTGCCGGGGCTCGCCCGGCACCCCCTTCGCGTTCCCCCAAGCCCCACCCCTCCGGAGGTTCCCCGTCATGACCGCGCCCGTCTTCGTCGTCGAGACCGAGCGGATCGCCGCCGCAGCGCCCGGGGCCGTGGTGCGGCTCGACGGCGCGGAGGGGCGGCACGCGGCGGCGGTGAAGCGGCTGGCGCCCGGCGAGGCGGTGACCCTGGCGGACGGGCTGGGGCTCGGCGTGGACGGCACGGTCGCCCAGGTGCTCGGCAAGGACGCGATCGAGGTCACGGTGGCCGCGGTGCGGCGGGAGCCGGAGCCGGCGCCGCGGATCGTCGTCGTCCAGGCGCTGCCCAAGGGCGACCGCGGCGAACTCGCCGTGGAGACCATGACCGAGGTCGGCGTGGACGTGGTGGTCCCCTGGGCCGCCTCGCGCTGCATCACCCAGTGGAAGGGCGAGCGCGGCGCCAAGGCGCTCGCCAAGTGGCGGGCCACCGCCCGGGAGGCGGGCAAGCAGTCCCGCCGGCTGCGCTTCCCCGAGGTGCGCGAGCCGATGACCACCCGGCAGCTGGCGCCGCTGCTGGCCGGCGCCGCCCTGGCCGCCGTGCTGCACGAGGAGGGCGCCGAGCCGCTGGCGCAGACCGCGCTGCCGGCCGGCGGGGACATCGTGCTGGTGGTCGGCCCGGAGGGCGGGGTCTCCCCGGAGGAGCTGGCCGCCTTCGCCGAGGCGGGCGCGAAGCCGTACCGGCTGGGACCGTCGGTGCTGCGCACCTCGACCGCCGGGGTGGCCGCCGGGGCGCTGCTGCTGGGGCGCACCGGCCGCTGGGCGTAACCCCACCCGCAACTCCCGTGCGCCCGCCGGGAGTCTGGGGAAAACGGAGCGGCTCGTACCCGCACCTGCCTAGGCTGACCGCGTGACGGACTCCCTGAGCACCTCTGCGGGCGCCTATCTGCGCCACCCCCATCTGCACGGTGAGCTGGCCGCCTTCGTCGCCGAGGACGACCTGTGGCTCGCCCCGCTGGACGGCGGGCGGGCCTGGCGGCTGACGGCCGATCACCTGCCGGTGCACCACCCCCGGTTCTCGCCGGACGGGCGGCACCTCGCCTTCACCTCGACCCGGGACGGCGCCCCCGAGGTGCACGTGGTGCCGGTGGACGGCGGGCCGTCCCGGCGGCTGACGTACTGGGGCAACGCCGAGACCCGGGTGCAGGGCTGGACCGCCGACGGGCGGCCGATCGCCACCACCGGCGCGGGCGAGGCCGGTGTGCGGCGCTGCTGGGCGCACGCGGTGCCGCTGGACGGCGGCGAGCCGGTGCGGCTGCCGTACGGGCCGGTCGGCGGGCTGGCCTTCGAGCCGGACGGCGACCAGGTGCTGCTGGTGAACGTCAACAACCGTGAACCGGCCTGGTGGAAGCGCTACCGGGGCGGCCGGGCGGGCAAGTTGTGGATCGGGCGGGACCGCTTCACCCGGATCCACGAGGAGCTGGACGGGCAGCTCGACTCCCCGCTGTGGGTCGGCGGGCGGATCGCCTTCCTGTCCGACCACGAGGGCGTCGGCGAGCTGTGGTCCAGCCGCCCGGACGGCTCGGACCTGCGCCGCCACAGCACCGACCCGGACGGCTTCTACGCCCGCAACGCCACCACCGACGGCAGCCGGGTGGTCTTCCACCGGGCCGGCGACCTCTGGCTGCTGGACGACCTGGACACCGCCGCCCCGCGCCGGCTGGACGTCCGGCTGGCCGGGCCGCGCACCGGCCGGCGCCCCCACCCGGTGCCCGCCGCGTACTGGCTGGAGTCCGTCGCCCCGGACCGCACCGGCCGGGCCAGCGCCGTGGTGGTGCGCGGCGGCGTGCACTGGCTGACCCACCGGGAGGGCCCGGCCCGGGTGCTGGACGAGACCCCGGGCGTGCGGGCCCGGCTGGTCCGGGTGGTGCCGGGCGAGGACGGCGCCCAGGGCGTGCTCTGGGTGTCCGACGCCGAGGGCGAGGACGCCCTGGAGTACGCCCCCGCCGTCCACGACCCGGAGCGGCGCCGGCTGGCCGCCGGGCGGCTGGGCCGGGTCAACTCGCTGGTGGTCTCCCCGGACGGCAAGCAGGCCGCGCTGGGCGTGCACGACGGCCGGGTGCTGCTGGTCGGGCTGGCCGACGGCGCCGTGCACGAGCTGGACCGCAGCACCGACGGCGAGGTCAGCGGGCTGGCGTTCAGCCCGGACTCGGCCTGGCTGGCGTGGTCCCGTCCGGTGCACCGGATGGGCCCGTACTCGCTGCGCCAGATCGTGCTGGCGAACACGGCGACCCGCACCGTCGGCGCGCTCACCCCGCAGCGCTTCCTGGACACCTCGCCGGCCTTCACCGCGGACGGCCGCTACCTGGCCTTCCTGTCGGTGCGCAACTTCGACCCGGTCTACGACGCGCACGCCTTCGACCTGTCCTTCCCGAACGGCTGCCGCCCGTACCTGGTCACGCTCGCCGCCGACACGCCGTCCCCGTTCGGCCCGCAGCGGGCCGGGCGCCCGCTCGGCGGGGAGGAGGACGAGCCCAGGGCCCGGAAGGCGGACGTCGAGGAGGCAGCGGACGGGGCCGCGCCGGCCACCAGGGTGGACCTGGACGGCATCGCCGACCGGATCATCCCCTTCCCGGTCGAGGGCGGCCGGTTCCACGCGCTGCGCGCCGCCAAGGACGGGGTGCTGTGGACCAGGGCGCCGCTGCTCGGCGAACTCGGCGACGAGGCGGCCTCCCTGGACGACGAGCGGCCCCGGCCGGTGCTGGAGCGCTTCGACCTCAGGAAGCGCCGGGTGGAGCAACTGGTGCACGGGCTCGACGGGTTCGCGGTCAGCGGGGACGGCGCCCGGGTGGCGGTGCTGGACGAGGGCGAGCTGCGGATCGTCCCGGCCGGCCACAAGGCCGTCGGCGAGGACGACGAGATCGCCGTCGACCTCGCCCGGCTGCGGGTGACCGTCGACCCGGCTGCCGAGTGGCGGCAGATGTACGCCGAGAACGGCCGCCTGATGCGGGACAACTTCTGGCGCCCCGACCTCGGCGGCCTCGACTGGGCGGGGATCCTGGACCGCTACCGGCCGCTGGTCGAGCGGGTCGGCTCGCACGACGAACTGGTCGACCTGCTCTGGGAGGTGCACGGCGAACTCGGCACCTCGCACGCCTACGTCGTCCCGTACGGCCGCTACACCGAGCCCGCCCGGCGCCAGGGCCTGCTCGGCGCCGACCTGGTCCGGGACGGCGGGCAGTGGCGGATCGGCCGGATCCTGCCCGGCGAGTCCTCCGACCCCAGGGCCCGCTCGCCGCTGGCCGCGCCCGGCGCCGCGATCCGCCCGGGCGACGCCGTGCTCGCCGTCAACGGCCGCCCGGTGGACCCGGTCACCGGCCCGGCCCCGCTGCTGGCCGGCACCGCCGGGCAGCCGGTCGAGCTGACCGTGGCCGGCAAGGACGGCGACCGGCGCCACCCCGTGGTCGTCCCGCTCGCCGACGAGGCGGCGCTGCGCTACCACGACTGGGTGGCCGGCCGGCGGGCCGAGGTGCGGGAGCTGTCCGGCGGCCGGCTCGGCTACCTGCACATCCCCGACATGCAGACGGCCGGCTGGGCCCAGCTGCACCGCGACCTGACCACCGAGATGGCCAAGGAGGGCCTGATCGTGGACGTCCGGGAGAACCGCGGCGGCCACACCTCGCAGCTGGTGATAGAGAAGCTGGCCCGGCGGATCATCGGCTGGTACGCCATCCGGGACACCGACAACCGGGTGCCCTACCCGATGGACGCCCCGCGCGGGCCGGTGGTCGCGCTCGCCAACGAGCTGTCCGGTTCGGACGGCGACGTGGTCAACGCCGCCATCCAGGCGCTCGGGATCGGCCCGGTGGTCGGTACCCGCACCTGGGGCGGGGTGATCGGCATCGACAGCAGGTACCAGCTGGTCGACGGCACCCTGGTCACCCAGCCCAAGTACGCGATGTGGCTGGAGAACTACGGCTGGGGCCTGGAGAACCACGGCGTCGACCCGGACGTCGAGGTGCCGTTCGCCCCGCACCACTGGGCGGCCGGCGAGGACCCCCAGCTGGCCGAGGGCGTGCGGATCGCCCTCGCGACCCTGGCCGCCACCCCGGCCCGCACCGGGCCGCCGCTGCCCTGGGCGTAGCCGGGGGTGTCCGGAGCGGGAGGTCGGCCGGTGCCGACCGACCTCCCGCTCCGCGGGCGTGGGTAGGATGCGGGGCTGTTCTTGATCGACAGCTCACGGGGGATCACATGGCACAGGGCTATCCGCCACCGCAGTACCCGCAGCAGGGCTACGGGCCGAACCCGTACGGCCAGGGGCCGTACGCCCAGCCTCAGCCCCAGCCCTACGCGCAGCCGCCGCAGCCGTACGGCCAGAGCCCGTACCCGCCGCAGGGGCAGCCGCAGCCGTACCCGCCCCAGCAGCAGCCGTACCAGCAACAGCCCTATCAGCAGCAGCCGTACCAGCAGCAGCCGTACGCGGGGCCCGGGCTGCCGCCGTGTCCCAGGGAGGCGGGCGGCGGGCGGCGGTTCCTGGCGATCGTGCTGGACTTCGGCTTCGCCTTCGTCGCCGGTTTCGCCGCCGCCCTCGCCTCCGACGCCGCCGCGGGCCGCACCAAGCCCGTCGCGGCCGCGGCCGGCCACGCCGTCCAGCACGCCAGCGGTCCGGTGGTGCCGTTCTGGGTGGCGTTCCTGGGCGTCGGCCTGCTCGCCTCGTTCCTCAACCAGGTGGTGCTCGCCCGGCTGACCGGTTTCAGCGTGGGCAAGGGGATCCTGGCCCTGCGCGTGGTGCGCCGCAAGCGGGTGATGCGCCCCAACATGTGGCGGCTGACCCGGCGCTGGCTGCTGGGCTTCGTCTTCCTGGCGGTGGTGGTCATCTCCGATGACTTCGACATCTCCGAGGGGGACGTCGTCGGCATGCGCTCGGTCCGCTGGAAGCACCTGCGGGAGTACCGGCAGGCGGTCGCGCGGCTCGGCTAGGCTGCGCCCGTACGGCCCCACGTCAACGAAGACCCAGTGACCCGAGGAGAATCCGATGGCCGGCGAGCCGCAGCCCGACTGTGTGTTCTGCAAGATCGTCGCGGGCGAGATCCCGGCGACCGTGGTGCGCAAGACCGACCGCGTCCTCGCCTTCCGTGACATCGCGCCCAAGGCCCCCGTGCACGTCCTGGTCATCCCGCACGTCCACTACCCGAACGCCGCGGCGCTGGCCGCCGCCGAGCCGGAGATCGCCGCCGAACTGCTCGTCGAGGCGGGCGCGGTGGCGAAGGACGAGGGCATCGAGGACTACCGGCTGATCTTCAACACCGGTGCGGGCGCCGGGCAGACCGTCTTCCACGCCCACGTGCACGTGCTCGGCGGGACGCGGATGACCGAGAGCATGGTCTGATCCCAGGTGTCCCAGCGCGAACTCGTCGTCCTCGGCACCGCCAGCCAGGTGCCCACCCGGCACCGCAACCACAATGGCTACCTGCTCCGCTGGGACGGCGAGGGCCTGCTGTTCGACCCCGGCGAAGGCACTCAGCGGCAGATGCTGCGGGCCGGGGTCTCGGCCACCCAGATCAACCGGATCGCCGTGACCCACTTCCACGGCGACCACAGCCTGGGCCTCGCCGGGGTGATCCAGCGGATCAACCTTGACCGGGTCCCGCACCCGGTGGACGTCTACTTCCCGGCGTCCGGCGAGGTCTACTTCGAGCGGCTGCGCTACGCCACCGCCTACCACGAGACCGCGGTGCTGCGGCCCAGGCCGATCGACGAGCCCGGCCCGCTGCCCGCGCCCGGCGCCCGGTTCGCACTGGACGCCGTCCGGCTGGACCACCCGGTGGAGTCCTTCGGCTACCGGCTGTCCGAGCCGGACGGCCGCCGCCTGGTGCCCGAGCGGCTCGCCGCGGCCGGCGTGCACGGACCGGCCGTGGGCCGGCTCCAGCACGAGGGCGCGGTCGAGGTGGACGGCCGCACCGTCACCCTGGACGAGGTCAGCGAGCCGCGGCCGGGCCAGCGGTTCGCCTTCGTGATGGACACCCGGCTCTGCGAGGGCGTGCACCAACTCGCCGAGGGCGCCGACCTGTTGGTGGTCGAGGCGACCTTCACCGACGCCGACGCCCAGCTCGCCGAGGACCACGGCCACCTCACCGCCGGACAGGCCGCCAAGGTCGCCGCCGAGGCCGGGGCGCGCACCCTGGTGCTGACCCACTTCTCCCAGCGCTACCCGGACCTCGGCCAGCACCTGGCCGACGCCCGCAAGCACTTCGACGGGGAGCTGGTGCTCGCCGAGGACCTCGTCAGGGTGCCCGTCCCCACCCGCCGCCACCCGTGAGCGGACGGGGAGCGCTGCGGGGAGGCCGGGTGGCGCTCCCCGAAAAGGGCTCGCGCCGTCCCGCGATCTGCCGCAGCATCGTCGGGTGCGGCCCCGCCGCCCGCCGCGGCGATCACGCTCGCGGCGTACCCTGGTGCCCCGGAGAGACCGAGCGGCACACGACACCACGGATGGGATGAGGCAGGCCCCAGCGCCGACCCATGAGTGACACATCGCAGACCCGTACCGACGGACAGTCGCGCCCCGAGCCGGCGGACGACGCCCGTGTGAGCGCCCGGATCGTCATCCCCGAGAAGCACCCGATGGTCACCCTGCTCGGCACGGCGGACTCGCTGCTGCGCGTGATCGAGCAGGGCTTCCCCGCCGCCGACATCCACGTCCGCGGCAACGAGGTGACCGCCACCGGGGAGCGCGCCGAGGTCGCCCTCGTGCAGCGGCTCTTCAACGAGATGATGCTGGTGCTGCGCACCGGCCAGCCCCTGACGGAGGACTCCGTGGAGCGCTCCATCGCCATGCTCCGCGAGGAGGGCCCGGACAGCCCGGCGCCGTCCCAGGTGTTCACCGCGAACATCCTGTCCAACCGGGGCCGCACGATCCGCCCCAAGACGCTCAACCAGCAGCGCTACGTCGACGCGATCGACAAGCACACGATCGTCTTCGGCCTCGGCCCGGCCGGCACCGGCAAGACCTACCTGGCGATGGCCAAGGCCGTCCAGGCCCTCCAGGCCAAGGAGGTCAACCGGATCATCCTGACCCGCCCGGCGGTCGAGGCGGGGGAGCGGCTGGGCTTCCTGCCCGGCACCCTCTACGAGAAGATCGACCCGTACCTGCGCCCGCTGTACGACGCGCTGCACGACATGATGGACCCGGACTCCATCCCGCGCCTGATGGCGGCCGGCACCATCGAGGTCGCCCCGCTCGCGTACATGCGCGGCCGCACCCTCAACGACGCCTTCATCATCCTGGACGAGGCCCAGAACACCTCGCCCGAGCAGATGAAGATGTTCCTCACCCGCCTCGGGTTCAACTCCCGGGTGGTGGTCACCGGCGACACCAGCCAGATCGACCTCCCGGGCGGTACCCGCAGCGGCCTCAAGGTCGTCCAGGAGATCCTGGCCGGCGTGCCGGACATCCACTTCTCCGTCCTCACCAGCACCGACGTGGTCCGCCACAAGCTGGTCGGCCGGATCGTGGACGCCTACGAGCGCTGGGACGCGCGGCAGGAGGCCGAGGAGAACACCCCGGCCCCCCGCAAGCCCGCCCAGCGGCGCCCCGGCAAGACCGCCGCGGCGCGCGCACCCCGACAGTCCCATCGCACCGAAAGCTGAGCACACAGCCCGTCATGTCGATCGACATCGCCAACGAGTCCGGTTGGGACGCCGATGAGGAAGCCATCCTCGACGTCGCCCGCTTCGCCCTGGACAAGATGCGGATCCACCCGCAGTCCGAACTGTCCGTGATCCTGGTGGACGGAGCGGCGATGGAGGAGCTGCACATCCAGTGGATGGACCTGCCCGGACCGACCGACGTGATGTCGTTCCCGATGGACGAGCTGCGTCCCGGCAAGGAGGGCGAGGAGCTGCCGCAGGGCCTGCTCGGCGACATCGTGCTCTGCCCCGAGGTCGCCGAGCAGCAGGGCAAGGCGGCCCCCTCCAAGCACTCGATGGACGAGGAGCTGCAGCTGCTCACCGTCCACGGGGTGCTGCACGTCCTCGGCTACGACCACGAGGAGCCGGAGGAAGAGGAGGAGATGTTCGCCCTCCAGAAGCGCATCCTGGACGACTGGCGGGCGGGCCGCGGCCTCGGCGGCATCTCCCCGGCCCCCACCACCCACTGAGCGCGGAGCCCGAACCCCTGTGAGTGGTGAGAGTACGAGCTTCATCCTCGGCGCCGTGGCCCTGGTCGTGCTCGGCTGGCTGGCCGCGTGCGCCGAGGCGGGCGTCTCCCGGGTCTCCCGGTTCCGGGCGGAGGAGGCCGTGCGCAACGGGCGGCGCGGCTCCGCGCGGCTGCTGGCCGTCGCCTCCGACCCGTTCCGCTACCTCAACCTGGCCACCCTGATCCGGGTGGCCAGTGAGATGGCGGCCGCGGTGCTGGTCACCGCGGTGTGCGTGCGCAACATCCACCCGACCTGGCAGGCCGTGCTGCTGGCCTTCGGCGTGATGGTGCTGGTGTCCTTCGTGGCGGTGGGCGTCTCGCCGCGCACGATCGGGCGCCAGCACCCGATCTCCACCGCGACCGCGGCCTCCTTCGTGCTGCTGCCGCTGGCCGCGGTGCTCGGCCCGATCCCGCGGCTGCTGATCCTGCTCGGCAACGCGCTGACCCCGGGCAAGGGCTACCGGGAGGGGCCGTTCGCCTCCGAGGCGGAGCTGCGCGCGCTGGTCGACCTGGCCGAGAAGGACGACCTGATCGAGGACGAGGAGCGCCGGATGGTGCACTCGGTCTTCGAACTGGGCGACACCATCGTGCGCGAGGTGATGGTGCCGCGCACCGACCTGGTGATGATCGAGCGGCACAAGACCGTCCGGCAGGCGCTCACCCTGGCGCTGCGCTCGGGCTTCTCGCGGATCCCGGTGGTCGGCGACAACGAGGACGACGTGGTCGGCATCGTCTACCTCAAGGACCTGGTGCGCCGCACCCACATCAACCGCGAGGCGGAGGCCGAGGAGGTCGGCGCGGTGATGCGCCCGGCCGTGTTCGTCCCGGACTCCAAGCCGGCCGGCGACCTGCTGCGCGAGATGCAGCAGCGCCGCTCGCACGTCGCGATCGTGATCGACGAGTACGGCGGCACGGCCGGCCTGGTCACCATCGAGGACGTGCTGGAGGAGATCGTCGGCGAGATCACCGACGAGTACGACCGGGAGATCGCTCCGGTCGAGGACCTCGGCGACGGCTCGTACCGGATCACCGCCCGCCTCCTGGTGGAGGACCTGGGCGACCTGTTCGGCATCGAGCTGGAGGACGAGGACGTGGAGACCGTCGGCGGGCTGCTGGCCAAGCACCTCGGCCGGGTGCCGATCCCCGGTTCGGCCTGCGAGATCCCGCTGCCCGACGCGGCCGCCGACGGTCTGACCGGCATCCTGCTGACCGCCGAGTCCTCGGCGGGGCGCCGCAACCGGATCGGCTCGATGGTCGCCGCGCCGGTGCGCGGGGCGGAGCGGACGGCGCAGGCCGTGGGCGAGTAGCGGGTGGGCGGTCTCCGCGCGACCATGGAGGGCATGACGCACAAACTTCGCGCGGAGTACGGCCCGCAGGGGGCGGTCGGCGGAGTCAAGTCCTGGCACGTGGTGCGGGACAAGGACCCGTCGACCGCACTCTGCGGCCGGACCATGCCCGACGACGCCGAGACGCGGCCCGAACAGGACTGGGGCACCGGGCTGCGTTGCTGCCAGCAGTGCGGCTCGCTCTACCTGCACGAGACGCCCCACCTGCAGGGGAGCCACCCCTACAGCTAGGCCATGGCTGTGCTCTGGAGGTCGCCATGAAGCTGCAAGACGAACTGCCCGTCGACCACAAGCTCCTCATGGTCTGGCGGATCGGAGCGGGGCTCGGAGGAGTCTTCCTGATCGTGTTCGGGGCCCTCGGGCTGGCCGACCACCCGGGCTTCCTCGACACCCAGGGCGATCAGGTCGTGGGGCTGTCGACCAACGGCGCGCTGGCCGTCCTGTCCATCGTGGCGGGCGCGATCCTGGTGATCGGGGCGGTGATCGGCGGGAACTTCGCCGCCAACCTGAACATGGCGGTGGGCGTGCTGTTCGTCCTGTCCGGTTTCTACGGCCTGACGGTGCTCGGACGGCCGGAGGCCAACATCCTCAACTTCCGGATGTCGAACGTGCTGTTCGCGTTCCTCTTCGGGGTCGTCCTGACGACATTCGGGATGTACGGCCGGGTGAGCAGCCACCTGCCGCACGACAACCCGTACTGGCGCCATCGCGCCGAGCACGAGGAGCCGATGCCGTCCGGGCCGAAGACCTTCGTCAAGGTCCTCCGCCCGAACCCGGGCCCGACCCGCCCGGTCGGCCACTGATCCGCTGCTACTCGCCCGCTCAGGCGGCGGCCTATGCTCGGCGGCATGAGTGACATCGTCGAGCTCGACCCCGAAGACAAGAAGATCATCACCCTGGCCCGCTCGGCCCGCGCCCGCAACGGCGTGGCCGAGGGGGCCGCGGTGCGTGACGAGACCGGCCGCACCTACGTGGCCGGGACGGTCGCGCTGGAGTCGCTGCGGCTGAGCGCGCTGCGGACGGCGGTGGCGATGGCGGTGGCCAGCGGTGCGAAGTCGCTGGAGGCGGCGGCCGTGGTGAGCGAGGCGGAGCAGCCGGCCGAGGCCGATCTGGCGGCCGTACGGGACCTGGGCGGGGCCGGGACGCCCGTGCTGCTGGCCGGCCCGGACGGGACGCTGCGGGTGACCGCCCAGGCCCGCTGACAAGCAAGCCCCCGGCGGGCCTCGCCCCCCTGCATTCAGCAGATAATCTCACCGGGGAGTGGACTCGGTGAGGGGCTGGGGCATGGGGGCGTTGGCGTTCGTCGCCGGGCTGGTGCTGTTCGTGATGGGGATGGGCAAGTGGCAGGAGACCGGCACGGTCTACTGGCTCTGGGGTTCGCTCGCCTTTCTGCTGCTGTTGGTGGTGTTCTCCCTGGTCGGCCGGGGCGGTAACAAGGGCTGATCGCGCCGGGCCGGCCACCCCGGACGGCGGGGCTCCGGTGATCAGGGAGAATGGAGCCCATGAATGCCCCTTCCTCCTCGTACCGCTCCGGGTTCGCGTGCTTCGTCGGCCGTCCCAACGCGGGCAAGTCGACCCTGACCAACGCCCTGGTGGGGACGAAGGTCGCGATCACCTCCGATCGCCCGCAGACCACCCGGCACACCGTGCGCGGCATCGTGCACCGCCCGGACGCCCAGCTCGTGCTGGTCGACACCCCCGGCCTGCACAAGCCCCGCACCCTGCTCGGCGAGCGCCTCAACGACCTGGTCCGCACCACCTGGGCCGAGGTCGACGTGATCGGCTTCTGCCTGCCCGCCGACCAGAAGCTCGGCCCTGGCGACAAGTTCATCGCCAAGGAGATCGCCGCGATCAAGAAGACCCCCAAGGTCGCCATCGTCACCAAGACCGACCTGGTCGACTCCAAGCGGCTGGCCGAACAGCTCATCGCCGTCCACCAGCTCGGCCTCGAGCTGGGCTTCGAGTGGGCCGAGATCATCCCGGTCTCCGCGGTCGGCGACCAGCAGGTCGAGCTGGTCGCCGACCTGCTCACCAAGCTGCTGCCGGAGGGCGACCAGCTCTACCCGGAGGGCGACCTCACCGACGAGCCCGAGCAGATCATGGTCGCCGAGCTGATCCGCGAGGCCGCCCTGGAGGGCGTGCGGGACGAACTGCCGCACTCGCTGGCCGTCGTGGTCGAGGAGATGCTGCCGCGCGAGGGCCGACCGGCCGACCGCCCGCTGCTGGACATCCACGCCAACGTCTACATCGAGCGGCAGAGCCAGAAGGCGATCGTGATCGGCGCCAAGGGCTCGCGGCTCAAGCACGTCGGCACCACCGCCCGCAAGCACATCGAGGCGCTGCTCGGCACGCCGGTCTACCTGGACCTGCACGTCAAGGTGGCCAAGGACTGGCAGCGCGACCCCAAGCAGCTGCGCAAGCTCGGCTTCTGACGGGGAGTACGGAAAGCCCCGGGCCCGTCCGGACGTTCGCGTCCGGGCGGGCCCTCGTCGTGCGGGCCGGTTGCGGGTGGGCCGGTTCCGTGCCGGCCGGTTTCGGGTGGGCTACGCGCCTTCGCGCAGCACCAGGGACAGCAGCTCCCGCTGGGAGTCGGTGAGCTTGGGGTCGGCGCAGTACACCGTCCGCCCGTCGACGGTGATCTCGTAGTGGAAGCCGTCCGGCACCCCGTACGAGGGGGCGCGCAGCCCGCCCGCGACGGCTTCGCGGGCGAGCGCGTGGACGTGCGGGGCGTCCGTGCGGTCGACGGTGTCGAGTTCCGCGTGGCGGACGATTCCGGCGAGGCCGCCGGTCCGGGTCACCTGGATACGCATGGTGTCCATGGTGCTACCCAGGGAGGGCTTTTGCGGCGCTTTTCCCCGACCGTGACCTTAAGTCGGTCTCAACCCGCTCTCAACCGGCGGCGAACCGGTCGTCTCCGGTCGGCCCGCCGGCCCGTCCGCCCCGTCAGCCGGGGCTGACGCCGACCTGCGCCCAGGAGGCCGTCACGGTGTCCGCGACCGAGGACTGGCCGGGGTAGCGGGCCTTGGCGGCGGCCACGGTGGCGCGGGCGAAGGCGGTGAAGTCGGCGTCGGCGGGCAGCCCGCCGCCGGTCAGGGTGTCGTACCAGATCCGCCCGGCGCGCTCCCAGGACCGGCCGCCGAGGGCGGTGGCCAGCAGGTAGAACGCGTGGTTGGGGATGCCGGAGTTGATGTGCACCCCGCCGTTGTCCTCGGTGGTGTCCACGTAGTCCCGCATGTGCGCGGGCTGCGGGTCCTTGCCGAGCTGGGGGTCGTCGTAGGCGGTGCCGGGGGCCTTCATCGAGCGCAGCGCCACGCCCTGGACGCCGGGGGCGAGCAGCCCGGCGCCGATCAGCCAGTCGGCGCCGGCGGCGTCCTGGTGCAGCGCGTACTGCTTGACCAGCGAGCCGAAGACGTCCGAGACCGACTCGTTGAGTGCGCCGGGCTGGTCCTGGTAGTCCAGGCCGGCGGTGAACTGGGTGACGCCGTGGGTGAGTTCGTGGCCGATGACGTCGATGCAGGTGGTGAAGTCGCCGAAGATCCGGCCGTCGCCGTCCCCGAAGACCATCTGCGAGCCGTTCCAGAAGGCGTTGTCGTAGTTGCGGCCGTAGTGGACGCTGGCGTCCAGCCGCAGCCCCCGGCCGTCGATCGAGTCGCGTCCGAAGATCTCGGAGTAGAGCGCGAAGGTGGCGCCGAGGCCGTCGTAGGCGTGGTTGACGGAGGGGTCGGCGACCGGGGCCCGGCCCTCGGTGCGGACGGTGCGCCCGGGCAGGTGTCGGCCGTGCCCGGCGTCGGCGATCACCCGGCTGAGGCCGGGGTCGGCGGCGGCCGGCGGGGGAGCGGTGAGGCGGGCCGCGCGGTGGGCGGCGTCGAGGGCGAGGGAGTGGACGGCGGGCTCGTGACCGGCCTCGGCGAGGCGGTCCAGGACGTACGGCGGGACGATCGCGCAGATCGGTACTGCTGCAGTCATGTGGCCCAGAGTGAGGCCTTGGTGACCGGTTGTCACCACCTTCGGCGGTACCGGTCGACGTCTCAAGGAGTGGAACGGGAGCCCGGATCACTTCGGGGGCGCGCGGGCCTGGGTTACGCTGGGCCACATCATGCGCAACGGGCTGCTTCTTCTTAGCTGCCGCGTCGAGGGCCTGTAGTCCACTGGGGCCGGCTCCCTCGCCGCGGGGAACGAGCTGCGCGCGGAACCGGCGATCCAACGGCGTATCGCGAGGCGCAGCAGAGGCCGGCCAGTCGGTGTTGATCCCTCCCGACCCGCCCGCACCACGCATCCACAGGAAGCCGAGAGTCACCTCCATGACCGAGCAGACCTCCGCCGCGTCCATCCCCGCCGCTCGCGCCTTCGTCGACCGGCCGACCCCGATCACCGCCGCCTCCGTGCGCCAGCGGCCCTCGGGCATGCGCTACGGGCGCTACCTGCCGTTCGGCACCGTCGACCTGCCGGACCGCACCTGGCCGGACCAGGTGATCACCAAGGCGCCGCGCTGGCTCTCCACCGACCTGCGGGACGGCAACCAGGCGCTGATCGACCCGATGTCCCCGGCCCGCAAGCGGAAGATGTTCGACCTGCTGGTGGCCATGGGCTACAAGGAGATCGAGGTCGGCTTCCCGTCCTCCGGCGCCACCGACCACGCCTTCGTGCGGTCGCTGATCGAGGAGGGGGCGATCCCGGAGGACGTCACCATCTCGGTGCTGACCCAGGCCCGCGAGGAGCTGATCGAGAAGACCGTGGAGTCGCTGGTCGGCGCCCCGCGGGCGACCGTCCACCTGTACAACGCGACCGCGCCGCTGTTCCGCCGGGTGGTGTTCCGCAACGACAGGGCCGCCACCAAGGCGATCGCCGTCGACGGCACCCGGCTGGTGATGGAGTACGCGGAGAAGCTGCTGGGCGACGACACCGCCTTCGGCTACCAGTACTCGCCGGAGATCTTCGTGGACACCGAGCTGGACTTCGCGCTGGAGGTCTGCGAGGCGGTGATGGACGTCTGGCAGCCGGGCGAGGGCCGCGAGATCATCCTGAACCTGCCGGCCACCGTCGAGCGGGCCACCCCCAACGTCCAGGCCGACCAGTTCGAGTGGATGTCGCGCCACCTGTCCCGCCGGGAGTTCGTCTGCCTGTCGGTGCACCCCCACAACGACCGCGGCACCGCGGTGGCCTCCGCCGAACTGGCCTACATGGCGGGCGCGGACCGCATCGAGGGCTGCCTGTTCGGGCAGGGCGAGCGGACCGGCAACGTCGACCTGGTGACGCTGGGGATGAACCTGTTCTCCCAGGGCATCGACCCGCAGATCGACTTCTCCGACATCGACGAGGTGCGCCGCACCGCCGAGTACTGCAACCAGATGGAGGTGCACCCGCGCCACCCGTACGCCGGCGACCTGGTGTACACCTCCTTCTCCGGCTCGCACCAGGACGCCATCAAGAAGGGCTTCGAGGTCCTGGAGGCGGACGCCGAGGCGGCCGGGATCCCGGTGGAGCGGCACACCTGGGGCGTGCCGTACCTGCCGATCGACCCGAAGGACGTCGGCCGCACCTACGAGGCGGTCATCCGGGTCAACAGCCAGTCCGGCAAGGGCGGGGTGGCGTACGTCCTGAAGAACGACCACAAGCTGGACCTGCCGCGCCGGATGCAGATCGAGTTCTCCCGGATCATCCAGGCCAAGACCGACGCCGAGGGCGGCGAGGTCAGCCCGGCGGAGATCTGGCGGGTCTTCGAGGACGAGTACCTGCCGACCACCGGCAACCCGTGGGGCCGGCTGTCGCTGGCCGGTTCGCGCACCCTGACCACCGAGGACGGCCGGGACGCGCTGACCGCGGAGGCCGTGGTGGACGGTGTCCCGATGACCCTGTCCGGCACCGGCAACGGCCCGGTCTCGGCCTTCGCGGACGCGCTGGCCCGGATCGGTGTGGACGTACGGGTGCTGGACTACGCCGAGCACGCGCTGAGCGAGGGCGGCGACGCCCAGGCCGCCGCGTACGTGGAGTGCGCGGTGGACGGCAAGGTGCTGTGGGGCGTGGGCATCGACGGCAACACCGTGCTGGCCTCGCTGAAGGCGATGATCAGTGCCGTCAACCGCTCGCAGCGCGGCTAATTCGTACGGGTGGTACGCGAAGGGCCGTCCCGCGGGACGGCCCTTCGCCGTGCGGGTGGGGCGTTGTGGTCTGCGCCACATCTTTTCGGATCGGAAGCCGTTCGAGGTACTGACACGTGCCGGTAACCGTGGCAACATCGATCCACCGGAAAGCCGGGCCGGTGGGACGGCCTCGGTGTCCGGTCGCGTGACCTGCCCATAGTTGTGCAGGCCGCCTGCCATGTCTGGGGAGTGGCGCCGTGACCAGGTTGTGGGGTGTTCGCCCGAGGTGGCGGACCGATGTTCTCGGCGACTTCTTCTGCCCGGGCTGCGGCGGGGACCGCAACTACCGTCGGCAGCACGGCCGGCGGTGGCTGCGGCTGCTGGGCACCCCGGTCGTCCCGCTCGGGCCGGTGATCGGCAGCGTCCAGTGCACCAGCTGCCACGGGCGCTACGGCGTCGAGGCCCTGGAGCAGCCCACCAGCGTGCGCCTCGGCGCGATGCTGCGGGACGCCCAGTACACGATCGCGCTGGCCCTGCTCGCGGCCGGCGGCACCGCCCACCGGGCGGCCCGCGAGGCGGCCTGCACGGCGGTGCGCGAGGCCGGGTTCGAGGACTGCGGCGAGGCCCAGGTGCTGGCCGCGCTCGCCGCGCTCTCCGGGCTCGGCGGCGAACTCCACGACGCCCACGGGATGGCCGGCGGCCTGGCCGTGGAACTGCACGCGGTGCTCGAACCGCTCGCCCCGCACCTGGCCCAGCAGGGCCGGGAGCGGCTGCTGCTGCAGGGCGCCGCGATCGCCCTGGCCGACGGGCGCTACCTGCCGCAGGAGCGCGAGGCGCTGGCCGCGGTGGGGAGTTGCCTGGACCTGCCGCAGGGCCAGGTGCCGGCGCTGCTGGAGGCGGCGACCCGGGCGCCGTACGAGAACCTGTAGGCCTCCGGGCCTGCTCGCCGCGACGGACCGTCCGCGACGGACTTCCTGTATCCCCCACAAAAACGGGCCCGCCCCCCTCCGGGCCCGCCGTGACCCGCACCGCAGTGGTCCTCCCCCACGGCCCCCGGTGCGGGCAACACGGCTGTCCGCGGCCGGGCCCGGCGGTGGGGGACAATGGTCGGCATGAGTCTTTTCCGGGACGACGGCGTCGTGTTGCGGGCGCAGAAGCTCGGCGAGGCCGATCGGATCATCACCCTGCTGACCCGCCAGCACGGCAAGGTGCGGGCGGTGGCGCGCGGGGTGCGCAAGACCAAGTCCAAGTTCGGCGCCCGTCTGGAGCCGTTCTCGCACGTGGACGTCCAGTTCTTCAGCCGGGGGAGCGAGCTGATCGGGCGCGGGCTGCCGCTGTGCACCCAGGTGGAGACCATCGCCCCGTTCGGCGGTTCGATCGTCACCGACTACGGCCGCTACACCGCCGGCACGGCGATGCTGGAGACGGCCGAGCGCTTCGCCGAGAACGAGGGCGAGCCGGCCGTCCAGCAGTACCTGCTGCTGGTGGGCGGGCTGCGCACGCTGGCGGCCGGGACGCACGAGTCGCACCTGGTGCTGGACGCCTTCCTGCTGCGCTCGCTCGCGGTGAACGGGTACGGCGCGAGCTTCACCGACTGCGCCAAGTGTGGCCTGGACGGGCCGAACCGTTTCTTCTCGTTGCAGGCGGGAGGGGTGCTCTGCGCGGACTGCCGCGTGCCCGGATGTGCCGTACCCTCCCCTGAGACACTGGTACTGCTCGGGGCGCTGCTGTCAGGGGACTGGCGGACGGCCGACGCCTGCGAGCCGCGGTACTGGCGGGAGGGCAGCGGCCTGGTCGCGGCCTATCTGCAGTGGCACCTGGAGCGGGGCATCCGCTCGATGAGATACGTGGAGAAGTGAGCACATGGCAGCGCGACGGCTCTTCGGCGGCGGCAAGCAGCGGGACTACGTCCCTCCGACCCCGCACCCCAGCGGCGTCAAGCCCCCGAAGATCCCCGGCGAGCTGGTCCCCGACCACGTCGCCATCGTGATGGACGGCAACGGCCGCTGGGCCAAGGAGCGCGGGCTGCCCCGCACCGAGGGCCACAAGGTCGGCGAGTCCGTCGTACTGGACGTCCTCAAGGGCGCGATCGAGCTCGGCGTCAAGAACATCTCGCTGTACGCGTTCTCCACCGAGAACTGGAAGCGCTCCCCCGACGAGGTGAAGTTCCTGATGAACTTCAACCGGGACGTCATCCGCCGCCGCCGCGACGAGATGGACGCGATGGGCGTGCGGATCCGCTGGGCCGGCCGGATGCCCAAGCTGTGGAAGAGCGTCGTCCAGGAGCTGCAGGTCGCCGAGGAGCAGACCAAGGGCAACGACGCGGTGACGCTCTACATGTGCGTCAACTACGGCGGCCGGGCCGAACTCGCCGACGCGGCACAGGCGCTCGCCCTCGACGTGGCGGCCGGCCGGCTGGACCCGAAGAAGGTCAACGAGAAGACCCTCGCCAAGTACATGTACCACCCGGACATGCCGGACGTGGACCTCTTCCTGCGCCCCAGCGGCGAGCAGCGCACCTCCAACTTCCTGCTCTGGCAGTCCGCTTACGCCGAGTTCGTGTTCCAGGACGTGCTCTGGCCGGACTTCGACCGCCGCGACCTGTGGCGCGCCTGCGAGCAGTTCGCGATGCGCGACCGCCGCTTCGGCGGGGCGATCCCGAACGAGTTGCCCGCGCCGCTGGAGCTGCCGGCCCAGCGCTGACGCGCACGACGAGGGCCCGCGGGGAGGATTCCCGCGGGCCCTTCGTGGTCGTCCGTACGGGCTGCCCCGGTACGGGCGTCAGCCCTTCTTCGCGCAGTCCGCGCAGGTGCCGAAGATCTCCAGGGTGTGCGCGATGTCGCTGAACCCGTGCTCGGCGGCGACCGAGTTGGCCCAGCGTTCGACCGCGGGGCCCTCGACCTCGACGGTGGCGCCGCAGTGCCGGCAGACCAGGTGGTGGTGGTGCCCGCTGCTGCACCGGCGGTAGACGGCCTCGCCGTCGGCGGTGCGCAGCACGTCCACCTCACCGGCGTCGGCGAGCGACTGCAGGGTGCGGTAGACCGTGGTCAGACCGACGGAGTCCCCGCGGTGCTTGAGCAGGTCGTGGAGCTCCTGCGCACTGCGGAAGTCCGCGATCTCGTCCAGGGCCGACGAGACGGCGGCACGCTGTCGGGTCGAGCGGGCGCGCGGCGACGGGCCTGCGGTGGTCACCGTGGGTCCTCCTGGGGTCGTGGGCGTCACGCACCTCATTGTGCCAGCCCGGCCCGCTCCTCCGGAGTGGTCGCGGCGGAGGAAGTCTTTCCCGGGTCTTGGCCGGGGTTTTGGCCGGGGATCCGACCCGGGATCCGGACGTCGCAGACCTGCGGCCCCCGCTCGGCGTCCCCGCGGCGCCGGTGCCGGCGGCGGGCGAGCGGCGCGGCGATCACGCTGAACACCGCGAAGACCGCGATGGCGAGCAGCACGATGGCCGGGCCGGAGGGCACGTTCAGCTCGTAGGAGCCGGTGACACCGGCCAGCGCGACCACCACGCCGAGCGCGATCGAGGCGGCCTGGGTGGCGGCGAAGGAGCGGGTGAGCTGCTGGGCGGCGACCACCGGGACCACCATCAGGGCGCTCACCAGCAGCAGCCCGACCACCCGCATGGCGACCGTGACGGTGACCGCGGCCATCACCGCGAGCAGCAGGTTGAGGGTGCGCACCGGCACCCCGGTGACCCGGGCGAAGTCCTCGTCCTGGCAGATCGCGAACAGCTGGCGGCGCAGGCCGACGGTGACCGCGATGACCACCGCGCCGAGCACCGCGATGGTGGCCAGGTCGGCGGGGGCGACGGTGAGGATCGAGCCCCACAGGTAGCTCTCCAGCGAGCCGGCCCCGGCCTGGGCGGACATCGAGACCAGCAGCTTGCCGCAGGCCATGCCGCCGTAGAAGAGCATCGCGAGGGCGATGTCACCGCGCTGGTTGCCGCGCGAGCGGACCAGCTCCATGGTGACCGCGCCGAGCACGCAGACCAGCACGGCCATCCAGACCGGGCTGGTCTGGAAGATGAAGCCGAGGCCGACGCCGGTCATCGCGACGTGGCCCATGCCGTCGCCCATCAGGGCCTGGCGGCGCTGCACCAGGTAGATGCCGACGGCGGGGGCGGTGATCCCGACCAGCACGGCGGCCAGCAGGGCGCGCTGCATGAAGTCGTAGGAGAGCATCTCGGTCATGCGAGCAGCCTCGGCGGGGTGAGGTCGGCGTGCGGGTGGACGTGGTCGTGGCCGGGCAGCGCGTGCAGGCCGGTGTTGGGCACGGGCGGGCCGTCGTGCGCGACGCAGCCGTCCCGCAGCACCACGGCGCGGTCGATCAGCGGCTCCAGCGGACCGAGTTCGTGCAGCACGAGGAGGACGGAGGCGCCGCGGCCGACCTCGGCGCGCAGGGTGTCGGCGAGCACCTGCTGGCTGGCGGCGTCCACGCCGGCCATCGGCTCGTCCATGATCAGCAGGTCGGGGGTGCCGACCAGGGCGCGGGCGATCAGCACCCGCTGCTGCTGGCCGCCGGACAGGTCGGCGACGCCGTCCCCGGCCCGGTCCAGCATGCCGACGGCGGCCAGCGCGCGGTCCACCGCGGCGCGGTCCTTGCGGCGGAAGGGCAGCAGCCGGTGCTGCGCCAGCCGTCCGGTGGAGACCACCTCGCGCACGGTGGCCGGGACGCCGGAGGCGGCGGTGGTGCGCTGCGGGACGTACCCGATCCGGTGCCAGGCGCGGAAGGAGCCGTACGGGGTGCCGAACAGCTCCAGGTCGCCCCGCTCCAGCGGCACGGAGCCGATCACGGCCTTGACGGTGGTCGACTTGCCGGAGCCGTTGGCGCCGAGCAGGGCGACGACCTCGCCCGGCCGGACGGTGAGGTCGACGCCGCGCAGCACCGGCCGGCCGCCGCGCGCGGCGACGGCGTCACGGAGGCGGACGGCCGGGGGTATCGGGTGGGTCATGGCGGTGCGTCCCGTCAGCTCGCGGGGGTGGCCGACGCCGTGGGGGCGCCGAGGGCGGCCTGGAGGTTGGCCAGGTTCTGCTTCATGACGCTCAGGTAGTCGTCCTTCGACGGGTCCTTGACGCCCTCCAGCGGGTCCAGGACGGCGGTCTTGAGGCCGAGGTCCTTGGCGACGGTGTCGGCGAGCTTGGGGCTGACCAGGGTCTCGAAGAAGATCGTGGTGACGCCGTTGTCCTTGGCGGCCTTCTGCACCTCGGCGAGGCGGGCCGGGGTGGGCTCGGACTCCGGGTCGACGCCGTTGATGGCGACCTGGGTGAGGCCGTAGTGGTCGGCGAGGTAGCCGAAGGCGGCGTGGCTGGTGACGAAGGTCTTGGTCTTGACGTCCTTCAGCCCGGCCTGGAACTCCTGGTCCAGGGCGGTGAGCCTGGTGACCAGTTCGTCGGTGTTCTTCCGGTAGTCGTCGGCGTGCGTCGGGTCGGCCTTGGCGAACTCGGCGCCGACGCTCTTGGCGATCGCCGCGTAGCGGGCCGGGTCGAGCCAGATGTGCGGGTCGCCGGCCGGGCCCTCGTGCTGGTGGCCGCCGGTCTCGGAGGTGCCCTCGTCGAGGTGGTGGTCGACCAGCGGGCTGGCGGCGGTGGCGTCGATCTTGTGCTTGCTGGACGACTGGTCGACGGCCTGGTCGACGGTGGGCTGCAGGCCCTTGAGGTAGAGGATCGCGTCGGCCTTCTGGACGCCGGCGACCTGCTTGGCGGTGAGCTCCAGGTCGTGCGGTTCGACGCCGGGCGCGGTGAGGTCGGTGACCGAGACGTGGTCCTTGCCGATCTGCTGGGCCAGGAACTCCATCGGGTAGAAGGAGGCGACGACGTTCAGCCTGCCGTCCGAGCCCTTGGCGCTGCTGCTGCCGCCGCAGGCCGTGAGGGCCAGGGAGGCGGCGAGGGCGGTGACGGCCAGGGCGGCGGTCTTGCGGGTCCGGCGGCTGAACAGTCCGATCATCATGACAATCATTCTCATCTGAACTGGAAATGATTGTCAACTCACTCGGACGGGTGAACGACAGGTGGCGATGGGTGGGGGGAGCCGGACCATATCGATTTGAACCCCGTACCCGTCTGGCCGGTAACCTTGGGTATTCGGGTACGAGCAACCAGCCGTGCCCTGACCGTGCCGTACGTACTGAAGAGAGCACTGTGGCCGCCGACAAGATCGACACGATCGTCAGCCTGAGCAAGCGCCGTGGCTTCGTCTACCCCTGCAGCGAGATCTACGGCGGCACGCGTGCCGCCTGGGACTACGGGCCGCTGGGCGTCGAACTCAAGGAGAACATCAAGCGCCAGTGGTGGCGCACGATGGTCCAGGCCCGCGAGGACGTCGTCGGCCTCGACTCGTCGGTCATCCTGGCCCGTGAGGTCTGGGAGGCCTCCGGCCACGTCGCCACCTTCAACGACCCGCTGACCGAGTGCCTCTCCTGCCACAAGCGCCACCGGGCCGACCACCTGGAGGAGAAGTACGAGGCCAAGCACGGCTTCCCGCCGCCGAACGGCCTCAAGGACGTCAACTGCCCCGACTGCGGCACCAAGGGCCAGTTCACCGAGCCCAAGGACTTCTCGGGCATGCTGAAGACCCACCTCGGCGTCACCGAGGAGGCCAGTGGCCTGGCCTTCCTGCGCCCCGAGACCGCCCAGGGCATCTTCACCAACTTCAGCGCCGTCCAGACCACTTCGCGCAAGAAGCCGCCGTTCGGCATCGCCCAGACCGGCAAGAGCTTCCGCAACGAGATCACCCCCGGCAACTTCATCTTCCGCACCCGCGAGTTCGAGCAGATGGAGATGGAGTTCTTCGTCAAGCCGGGCGAGGACGAGCAGTGGCACGAGTACTGGCTCCAGCAGCGCTGGGACTGGTACGTCGACCTCGGCATGCGCACCGAGAACATGCGCTTCTTCGAGCACCCGAAGGAGAAGCTCTCCCACTACGCCAAGCGCACCGTGGACATCGAGTACCGCTTCAACTTCGGCGGCTCCGAGTTCTCCGAGCTGGAGGGCGTGGCCAACCGCACCGACTACGACCTGCGGGTGCACAGCGAGGCCTCCGGCAAGGACCTGCGGTACTTCGACCAGGAGAGCGGCGAGCGGTACTTCCCGTACGTCATCGAGCCGGCGGCCGGCCTCAACCGCGCCATGCTGGCCTTCCTGATCGACGCCTACTTCGAGGACGAGGCGCCCAACGCCAAGGGCGTCATGGAGAAGCGCGTCGGCATGCGGCTCGACCCGCGCCTGGCCCCGGTCAAGGTCGCCGTGCTGCCGCTGTCGCGCAACGCCGACCTCTCGCCGAAGGCCCGCGGCCTGGCCGCCGACCTGCGCACCGCGTGGAACGTCGAGTTCGACGACGCCGGCGCGATCGGCAAGCGCTACCGCCGTCAGGACGAGATCGGCACGCCGTTCTGCGTGACGGTCGACTTCGACACCCTCGAGGACAACGCCGTGACCGTGCGCGACCGCGACACCATGTCGCAGGAGCGCGTCTCGCTGGACCAGGTGAAGGGCTACCTGGCGGCGCGTCTGATCGGCTGCTGAGTCCGGTCCTTCGGGAAGCCCCCGGCCGTCCTCCTTGGTGGGGGCGGGCGGGGGCTTCCCGTTTTCGCCGGCCCGCTACCGCCTGCCCCAGCGGGGGCGCGGGGCGGCCGGCGGGGTGGTCGGCAGGCCCGCCGTGCGGAGGGCGGCGAGGGTGGTGCGGTGGCGGGTGGCGTCGGCGAGCAGTGCGCCCAGCAACTGCGCGTAGAGGCCGGGGTGGCCGTCCAGCACGGCGGCCAGGCGCACCAGTTCGACGGGCGGGCGCAGTGCGACCAGCTCGTGCAGCAGCAGGGTGGCGAGTGCGGGCGGCAGTTCGGTCGCGAGGTCGGCGAGGTCGGCGGTCGGGCGGCCGGCCGCCTGGCGCAGCAGGGTCCGTACGTCGGCGGGGCGGCCGTGCTGCTGGAGGCAGGCGGCCAGGGAGGTCAGCTCGGTCGTCGGGGCCGAGCCCCACTCCCAGAGCAGGGTGGCGCCGTCGGCGTGCTGCCCGGCCCGCTCCAGGGCGCCGAGCAGGGCGGGGACGGCGGGCGCCGGGTAGGCCCAGAAGGCGTGGAACAGTTCGGCGGCCTCCTCGGCCAGGCCCAGTTCGCGCAGCTCCGCCAGTACGGAGACGGCGTGGTCCGGGGTGCCCCGGGCGGCGGTCCGGGCGAGGTGCAGCGAGGCGCCGGTCGGGCCGCGCTGGGAGAGCATCCCGACCAGCAGGGCGGCGTCGGCGGGGGCGAGGCGGGCGGCGGCCTGGTCCAGCAGCTCCTGGGACTCGGGGAGGGCGCCGCTTCGGTGGAGTCCGGTGATCCGCTCGGTGAGGGCGCCGAGGTCGGGCCGGGTGGGCGGCGGCGGTGGTGGCGGTGGAGCCTGGTGGGGGTGTGGCCCGTGGGGGTGTGGCTCGGGGTGTGGCTGGGAGTGTGGCCGCAGGTGTGGCGGCTCGGGGTGTGGTGGCTCCGGGGGGTGCGGCTGGGGGTGCGGCCGCTGTCTGAGGTTGAGCTCCAACTCCTGTAACTGATCGCTCAGTTGGAGGCAGCGTGCGCCCAGGCCCGCGCGCAGGGTGCGGGCCTGGGCGAGCTGCCGCAGCAGGTCGCCGTCCGGGCGCTGACGGCCCGGGCTCGCCCGTATCGCCTCGTTCAGTCGTCGTTCGCGTTGGCCCGCGTAGCGGCTCGCGCGGAGCAACTCGTCCAGTTCTGCCCGGAGTTCGGCGGCCCGTTGCTCGCCCTCCGGCTGCTGGCCTGCGGATTCTTCCGTCGACCGCATGCGCATGATCGCCCCAACCTGTCCATCTGCACCCTGACTGCGGGACATCCTGGCGTCGGAATGTGGCGATGGAGTTACGAGAGCGCGACCAGTCGTGCCCGAGTGGTGTCAAGGAGCGCACAGAGGGCGGCCGTTGCGAGGAGTGCGCCGGTCGCGCGCCGCCGCGGGGGCGCCGGAGGTGGAGCGGCCGGCCTCATCCGCTCAGCCGGGCCCGCGCCTCCATCAGTGCGAACCCGAGCAGGTTCAACCCCCGCCACTCCAGCGGGCGTTCGGCCCGGATGTCGTCGGCGGCGAGCCCGATGCCCCAGATCCGGTCCACCGGGCTGGCCTCCACCAGGACGCGGCCGCCGGTGCCCAGCAGGTACTCCCGCAGCGCCTCGTCCTGGCCGAACTTGGCGACGTTCCCCTCGACCACCAGCTCGAACCGGCCCGCCGCCCAGACCTCCTGGTCGAAGCCCTCGACCAGCCGGCCCAGCTTCTTCGCCTCGGCGGGCGTCCGGGCCTCCAGCACCCGCCGCTCGATCGCCTCGTCCCCGAACATCCGGGCCTTCCCGGCCATCATCCAGTGCTCGGCGGAGGCGTACGCCACCCCGTCGACGGTGAACCGCCCGGGCCACCACTGGCTCAGGCACTCCTGTCGCGTCCCACCGCCCTTGCGCGCGGTGTGCCCCCAGAACATCACCCACTTCGGCCGCCCCCCGGCGGCCATCAGGGCCGCCAGCTCCTCGCGGTCGCGGACGTCGGCGAAGGTCCGTACGTGCTGCTCGCTCATAATCGTCATTCTGACACGAAGGGTTCGGTGCCGGCCAACTGTTTGCCGACGGCGTGCTCATGGGCCCAGCGCCTGGAGACCGGCTATGGGCACCGCGATCGGCATCCCGCTGGTCGCGGTCGAACCCAGGATCAAGGCCGCGGTCTTCGGCCGGCACTGGCCCCACGTCCTGGCCGAGCCGGCGAAGCGGATCACCGTCCCGATCGAGTACGACCTGCAGTGGGACGACGAGCACATCTCCCGCCAGGACGGCCTCGCGCTGTCCGACGTCTTCGCCTCGACGGAGAAGACGCTGCACGCCAACGCGGGCCGGCACAAGGAACTGCCGAGGTTCGAGGCGGACAGCGCGGTGCGCTTCTTCGCCCGGCACTTCGGCCGGCCGAGGCGCTCGCCTGACGGGTGCGGCGGCGCCCGGTTCCCGACCTCCGGTCGAAGAGCCGGGCGCCGCCTGGTCAGCTGCGGTCGCCCGCGCCGGTTCGCTGCTCGGCGTCCGCGACCAGCTCCAGGAAGTGCAGCCCGAGTTCGGTCACCTCCTGGGCCGTCCAGTGCTGCGCCGGGCCGTCGAGGCCCACCTCGGCCATGGCGAGGCCGGGGGCCGCGTCGGTCCACTCCGGGACGAACCAGATCTTCTCCCGCTCGGCGAGGGCGAGCACGGCGGCGTTCAGGGCGCTCGCCGAGTGGGGGAGCCAGAGCTGGAACTCGTGGGTCGGCGGGACGGCCGGGAAGAGCCGGGCGCCGGGCAGGGCGGCCAGCGCGGGGGCCAGGGTCGCGGCGTGGCGGGTGTAGTCGGGGATCCGGGGGAGCGCGGTGTCCAGGCCGGTGAGCGCGGCGAGGGCGGCCGGCCACTGCTGGTACAGCTGCCCGCCGTAGCGGTGGCGCCAGGTGCGGGCGTAGGCGGTGAGCGCCTTGTCGCCGGCGAGGGCGGCGCCGCTGATGCCGCCGAGGTCCTTGTAGAAGGAGACGTAGACGCTGTCGGCGAGGGCGGCGATCTCGTCGAGCGGCCTGCCGAAGTGGGTCGTGGTGTTCCAGAGCCGGGCGCCGTCGAAGTGCACCCGGGCGCCGGCCTCGCGGGCGGCGGCGGTGAGCTCGGTGAGTTCGTCCCAGCTGGGGAGCAGGAACCCCGGGTCCCGCAGGGGGAGTTCGACCGCCAGTGTGCCGAAGGGCTCGCCGAGGGAGCGGAGTTCGTCGGCGGTGGGGTGGCGCAGTTCGGTGGTGGGCCAGAGGCCGCGCAGGCCGGTGAGCTGGGTGTAGGCGTGGCGCTCGTGCCGTTCCAGATGGCTCTGCGGGTGGAGGGCGACGGCCCGGTTGCCGGTTCGCTCGGCGTGGTGGCGCAGGGCGACCTGCTGGGCCATCGTCCCGCTGGGGAAGAAGACCGCGTCCTCGGTGCCGAGGAGTGCGGCCGTGCGCTCCTCCAGCTCCCCGACCGGGCCGCCGTTGCCGTAGAGATCGGGGTAGGCATCCGGCTCGACCGCCTCGGCGAGGGCGGTCAGTCGCGCGTGCATGGTGAGGGGGCGGCTGCCGGAGAGGAAGCGGGTGCAGGCCCGGCGGGCCGCGCGCAGACGTCCCCAGTCGAGCTGGTCATTGGTCATCCGGCGATTGTCGAGCGGCGAGGGCGCGGGGCCAACCGGTTTTCTCCCCAGGCCGTCCGGGGCTCAGGCCGGGAGTGCTTCGGGGGAGTCGAAGGTGCGGATGAGGGAGAGGTCCGGCGCCTGTTCGCGGATCGCGGTCCACTGCTCCTGGAACTCCCGGCGCAGCCGTGACGGCTCCCAGGGGCGGGCCGCCCGGTCGCTCCGGCGGTGACGTGAAGTAGCTTGGAGCGCATGGCAGATGATGGTGCAGGGCGCACCGCGGTGGCCGCTACGCCACCCGCGCGGAGCGCGGTCCCCGCGCTGATGTTCGCGCAGGGCGTCAGCGTGGCGGGCACCCAGGTCACGGCGCTGGCCCTGCCCGCGCTGGCGATCCTGCTCCTGGGCGCCGGACCGTTGGCGGCCTCGCTGCTCTTCGCGCTGGAGTACGGGGCGCAGGGGCTGACCGGGCCGTTCGCGGGGGTGCTGGTGGACCGGGTCGCCTCTCGCCGGCGGCTGCTGGTCGCGGTGGACGTCCTGCAACTGCTGCTCATCGCCACCGTCCCGCTGGCGCACGCCGCCGACGCGCTGACCCTGGTCCACCTCTACGCGGTCGCGGCGGTCTCCGGGGCGTTGGGCGGGGTGTCCGCCATCGCGGTGCCGACCGTGGTGGCGGACTTCGTGTCCAAGGACGGCCTGGTGGGGGTCAACGCGAAGCTGGCCGGGGCCCGTTCGGTCGGCCAGATCGCCGGCCCCGGGCTGGCGTCCGCCCTGGTGCAGGCGGTGGGGGCGGCGACCGCGATGGTCGCGGACGCGATCAGCTACGGACTGTCCGCACTGGCCATGAGCCTGCTCCGGCCCCGGGGCCGGCTCCGGCTCCGGCGCGGCGAGGGGCCGGAGCGGCCCGCCGCACGCCCCGGCATCGCCGAGTCGCTGCGGGAGGGCATCGGCGTGCTGCGCGACCAGCCGCTGCTGGCCCGGCTCGCCGTCGCCGCGGCCGCGCTCAACCTGGGCGGGGCCGGGCTGGCCGGCCTGTTCGCCTACTTCGCCTACCAGGTCGTGGACTTGGGCCCCGGCGAACTCGGTCTGACCCAGGCCGTCTACAGCATCGCCGCGGTGACCGCCGTGCTCACCGCCCGGCGGGTGATCCGGCGGATCGGCCTGACCAGGGTGATCCCGGTCTTCGGCCCGCTCGCCGCCACCGCGCTGTTCCTGATCCCGCTGGCCTCACTGGGGGCCGCGCTCCCGGTGCTGATCGCCTACCAGGCGGTGTTCGGCTTCTGTGCGACGGTCTGGAGCGTCAGTTGGGTGACTTTGCAGCAACAGCTCTCCCCGCCCGAGCAGTTGGGCCGGGTGCTCGGCCTGTCCCGCTCGATCGGCCAACTCGTCATGCCGGTCGGCGCGTTGTTGGGCGGCACGCTGGCCGGCGCGATCGGCACCACCGGGGCGCTGGCCGTGTTCGCTGCGATCGCCCTGGCGGGCACCCTGGCCGTGGTCACCGCCCGGCCCCGACCGGCGCTGTCCGGGGAGAGCCCGGCGTGACGCGACAGCAGCCCCGCCGGGTAGAGCGGTTCGGGAGGTAGCCTGCGGGTCGTGCCCACTCCCTCCGCGCTGACCCTCCCCACCCGCTTCGACGGCGACCCGGACCGGGTCGCACTGATCGTCCCCGGCGGCGGCTACTCGCCCGCCCGGCCGCTGCTGCACTTCGCCTGCTCGGTGCTGCTGCGGCACGGCTGGACGGTTCGTGAGCTGTGGTGGCAACTCCCGGACTGCTTCCTTGAGTTCACAAAGGAGCGGCAGGTCGCCTGGGTGGAGCGGCAGGTCGGCGAAGCCGTCGACGCCGAGGGCGGCGCCTGCCGACTGCTGGTCGGCAAGTCACTGGCCTCCTTCGCCGCGGGCCTCGCCGCCGACCGCGGACTCGCGGCCGCCTGGCTCACCCCCGTACTGACCCTCGACCACGTGGCCCACGCCCTCCACCGGGCCTCGGCGCCGACCCTCCTGGTCGGCGGCGGCGCCGACAAGCTCTGGGACCGCGCCGTCGCCGACTCCACCGGCCACCACGTCCTGGAGCTGCCCGCCGCCGACCACAGCCTCGAACTGCCGGACGACACCCTCGGATCGGTCGACCTCCTGCGGGCGGTCATCGCCCGCCTGGACACCTTCCTCGGCGCGCTGGACGACTGAGCGTCGAACGCCGCCGGCCCGGCCACCACCGGTGGCTACCCGGAGGTGGTGCCGGGCTCGGCCTCCAGGGCCGAGCCCGGCGAGGTGATCGGCATGTCACCAGCGCGCTTGTCGCATGGCCCTCGGAGCCGTGCGAGGAGAGATACGTGCGGAGCGCGGCGGATTCGGTCTCCGGGAGCAGGAGCTTGAGGATCGCGCAGGAGTCGAGGTAGATCAACGGTCTTCTTCCTCGCGCATCCTGTGCAGGGCCTCGCTGGCCGACGGGAGCTGGACATCGACCACGGGCGGGACCCAGTCGGCCAGCCCGCGCGCGGTGGCGGCGTTCTCCGGGGCGATGGTGCCGTCGCGTACGAGGTCCTCCAGTACCCGCTGCTCGGGGTCGGGTGGCGGCAGTACGGCGATCAGGCGCCCATTGCGGGTGATCTCGACGCGCTCGCCGGCCGCGACCCGGTCGATCAGTTCGCTGGCGTGCTGCTGGAGCTGCCGGATGGGAACTCCGGCTGTCATACGACTCACGGTAGGGCCGGTCGTGCGGCGGTGGTGAGCAGCGTGCGTCGACTTCACTCTGACGAGCGTCACCGCCGCCCCGGGAAGCCGTGCCGGCGGGCCGCCACCGTGACCGCCAGGGCGATGCCCAGCAGAGCCAGTGCCGACCAGGGCAGGGACTGCGGCCCGGCGTGGGCGAGGAGGAGCCCGCCGGCGGATGCGGCGGCGGCGATGCCGAGGTTCCAGCAGGTGACCAGCAGGGACTGGGCGAGGTCGGCCGCGGTGTCGGCGGCGTCGGCGACGGCGGTCTGCAGCAGGGTGGCGACGCCGCCGAAGCCGAGGCCCCAGATCGTGGCCGCGGCGTAGACCGGCCAGGACGCCGTGCCGAGCAGGGCGGCGGCGAGGGTCAGCGCCGCGGCGGCGACGAGGACGCAGGCGGTGAGCGTGAGGGTGCGCAGGTGCCGGTCGATCAGGGCCCCGGTGGCGGCGATGCTCACCAGTGAGGCCAGGCCGAGGACGAGCAGGACGGTGTCGGCCCGTCCGCCCAGGTGCAGTGGTTCGAGCAGCGCCGCGACGTAGGTGTAGAGGATGTTGTGGGCGAGGACGACGGCCGCGGTGACGGCCAGGACGGCGCCGACGCCCGGGATCCGCAGCACCTGCCGGAGCGGTAGCCGGTCCTGTCCGGCCTGGCCGGGGGCCGGCGGGACGGCCGCAGCGATCCATCCGACCAGGGCGAGCGCGATGACGCTCATCAGCCCGAAGGCGACCCGCCACCCGGCGGCCCCGGCGAGCAGGGTGCCGGCCGGCACCCCCACCGACAGGGCGACCGTGGCGCCGCTCATCGCCACCGCCATGGCCCGTCCGCGCTGTTCGGGTGCGACGATGCCGCGGGCGTACCCGGCCAGCAGCGCCCAGAGCATTCCGGCGACCAGTCCGGCCGCGAACCGCGCGGCCATGGTGAGCGGGTAGTTCCCGGAGACGGCGGTCACCGCGTTGGCGAGGGTGAAGCCGCCGACGGCGAGGAGCAGCAGCTGTTTGCGCGGCCGGCGGGCGGTGGCGGCGGTCAGCGGGATGGCGGCCACGATGGAGCCGACCGCGTAGAGGGTGACGGACTGCCCGGCGCCGGACTGGCTGACGCCGAGGTCGGCGCTCATGGCGGGCAGGACGCCGGCGGGCAGGGCCTCGGTCATCAGGGTGACGAACCCGCCGGTGCTCAGGGCCAGCAGCGCGGACCAGGGCAGCCGGGCCGGGGGCGCGCCCCGGGCGGCGGTCGGGGCCGTCATCGGGGACGCGGGGGACGGGAGTTGATTCGTCGGCATGGGCCGATCGTCTATCGTTGACATCCATGTCAAGGTCCAGCCGGGGCGGCCCGGTCCGGACGTGAGGGTGGTCACATGCGGATCGGCGAACTGGCCCGGCGGACGGAGACGGCTCCGCGACTGCTGCGCTACTACGAGCAGCAGGGCCTGATCTTCCCGCGCCGCGAGGCGAACGGCTACCGCGACTACGACGACCGTCTGGTGGACCGGGTGCTCCAGATCCGCGGGCTGCTGGACGCGGGGCTGCCGACCCGGATCATCAAGCAGATCCTGCCCTGCCTGGACGCCCCGCGGACGATCCACTTCGCCGACGCCACCCCGGAGATGCTCGACACCCTGGAGGGCGAGACGGAGCGGATGACCCGCCGGATCCAGTGCCTGACCCGCAACCGGGACGCCATCGTCGAGTACCTGGCCGTGGTCAAGCAGCTCGCCTGACGCGGCGGTCGGGCCGAAAGACCTGACGCACCGGTCGGGCCGAGAAGACCTGACTCGCCGGTCGGGTCGAGAAGAGTCGAAAAGAGGGGACGACGACGGCCCCGCGACCGGAGGGACCGGTCGCGGGGCCGTCGCGTCGTCGCCCTGGGCCCACAGGCCCGGGTGGCTCAGCCGATGGAGCGGGGCAGGCGGGTGGTCAGGTACAGCACGGTGAAGGAGCCCAGCAGCTGGATGCCGAGGCAGATGGCGAGCGCGCGGCCCATGCCGAGGCTGGGGGAGAGGGACAGGTAGAGGGTGCCGAGGGTGGCGACGCCGAGGGCGAGGCTGGACTGCTGGCCGGTGGCGAGGACGCCGCTGCCGACGCCGGCCCGGTCGGCGGGCACCTTGGCGAGGACGACCCGGAACAGCGGGGTGCCGATCAGGCCCTGTCCGATGCCCGCGAGGGCGACGCCGGGGGCCATCCGCAGCGGGGAGAAGTGGTCGGCGTCGGCGAGGACGGTGAGCGCGATGGTGGCGAGGCCGAGGGCCTGGATGACGGCGCCGGCGCTGAGCACCCGGCTGCCCCAGCGGCCGATCAGTCGCGGGCCGGAGAGCGAGGCGGTGAAGAAGCCGACGGCCATCGGGACGAGTGCCCAGCCGGCCGCGACCACGCCGAGCCGCAGGCCCTGCTGGAGGGCGACGGCGATGACGAACATGAACCCGCCGAAGCCGGCGAAGTAGGGCAGTGCGATGCCGAGGCCGCGCCGCATCTCGGGGATCCGCAGCAGGGACGGCGGCACCAGTGGGGTGGCTCCGCGCTGCTCGGCGCGCCGCTCGACCAGGGCGAAGGTGACGGCGAACACCGGGAAGAGGGCGAGCAGCACCCAGGACCAGAGCGGCCAGCCGGCCGCGCGGCCCTCCATCAGCGGGATGAGCAGCGAGAGCAGGGTGGCGGTGAGCAGGGCGGTGCCGGGCACGTCGACCGCGGCGGCCCGGGTGGCCCGGCTCTCCGGCACGTACCGGACGGCGAGGACCACGGCGAGCAGCGCGAACGGGACGTTCAGCAGGAAGACCGAGCGCCAGCCGGTGCCGAACAGGTCGGCGGCGACCAGCATTCCGCCGAGTACCTGACCGATCACCACGGAGATGCCGCCGACCGCGCCGTAGACGCTGAGGGCGCGGCCGCGCCGGGCGCCGTCGGTGGCGGCGGTGATGGTGCCGAGCACCTGGGGGATGAGCAGGGCGGATGAGGCGCCCTGGGCGGCCCGGGCGGCGACCAGGGACCACGCGTCGGGCGCGAGTCCGCAGGCCAGCGAGGTGAGGGCGAAGGCGGCGGCGCCGGCGACGAAGAGCCGGCGGCGGCCGAAGATGTCGCCGAGCCGTCCGCCGAGGACGAGCAGGACGGCGAAGGCGATGCCGTAGCCGGCCGCGACGAGTTCCAGGACGGCCGGTCCGGCGGCCAGGTCCTCGTCGATGCTGGGCAGGGCGACGTTGACGATGAAGAAGTCCAGCATCGGCAGGAAGGCCCCGAGCAGGACGGTGACCAGCCCGGCGGTGCCGAGCGAGGGGGAGGAGGGCGGGGAGGCGGAGGGGGAGTGCGGAGCGGGGGCGGTCCGTACCGGGGCCGGGGCGACGGCGAGTCGTTGAGTCACGGGTCATACGATCCGCCGCCTCGTACCCTGGTACCAGAGTGTGGTTATCCAGGTATAAGAAGTACCTGGCAACAGGCTCCGGCGTGCCGCATGCTGGGGAGCATGAGCCTGATGACCCCGGCCGCGCAAGCCCGTCCCGGTTCCGCCGGGCCGCACCGCGGCACTCCTGACGAGGCCCGCCGGCACGACCTGGCGGCGTTCCTGCGCAGCCGTCGCGAGCGCATCGCGCCCGAGCAGATGGGCCTGCCGATGACCGGGCGCCGCCGCACCCCGGGGCTGCGCCGGGAGGAGGTGGCGCAGCTGGCCGCCGTCGGGGTGACCTGGTACACGTGGCTGGAGCAGGGGCGGGACATCCAGGTGTCCGTGCAGGTGCTGGACGCGGTGGCCCGGGCGCTGCTGCTGGACCCGAGCGAGCGGGCGCACCTGTTCACCCTGGCCGGCGCGGACGATCCGGCGCCGGTGACGGAGTGCCCCTCGGTGACCCCGAGCGTGCGCCTGGTGCTGGAGCAGATGGCGCCGTACCCGGCTGCGCTGGTCAACTCCCGCTACGACATCCTGGCGCACAACGTGCCGTACACCGCCATCGTCGGCGACCTGGGTGAACTGCCGCTGGAGGAGCGGAACCTGATGTGGCTGGCGTTCACCCCCTCGCGCTTCCGCGAGGTGCTGATCGACTACCGGACGGAACGCCTCGGCATGGTGGCCCGGTTCCGCGCCGCGATGGCCGAGCACTCCGCCGAGCCGGCCTGGAAGGCGCTGCTGGCGCGGCTGCTCAAGGCCTCGCCGGACTTCGAGGAGGAGTGGCAGCGGCACGAGGTGATGCGGCCGGGCAACGGGATCAAGCGCTTCCAGGTGCCGGGCGTGGGCCTGCTGCGCTGCGAGTACACCAACTTCTGGCTGAGCCCCAGGCTCGGGACGCGGATGATCAGCTACACCCCGCTGGACGAGGAGACCCGCGTCCTGATGGGCAAACTGCCCGCCCGGCAGTGACCCGCCCGGCAGTGACGGCTCGGCAGTGACCACTCAGTGCCGGCCCGGCAGTGACCGCCCAGCGGTGACTGCCCGGCAGTGGCGGCTCGGCAGTGACCCGCTCGGCCTCAGCCGCGTATCGACTCCCGCCCGAGCAGCAGGCACACGCCCGCCAGCGGCAGTTCGACGCAGCACGCCATCATCAGCGCCGCCGTCACCGCGTGCCCCGGTCCGGCGCAGGCGATGTCGGCCAGCGCGTCGCCGGCCAGCAGCAGGGCCGCCGCCCCGCCCAGCCAGGGGGCGGCGGCACTGTGCCGGCGCAGCAGGGTGTCCAGCGAGAGCAGGGTGGCGAACTCCACGAGGTCCAGCACCACCCACGGGGTCTCGTGGTTGACGGCCAGCACCATCAGCCAGGGCAGCAGCCCGAGGGCGGCCAGCCGGGGCAGCTTCCGGAACCGCTCCGGCAGGGCGTACCCGGGAGCGCCCGCGACGACGGCGATGCTCATGCGCCGACCCCCTCCCGCACCCGCTGCAGGGTCAGCCGCTCGGCCGGCCCGCCCGCCGGGTGCTCGACCAGCACGGTGTCGTACGGCCCCTGGGCGAGGGCGAGCCAGAACGACCCGGCGACCGTGACCACCTCGGCGACGGCCGCCGCCCGGACGGTGCGGAACAGCCGCCGTCCGCCGGTGAACACCACCGAGGGTGCCCTACCGTCGGCCGGCAGCCGCCCCCAGGCGAGCACGTGCGAGCCCCGCCCGGCGGCGGGGCTGCGCCGGGCGCCGCGCACCAGCTGCGGCGCGA
>NZ_MECK01000089.1 GCF_014596465.1 Streptomyces sp. CBMA123 | reverse complement strand
GGGGTGCCCGACGGGCTGTCGGTCGGCAGCGGGGTGGCGGGCGCTGAGGTGGTGGCGGCCTGGCTGGTGGTGCCCGGGGCGGCCGGAACGGTCACCACCACGGTCGGCTGGGCGGCGGGCGGCGCCGCCGCGTCGGAGCTGCCGGGGCTGCGGTCGACCAGCAGTGCGGTCGCCGTGCCCACCGAGATGACGATCGGGACGACGACCGGCAGCAGCAGGGCGCGGCGCGAACGGCGCCGGCCCGGCTCGGTCTCCGCCCGCGGGTCCACCTTCACGACCTGCTCCGGTCCGGCCGGCGCGAACGCCCCGCCCGGGACCACCGCCGGTACGGCCGCCGGGGCTCCCCCGGCCCCCTCCCGCAGGTCGATCGTCGCGGTGTCCGCCGCCCTCCGCGCCGCGCCCGGCAGGCCGATCGCCACCCGGGCCGCCGCCGCCATCCCGGCCGCGCTCTCGAAGCGGTCCTCGGGACTCTTGGCCAGCGCGGTGGCCACCAGCGCCCGCACCGCCGCCGGGAAGCTCTCCGGCAGCTCCGGCACCGGCTGGTTGACGTGCTTGAGCGCGACCTGCAGCGGCCCCTCCCCCTGGTACGGCACCCGCCCGACCAGCACTTCGTAGCAGACCACGCCGATCGAGTAGAGGTCGGAGGCCGGGCCGGTGGCCTCCCCGGAGGCCTGCTCCGGGGACATGTAGGCCGCGGTCCCGATGATCGCGAACGGCGCGGTGAGCTTGGTGCTGGCGACGGCCCGGGCGATGCCGAAGTCGGTGACAACGACCCCGCCGTCCTCGCGCACCATCAGGTTGGAGGGCTTGAGGTCGCGGTGCACGATGCCCCGCCGGTGGGCGGCGTGCAGCGCGTCCAGGGCTTCGGCGAGCAGGCGCAGGGCGCGCTCGGCGCTCATCGGACCGTCGTCCTTGAGCACCCGGTCCAGCGGCCGGCCCTCGATCAGGTCCATCACGATGTAGGCGCAGTGGGCGTCGCCGTCCTCGCCGCTGCGGCCGCTCTCGCCGTAGTCGTGCACGCCCACGATGCCGGGGTGGTCGATCGCCGCGACCAGCTGGGCCTCGCGGCGGAACCGCTGGACGGCGGTGCCGTCCTCGAACAGGTCCGCCCGGAGGATCTTGACGGCCACCGGCCGGGCCAGTACCTGGTCCTCGGCCCGCCAGACCGCGCCCATCCCCCCGCCGCCGATCTTCTCGACCAGCGTGTACCGCCCGCCGAGCACGGTGCCCGCGCTACTCATCTCCCCTGCCCCCAGGTGTCATGACCCTCCCCGCCGGGTCGTCGGCACACAGTGTGCCAGAGGGTGCCGTCGTCCCAGCAGTGGCTACCGGGGCCTCAAAGTCCGCCGTTCCGGGCGATTCGGGCCTGCTCGGACACCTCCCGGACGGCCGCGGCGACCACCCGCGGCCGGTCCTCGTGGACGGCGTGCCCGGCGCCGGGCACCACGATGTGCACGCCCCGGGCGGCACCGGCCGTGATCCGCGCCTGCGCGGCGGTGAAGCGGGCCCGCAGCACACGGGGCAGCCCCTCGGTCGCGCTCAGCACGGTGACCGGCGCCTCGGGCAGCGGCCCGGCGGCCCGCAGCCGGCGCAGCTGGGCGGTGGCACGGTTCGACAGCCGGTTCTCGGCGAGCACGGCCCGCCGTTGGTGGGGGTGGGAGAGGACGGCAGCCTCGGCGCGGGCGAGCGCCCCGGCCGGGCCCGGTACGGCGAGGGCGGGCACCCGCGCCGCCCGCCTCACCTCGATCCGGAGCAGCGCCGTCTCGGCGACGCTGATCGCCCACGGCCGGAAGTCCTCGTGCGCCGGGTCCACCAGGACCAGGCCGGCCACCAGCTCCGGCCGCCGCCGGGCGAGGAGCTGGGCCAGCTGACCGCCCCAGCTGTGCCCGACCAGGACGGCCGGTCCGGCGTCCAGCTGCCGCACCAGCGCGGCCAGGTCGCCGACCTGCGCCGCGAGGGTCAGGGTCGGGGCGCGGTCGGGTTCGCTGGCGCCGAGCCCGGCCCGGTCGTACGCCACCACCCGCCCCAGCGCGACGAGTTCGGGCAGCAGCGGGGACCAGGTGAGCGAGGAGGTGCCGTTGCCCGCGACCAGGACGATCGGCGAACCCTCGGCCGCGCCTGCCTCAAGCCAGCGCAACGCCCGTCCGTCGCGGTCGAGTTCGCCCGGGCGCAGCCCGCCGGGCAGGTGCTCGGCCAGCGCCTCGGCGACGGCCTGCTGAACTCCGCCGAGGCGCAGCCCGGTTCGCGCGTTCCGTCCGTCCGGCATGTACGACCCCCGTGAGTGTGTCGACGGGGCCCGCCGCATTGCTCGGTCGCGGCGGGGACGCCCGCGCGGCCCGACCGGCTACCCGGCTACCCGGCTACCCGGCTACCCGGCTACCACTCTACGGCCGCTGGAATCCACGTCCGGTGGATCGGGGACCAACAGGCCGGAGCCCGGGCGGGGTTGCACCGGCCGGACTCCGGCCGGTCATCACGCCGGCAGGGTGCGCTTCAGCAGGTCGAACAGCGCCGACCAGTGCCGGGCGTCGCCGACCGCGTCGTAGCGGGTGGTGTCGGCCTGGGTGTAGCCGTGCCCGGCGCCCTCGTACACCTCCGACCGGTGGCGGACCCCGGCGGCGGTGAGGGCCTCGTCGAGCCGGGTGATCTGCTCGGGCGTCATCGACTCGTCCTGGTCGGCGTGGCCGAAGTACAGCTCGGCGGTGATCCGTCCGGCCTCCAGGTGCGGGCTGTCCGGGCGGTCGGTGGCGAGGTGGCCGCCGTGGAAGCCGGCCGCGGCGGCGACCCGGTCCGGGTGGCCGATGGCGGTGCGCAGGGCGAGGTAGGCGCCGAGGCAGTAGCCGGTGACGCCGATCGGGCCGTCCTGGACCAGCGGGGAGCCGGCGAACCAGGTCAGGTAGGCGTCCGCGTCGCGGATCACGGCCTCCGGGGACCTGGCGGCGAAGAGCAGCGGGCCGACCTGGGCGAAGATCGCGTCGCACTGCTCGATGTCTATCAGCTCGGGCAGTTCGACGAGCGGCGCGCGGCCATTGCGGTAGTACACGTTGGGGACGAGGACGGTGTAGCCGGCCTCGGCGATCCGGTCGGCCATGGTCTTCAGGTGGGGTCGGAGCCCGAAGGCGTCCTGGTAGAGCAGGACGCCGGGGTGGGGCCGGCCGTCGTCGGGGTGGGTGAGGTAGGCGTCGGCGGTGCCGTCCGCCGTCGGGATGTCCACGAGGGTTCCGCGCACGGTCATGAGAGCTCTCCTTAAGATCCGTGGCAGCGTATCCGCTGGGGGTCCGGAACCGGGAACGCCAGTACGGGGGTGGGGCGTTGAGCTGGGCATGGGCTGGTTGCCGGGAGTGGCGTGCGTGGTCGCGGCGATGGTCGGGCTGGTGGTGCTGGCGGGCTGGCAGGTCCGGGCCGAGGCCTCACCGCGCCGGGCCGATCGCAGGCCCGGCGTCGGGGTCGGCGGTGGCGGCGGGCTCGACGAGTTGCACGCGATGTTCAGCCCGGGCAAGCGGATCCAGGTCGAGCAGAAGCGGGAGCAGGCGGCGCGCCGGGACGACACCCGGGCCGGGGCGCCGCCGCACTTCGGGGTGGACCTGGACCGGGGCGTGGCAGTGCTGCGACAGCCCGGGGGCGACGGCGACTCGAAGCGGTAGGGCGCCGCTGCGGACCGTCCGTCAGAACCGCCGCAGCCGCTCCTCGTCGCCGGTGCGCGGGCAGGTCAGGCAGGCGACGGCGGCGGGCTCGACGGCGTAGTAGAGACAGCAGCCGAGCCGGGTGCGGGTGTGGTGTTCCCGGCCGTCCGGGGTGCGCAGCCGGCGGAAGTCGGCGGCTCCGGGCAGCGGTTGGGTGCCACCGGGCAGCAGGGCTCCGGCGGCGGCCACGGCGGCGGCCTCGCCCTCGGCTCCCCCGGCCCCGGAGTCCCCGCCGACGGCGGCGTCGAGCATCCGGCCGAGGTACCAGACGGCGGAGGCGAGGTCGTCGGTCACCATGCCCCAGAGCGCGCGGTCGCGGCGCCGGGTCGGTCCGGCGAAGGCGGCGAGCACCGGTTCGAGGTGGGCGACCACGGCGGCCCGCAGTTCGGCGCGCAGTTCGTCGTCGCCGGGGTGGGTGACGCAGCCGCGCGGGCGCAGTGCGAGGTCGCCGGTGGGGGCGTGCAGCCAGAGGTCGGCGGGGTCGATGGCGGGGACCCTCCGGGCGAGGTGCCAGGGGCCGGCGATCAGCAGGCAGGCGCTCCAGGCGTAGTGGTGGAGCAGCCGGGAGGCGGTGACGTGCGGGCGGGGCGCGCGGCCGTGTCCGGCGGCGATGCGGGCGTCCTGGCCGGCCAGGACGGCGGCCAACGCCCTTTCGTCGGTGGCGATGCGGGCACCGGAGTACCAGCCGTCGGCGGCCGACGGGTCGGGTTCGGCGGGGTCGAGCAGGTGCAGCCGGAGGACGGGGCAGAGCTCGCGCAGCCGTCGGTAGTCGGCGACCAGGGCGGCGGGCGGGGCAGACTCCGGCGCGAGGGGCACGGGGCGGTCCGGCGCGACCGGCCGGGCAGCGACGGGCGCGACGGGCGCGACGGGCGCGACGGGCAGGGGTGTTCCGGGGACCATCGGCGCTCCCGAGATCGACTCCGAGTGATCGATTAAGGTGAGCCTCACCTTACAATGCCTCAGGGGGTGCACCAACCACCCGTCCACCAGGCCGCCGCCCCCGCCCGACCGTCGACCCCACCTTGACGAACTTAGGCAAACCTAACCTAAGATATCGACTCGTGTTGAGAACCGACCCGCCGGCCGCCACAGCCCCGGCGACGCCCCGTTCCCCGGCGATCCGGCGGCCCCTGCTGCTGGTCGCCGGAGTGTGCGCGCTCGTGCTGTGCGCCGCCCTGAGCCTCGCGCTGGGCTCCCGAGCCATCCCGCTGTCCACCGTCGTCGACGCCCTCACCGGCGCCGCCCACGGCGGGGACGCCGACGTGGTGACGGGTCTTCGAGTCCCGCGCACCCTGATCGGACTGGCCGTCGGGGCCGCGCTCGGCGTCGCCGGGGCGGTCGCCCAGGGCGTCACCCGCAACCCGCTGGCCTCCCCGGTCACCCTCGGCATCAACGCCGGCGCGAGCCTCGCCGTGGTCGCCGCGATCTACGCGCTGGGCCTCTCCCGGCCGGGCGAGTACGTCTGGTTCGCCCTCGCCGGAGCGGCCGTCGCCGCCGTCGCCGCGTACACCATGTCCCGGCGCGGCGGAGACCTCGACCCGGTCCGGCTGGCGCTCGGCGGCACGGTGCTCACCGTGGTGCTCACCTCCTGGACCTCCGCGCTGATGCTGGCCAGTCACCGCACCCTGGACGAGGCCCGGTTCTGGCTGGCCGGCTCGATCGCCGGGCGGCACCTGGACACCCTCACCCCCGTGCTGCCGTTCCTGGTGCTCGGCCTGGTGGCCGCCTTCGCGATCTCCCCCGCGCTCAACGCGCTGGCCCTGGGCGACGAGACCGCCCAGGCGCTGGGCGTGCCGGTGGCCCGGATCCGGGTGGTCGGCGGACTCGCCGTGGTCCTGCTCGCGGGCAGCGCGGTCGCCGTCTCCGGACCGGTGGCGTTCATCGGACTGGCCGCGCCGCACCTGGTCCGCGCGCTGCTCGGCAACGACCACCGCTGGCTGCTGCCCGGCTGCCTGATCGCCGGCCCGCTGCTGCTGCTCGCCGCCGACGTGCTCGGCCGGCTCGTGGTGCAGCCCTCCGAGATCGAGGTCGGCATCGTGACCGCCTTCCTCGGTGCGCCGCTGCTCGCGGTGCTGGCCCGGAAGGTGGCCAAGTGAGCGCGCGAAGCGAGCGAACCGTCAAGAGGTGCACCTTGAGCGAAGCGTCTGCCGGGCGAAGCGAGGTGGGCGCATGAGCTCGATCACCGCCCCGCTGGGGGCGATCGCGCGCCGCCGGGCCCGTACCGCCGGCTGGTCGCTGCTGGCCGTCGCCCTGCTGGTGCTGCTCACCGGCATCGCGCTCGGCACCGGCCAGGTGAGCATCTCCGCCTGGGACGCGCTGCGCGCCCTGTTCGGTCAGGGCGATCCAGGCGACGTCCTGGTGGTGCAGCAGTTCCGGGCGCCGCGCGTGGTGTCCGCGCTGATCGCGGGCGCCGGGCTGGCGATGGCCGGCTCGATGCTGCAGCGGCTGTTCCGCAACCCGCTGGCCGCCCCCGACACCATCGGCATCACCGGCGGCGCCTCCTTCGGCGCGGTGCTGATGCTCGCCACCGGCGCCTCCCAGCAGCTGATCCCACTGGCCGCGGTCGGCGGCGGACTGCTCGCCGCGCTGCTGCTGGGCGGCTTCGCCTGGCGCACCAAGATGGCCGTCACCCGGCTGGTGCTGGTCGGACTGGCGGTCCAGCAGGGCCTGGCCGCCGCCGTGAACCTGATGATCGTACGGTTCCCGGCCGAGCTGGCCTCCTCCGCGATGCAGTGGACCACCGGCTCGCTGTACGGGCGCAACTGGACCGAGGTGTGGATCGGCGGCACCGCCATCGCGCTGACCGCCGGGGCGGCGGTGCTCTGCCAGCGGCGGGTCGCCGTCCTCGACCTCGGCGACGACTCGGCCGGCGGCCTCGGCCTGAACCCCGCCCGGGACCGGCTCTGGCTGCTGCTGCTCACCATCACCCTCGCCTCGCTGGCCGCCGCCCTCACCGGCCCGGTCGCCTTCGTCGCGCTCGCCGTCCCGCACCTGGTCCGGCTGCTCGCCGGACCGCCCACCCCCGGCACCCTCGGCCTCACCGCGCTCACCGGCGCCGTGCTGCTGCTCTCCGCCGACCTCCTCGTGCTCCACGTGATCCCCGTCCACGGCCTGCCGGTCGGTGCCGTCACCGCCACCCTCGGCGCGCCCTGGCTCCTGGTGCTGATGATCCGCCAGGGCCGGCTTCCCCAGAGGAGCAGCTGATGACCGGCACCACCGACGCCAACCGGCTCGCCGCCCACGGCCTCGCGCTGCGCTACGGCGACCGCACCATCGTCGACGGGCTCGACCTCGAACTGCCCGGCGGCGCCGTCACCGCGATCGTCGGTCCGAACGCCTGCGGCAAGTCGACCCTGCTGCGCGGCCTCGTCCGACTGCTCGACCCGGCCGCCGGCACCGTCACCCTCGACGGCGCCGACATCCACCGGATGCCCGCCCGCACCCTCGCCAAGCGGATGGGCCTGCTGCCGCAGCAGCCGGTCACGCCCGAGGCGGTCACCGTCGAGGCGCTGGTACGGCTCGGGCGCTACCCGCACCAGCGGATGCTCAGCCCGTGGTCCAAGGCCGACCAGGCGGCCGTCGAGGAGGCGCTGGCGCGCACCGGCACCGCGGAGCTGCGCGACCAGCAGGTCGACCGGCTCTCCGGCGGGCAGCGCCAGCGGGTCTGGATCGCGCTCGCCCTCGCCCAGGAGACCGATCTGCTGCTGCTCGACGAGCCGACCACCTTCCTCGACCTGCGGCACCAGCTCGACGTGCTCGACCTGGTCGCCGACCTGCACGCCGCGGCCGGACGCACCGTGGTCATGGTGCTGCACGACCTCGGACAGGCCGCGCGGTACGCCGACCACCTGGTGGTGCTCAAGGACGGGCGGCTCGCCGCGGCCGGCCCGCCCGCCGAGGTGCTGACGGCGGATCTGGTGGAGACCGTGTTCGGCGTGCCGTGCCGGGTGGTGCCCGACCCGGAGACCGGCACCCCGCTGGTCGTGCCACGGGCCCGGGTGCGCGCCGCCGCCGGCTCCGCCACTGCCCCCGCCACTGCCGCCGCCGCTGTCCCCGCCGCTGCCGTCTGATCTGGCCCCCCTTTCCCCGTCCCCCCGTTCGACCCGATCCAAGGAACTCCGATGAACCGCCGACTCCCCGTCGCCGTCCTCGCCGTCACGCTGTCCGCCACGCTCCTCGCCGCCTGCGGCAGCACCGGCGACGCCGCCAAGGCGGGTGGCGACTCCGCGTCCTCCGGCGCCTCGGCCGGCACCGCCGCCGGGTTCCCCCGCAGCGTCAAGCACGCCGCCGGGACCGCCCAGATCAAGTCGCAGCCCAAGCGCGTCGTGGTGCTGGACAGCGGTGAGCTGGACGACGTCACGCTGCTCGGCATCACGCCCGTCGGCGCGGTCTCCCCGCACATGAAGACCGAGGGCGGGTTCCCGAACTACCTCAAGGACAAGATCAAGGACACCAAGGACGTCGGCCCGATGAACGAGCCGAACCTGGAGCTGATCGCCTCCCTCAAGCCCGACCTGATCCTCTCCTCCAAGGTCCGGCACGCCAAGGTGTACGACCAGCTGAACGCGATCGCGCCGACCGTGCTGGCCGAGACCACCGGCTTCCCCTGGAAGGAGAACCTGGCGCTGTACGCCCAGGCGCTCGGCAAGGAGGACGAGGCGAAGAAGGCGCTGGCCGACTACGAGGAGCGGGCGCACAAGCTGGGCGAGGCGATCAAGGCGAAGTACAACGGGACGATGCCGACCGCCTCGGTGGTCCGCTTCGTGGCCGGCCCGACCCGGCTGTACGCCAAGGCCTCCTACAGCGGTGTGGTGCTCAAGGACGTCGGCCTGACCCGCCCCGCCTCGCAGGACGTCGACAAGAACATCATCGAGGTCAGCGCCGAGCAGATCAGCCAGGCCGACGCCGACCTGGTGTTCGTCACCACCGCCGACGACCCGAACAAGACCAAGGAGAGCGAGGTCCAG
Source organism: Streptomyces sp. CBMA123 (assembly GCF_014596465.1). Taxonomy (GTDB): domain Bacteria; phylum Actinomycetota; class Actinomycetes; order Streptomycetales; family Streptomycetaceae; genus Kitasatospora. The sequence continues at coordinate 9,969 of NZ_MECK01000089.1, read as the reverse complement.
CAGACCCCGGTCTGGCAGGGCCTGAACGCCGTCAAGAACAACAAGGTGTTCACCGTGCCGGACGAGACCTGGATGTCCGGCATCGGTGTCCAGGCCGCCGACGCGATGCTCGTCGACATCGCCAAGGCGGCGGGCGTGGACGCACCGAAGTAGCCGTCGCCCGCTGGCAGTCGACGGCGAACGGATGACAGCTGACAGATTTCACCGTCTGTTATCTGTCGGCTGTCATCCGTCATCTGTTCGCCGCCCTTCGTTCGCGGTCCTTCGTTCGCGGTCCTTCGTTCACCGTCCTTCGTTCACCATCTCCCGTTCGGCGTCCCTCGTCCGTCACCACGCCCCCAGGACACTCCCATGCGGCTCTACCTGCTCGCCCTCAACACCACCGACTCGGTCACCCGCGGCTTCCTGCCCGCCGCCGCCCGGCTCGGGCTCGACGTCACGGTGCTCACCGACCACGTCGAGGACCACCAACGTGCCTACGCCAGAGCCGGGTTGGCATGCGAGGTGGTGGAGTGCGACGTCCAGGACTTCCGCGAGGTGATCGGGCTGATATCGCAGCACCACACCCCCGACGCGGTGTTCAGCAACAGCGACCACCTGCAGACCCAGACCGCCCTGGTCGCCGACTACTTCGGCCTGGCCGGCAAGGACTGGAAGGCCGCCCTGCGGGCGAAGAACAAGGGCGAACTGCGCCGCCACCTGGCCGAGTCCGGGCTGGACCTGGTCCGCTCCGCCGAGCTGGCCCCCGGGCAGGACCCGGCCGGCCTCAACCCGCCGTTCCCGTGCATCGTCAAGCCCCGCGAGGGCGTCGCCAGCGAGGACGTCACGCTGGTCGCCGACGCCGCCGAACTCGCCCAGCGGGTCAAGGAGATCCAGCACCGCCGCCCCAGCGCCACGCTGGTGGTCGAGGAGTTCCTGGCCGGCGAGCTGTGCACCCTGGAGACCCTCGGCGACGGCCGGACCAGGCACGTCCTCGGCGGCTTCCGCACCCGGCTCTCCCCGCCGCCGGACTTCATCGAGGAGGTGCTGACCTTCACCCCGGCGCACCCCCGGCCGGTGGTCGACCAGGTCCTCGCCCAGCTCGACGCCCTCGGCGTCGGACTCGGCGCCTGCCACACCGAGTTCGTCCTCCAGCCGGACGGCCGCGCCCGCATCATCGAGGTCAACTACCGCGCCATCGGCGACCAGTGCGACCTGATGCTCGCCGAGATCCTCGGGATCCCCTACTTCGAGCTGGTCCTGCGCGCCCACCTCGGCGACCGGCTGCCCGCCGACCTCGGCGCCCGCACCGACCGGCGGGCCCGCCACGAGCGCGTCTGCGCGGAGCGGGCCGGCACCCTCACCGCCGCCCCCGAACCGCACTTCGAGCGACGGGCCGACGGCGTCACCCTCTCCTACCTGCCGGTGCGCGAACTCGGCGCCCGGCACGAGCTCTACCGCACCAACCGCGACTACCTGGGCATCGTCTGGGCGGTCGGCCCGGACCAGGCCGCGGTGGACACCGCCGTGGCGGAGTTCATCGCCGCCAACCGCTGGGAGATCACCCCATGACCGCGGCCGACACGGCACTGACCGCCGAGCCCCCGGCCCCCGCCGAGCAGCTCACCCTGCGCGTCCTGTCCGCCCTGCTGCGCGAGGACGTGCTCGGTCTCCGCACCAACGGCGTCCTGGAGCAGCGGCCCGACGGGCCCTGGCTGACCGACGGCACGCTGGCCCTGCCGGTCGCCCCCGACGGCTTCCAGGGCGACCACGCGGCCCGACTGCCGGTACTGGAGGTGGACGGCACCCGGCTCACCGACCTGGCCGCCGTCCTCGCCCGGCTCGCGGACCGCGCCGACCCACAGGACCGCCCCGGCCACCTGGCCTTCGCCGAGGAGTGCCGGCAGACCCTCGCCACCATGGAACTCCACGACCGGGTCCGGCCCGAGGTGCAGGCCCGGCTCGCCGGGCGGTACGGCGCGGACGTGTCCCGCTGGACCGGCCCGCGTGGCGCGCTCGGCTTCGAGGCGCTCGCCGCCTTCCTGGACCACCCGGTCTACCCCACCGCGCGCGGCCGCTCCGGCCTCACCGAACCGCAACTGTGCTCCTATGCACCGGAGTTCCACCCCACCTTCGAGCTGCGCTGGCTCGCCGTACCGGCCGGCCGGCTGACCGTGCACGGCGACGGGCCGCTGCCCTCCTGGTGGCCGAGTGCCGAACAGCTGGGCGTGCCCGGCGAGTTCCGGACCGTCCCGATCCATCCGCTCACCGCGGCCGAGGACTTCGGGCGGATCGCGCCCGGCGCGGTGCTCTGCCCCGAGCCCTACCTCGACGTGCTGCCGACGCTGTCCATGCGCACCGTCGCCGTCGTCCGGGACCCTTCCTGCCACCTCAAACTGCCGCTCGCCACCGCGACCCTGGGCCTGCGCAACCGGCGCACCATCAAGCCGGTCACCCTGGTCAACGGCGCGGTAGGACAGCGGCTGGTGGAGGCGGTCGCCGCGCGGGAACCGCGCTTCGCCGGCCGGGTGCTGCACGCCGACGAGCAGCACTTCGCCCACGCCGACGACGAGTTGCTCGCCGTCCTGCTGCGCCGCTATCCGGACGGCCTGGACGGGGCGGTCACCGTCCCGCTGGCCGCCCTGCTCGCCGGGGCGCCGGACGGGCGGCTGGTGATCGACCAGCTGGCCGACCGTTTCCACCACGGTTGCGTCCTCGCGCTGTACGAGGACCTGCTGCGGCTGCTGGTCGACTGGCAGACCACCCTGTTCGGGCACGGCATCGCCCTGGAGTCGCACCAGCAGAACACCTCGCTGGTCCTCGACGACTCCGGCCTGCGGCTGCTCTACAAGGACAACGACGGCCCCCGGATCAACACCACCCGGACGGCCGCCTCACCGATCGGCGAACTGGCCGCACTGGTGGCCGAGTTCCGCGACCCGCGGATCCTCGGCGAGCAGGACCGCGCGCTCACCGACCTGTTCACCACGATCACCGGCCACTTGTGCACGGCCTCGCTCGCCTTCGGCCTGGCCGAACACGGCCGGGTGCCGCTGGAACGGAGCCTGGAGCTGCTGCGCGCCGTCCTCACCGAGGCGGTCGACCGCCTCGGCCCGGCCGGACAGCCGCTGCGCGCCGCCCTGCTGGACGCCCAACGGCTGCCGGTCAAGGCCATGGTGAGCGCCGGCAGCCTGCTCAGCAAGGAGCGCAGCGGCGCCGCCGACATCAACAAGCACTACACCGACGGCCCCAACTACCTGCTGCCGAAGGACCGTTCGTGAGGACCGTCGAGCCGCTGCCGCGACCGGCCGGCGCCGTCGGACTGGACCGGCGCCAGGTGCACGCGGTGGCGGCCTGCTACTTCGTCGCCTCCTTCGCCGCCCTCGGCCTGCCGCCCTACCTCACCGAGATCCTCCCCAGTCTCGGTGACCACAGCGGGCACTGGGCCGGGCTGCTCTACATCGTGCCGACCGTCTTCACCGCCCTCGGCGCGCCGCTGTGGGGCCGGCTGGCCGACCGCTTCGGCCAGAAGCGGCTGCTGCTGCGCGCCCAACTCGGCCTCGCCGTCTCCTTCCTGCTCGCCGGAGCCGCCGACAGCCTGCCCGCGTTCACCATCGCGCTGGTGCTCCAGGGCTTCCTCGGCGGCACCTTCTCCGCCACCAACGGCTACCTCGCCGCGGCCCTGGACGGCTCCCAGCTGTCCAAGGCGCTGACCCTGATGCAGGGCAGCGCCCGGGCCGCCCTGGTCGCGGCGCCGATCCTGGTGGGCACGCTGTCGCCGTGGATCGACCCGCACCGGCAGTACCTGGTGATGGCGGTCCTGCCACTCACGGCCGCGGTCCTGCTCAACTCCCTTCCGGAGCCGATCCGTCCGACGGTCGCAAGGGCGGGCGGCGACAGCGTCCCGGCCGACCCGCGGGGCTCGCTCAAGCTGCTCTACACCTTCGAGTTCGCCTTCGTCTTCGCCACCATCATCTCCTTCCCGTACCTGATCACCCTGGTCCAGCAGCGGCTGCCGGGCGTCAACGCCACGGTCGCGGGCCTCCTGTTCGCGCTGCCGCACCTGGTCTACCTGATCGGCGCCGGGCGGGTGCACTCCGCCGTCGAGGCGCACCCCCGCAGCGGGCTCGCGCTGGGCTTCGCCCTCGTCGCCGTCGGACTGGCCGGCCACGCCCCGGCCCACTCCCTGCTCACCTTCGCCCTCACCAGGGCGGTGCTCGGCCTCGGCATGACCTTCGGCCTGGTCTGCCTCGCCGTCCTCGCCGCCGACGCCGCCCGCGGCCGCGCGCCGGGCCGGATGTTCGGCACCCGCGAAACCGTCTCCAAGTGCGGGGCCGTCGCCGCCGGACTCGCCGCCGCGCTCGCCAACGGCAGCAGCGGACCGGCCGCCCCGGTCGTCACCGGCACCGTCGCCGCACTGGCCGCCGCCCTGCTCGCCCTCCTGACCCGTAGGAGCCCCCGATGACCGCCCGGCCCACCACCACCCTCCCCGCCAGTCCGTCGACCACGGCCCCTGCCGAACCGAACGGCGCCGAACTGCCCGGCTCCGAACTGCCTGGTTCTGAACTGCCCGGCGCCGACGAGGCGGTGGCCCACACCCTGCTCAACTGCCTGCTGCGCGAGGTGTCCGCCCCCGAGCACCAGACCGCCGTCGACGACGGCCGGCTGCTGCTGCGCCTGCCCCGCCGCGGCACCCTGCTTCGGGTCGCCCTGCGCCGCACCTCGCTGCTCGGCGCACACCGGTTCACCGGCCCGGTGTACGAGGAAACCCCGGACGGCTGGCGCGAGTTGGGCTGGCGCGAACTCGCCGGGTACGCCCAGGCGGAGCTGGAGCTGCGCACCGGCACGGTGAACGAGGAGTTCCTCGACCAGGTGGCGTCCAGCCACCGGGGTGTCGGCACGGGCCTGGCCGACCGTCCGGCCGCCGGAGCGGACCGCTACCTGGAGTCCGAGCAGGCCCTGCTGTTCGGCCACCGCTTCCACCCGGCGCCCAAGTCCCGCTCCGCCGCCCGCGGCGACTGGCGCCACTACGCCCCCGAGTCCCGCGCGGCCTTCCCGCTGCGCCACTTCGCCGTCCGCGCCGAGCTGCTCGCCGAACAGTCCCTGGACGCGGCGGCGAGCGCCGTACTGGACGGCCTCGGCGAGGTGCCGGACGGCTACCGACTGCTGCCCGTCCACCCCTGGCAGTACCAACTCATCGGCGACCATCCCCTGTTGCGCGCCGCCATGGCCCGCGGCGACATCCTCGACCTCGGCCCGCGCGGCGAGCGCTTCGCCGCCACCGCCTCGGTGCGCACCCTGTACGGCGCGGACGCCTTCCTCAAGTTCAGCCTCAACGTCCGCATCACCAACTGCCTGCGCAAGAACGCCGCCTACGAGCTCACCGGCGCCGTCGAACTCACCCGGCTGCTGGACCCCGTGCTCACCGACCTCGCCCGGCGCTTCCCGGACGCGGTCATGCTGCGCGAGCCCGCCTTCCGCACCCTCGCCCTGCCGGGCGCCGACGGCCGACCCGACCAGGCGCTCTACGAGGGCTTCGGCCTGATCCTGCGCGAGGGCCTCAGCGGCCTGCTGCGCCCGGGCGTCACCCCGCTGCTCGCGGCCGCCGTCGCCGACGAGCACCCGACCAGCTCGGCGCACATCTCCAGCCTGCTGGGCGGGAGTTCGGACGGCGCCTCGGCCCTCGCCTGGTGGCGCGACTACCTGCGGCTGCTCCTCCCGCCGGTACTGGCCGCCTACTTCGACCACGGCGTGGTGCTGGAGCCGCACCTGCAGAACGTGCTGATCGGCGTCGACCCGGCCGGCCGGCCGGCGCAGGTGCTCTTCCGCGATCTGGAGGGCACCAAGCTGGTCCCCGAGCGGAACGCCGAGTTGCTGGCCGCCCTGCCGCCCGAGGTGGCCGGCCCGATGACGTACGACGCCGAGCGCGGCTGGGACCGGGTGGTCTACTGCCTGCTGGTCAACCACGTCGCCGAACTGCTCGCCGCCCTCGCCGACCGCCACCCCGAGCTGGAGGGCGCGCTCTGGCAGGCCGTCCGGGACGTCCTGGAGGAGTACGCCGCCGCGCACGGCCGCCCGCCCCGACTGCGGGCGCTGCTGGCCGGCGTCCCGCTGCCCGCCAAGGCCAACCTGCTGACCCGCTGGGAGCGCAAGGCCGACCGCGAGGCCGGGTACGTCCGGCTGCCCTCCCCGCTGGCCGGCTCGGTGCTCGCCGAGGCCGCCCGCATGACCGCCCACCTTCCCGCCGGGAGCGCCACCCGATGAGCAGTACTCCGACCAGCGGCACCGTCCACCACCACGTCGCCGCCCTCGCGCCCGACCAACTTCCCGCCTACGTCTACGACCTGGCCGCGCTGCGCGAGCACGCCGCCGCCGTCCGGGCCGCGCTGCCCGACCGGGTCGAGCTGTACTACGCCGCCAAGGCCAACCCGGCGGCGCCGCTGCTGACCGCGCTGAGTGCCGCCGTCGACGGCTACGAGGTCTCCAGCGGCGGGGAGTTGGCGCACGTGCGGGCCGCCGTGCCGGACGCGCCGCTGGCCTTCGGCGGGCCGGGCAAGACCCCGGCCGAGATCGCCGCCGCCGTGGACGCCGGGGTGCACCGCTGGCACGTCGAGAGCGAGCAGGAGCTGCACCGGCTGGCCGCCGTCCTGGCGCAGCGGCCCGGGTCGAGCGTGGACGTGCTGCTGCGGGTCAACCTGCCGGTGGCCACCGACGCCCTGGACGCGGTACCGCTGGCGATGGGCGGACGACCGACCCCGTTCGGCCTCGACCCGGACCGGGCCGAGGAGTGCGTCCGGCTGCTCACCGACGGTGGACCGCTCGGGCACCGGCTGCGCCTGCGCGGGGTGCACGCCCACCTGGCCAGCGGGCTGGCGGCGGCGGAGCAGCTGTCGGTCGCCGAGCGGATCGTCACCTGGTCGGCCGACCTCGCCGAGCGGCACGGCCTCCCGCTCAGCGAGGTCAACATCGGCGGCGGGATGGCGGTGGACTACGACCACCCGGCGCGGCGCTTCGACTGGACGGCGTTCGGCGAGGGCCTGGCCAAGCTCCTGGACGCCCACCCCGGACTGACCCTGCGGATCGAGCCCGGACGGGCCCTGACCGCCTACTGCGGCTGGTACGCGACCGAGGTGCTGGACGTGAAGCGCAGCCACGGCGAGGACTTCGCGGTCGTCCGCGGCGGCACCCACCACCTGCGCACCCCCGCCACCCGCGGGCACTCCCAGCCCTTCTCGGTGCTCCCGGTGGACGCCTGGCCGCACCCGTGGCCGCGCCCCGCCGTCAGCACCGGCCGGGCCACCCTGGCTGGTCAGCTGTGCACCCCGAAGGACGTGCTGGCCCGGGCGGCGGACGGCGCGGCCGGCCTGCGGGCCGCGGACCGGGTGCTGTTCGCGATGGCGGGCGCGTACGGGTGGAACATCTCGCACCACGAGTTCCTGATGCACCCCCGCCCGGGATTCCACTACCTGGGCGGCTGACGGCGAACGGTTCACAGGAGACGGCGAACAGATGACAGGCGACAGATGACAGATGACAGATGACAGATGACAGATTTCGAACTCTGTCATCTGTCATCTGTTCGCCGTCATCCGACCGCCGCCGGCCACTCCCCGTCACCCGCCGGCCGTTCGCCCGCCACCCGTCCGCCGACACCCCCTCCGCGCACTCGTGCGAAAGTGGTAACCGGCGAAGGGAGCGCGAACGTGCTGATGGACAAGGTGGCGGAGATACTCGCCGAGGCTTCGGCCGAGGCGGTGGAACCGCGCTTCCGGGCGCTGAGCGCCGGCGAGGTGATGGAGAAGGCGCCCGGCGAGATCGTGACGATCGCCGACCGCGAGGCCGAGGCGATCATCGCCCGCCGCCTGCACGAGCTGCTGCCCGTCCCGGTGGTCGGCGAGGAGGCCGTGGCCGCCGATCCGGCGCTCGCCCAGGCCATCCACGACGAGCCCGCCGTCTGGCTGGTCGACCCGGTGGACGGCACCTCCAACTTCGTCGCGGGCCGCCCCGACTACGCCGTGATGTGCTCCCTGGTCCGCGGCGGCCTGACCGTCGCCTCGTGGATCTGGCAGCCCGTCGCCGCGACCGCCTACCGCGCCGAACTCGGCGCCGGTGCCTGGCGCGACGGCGAACGCCTCACCCGCCCGCCGGCACCCGCCGACGCCGGGAAGCTGACCGGCATCCTGAAGAGCCGCTTCCTCGCCCCGGCCGACCGCCGCCGGATGGAGGCCAACTGCTCGGTCTTCGGCGAGATCGACCCCGGCCGGAGCGCCGCCGGCATCGAGTACCCGGAGGTCGTCGAGGGCCGGGTCGACTTCATCTTCTACTGGCGCACCCTCCCCTGGGACCACGCCCCGGGTTCGCTGCTGCTCACCGAGGCCGGCGGCGTCGCGGCCCGGATGGACGGCAGCCCTTACCGCCCGGAGGCCCCGGGCTGCGAGGACGGCCTCCTGATCGCCGCCGACCCGGACACCTGGGAGCTCACCCGCGGCGTCCTGCTGAACGCCTGACGGCCGTACACCCGGCCGGGCCGGCCGCGGTGCGGATCCGCACCGGGGCCGGCCCACGCCGCGCCCGGACCCACGCCGAGGCCGGAGCAACACCAGGACCGGAGCCACGCCGAGGCCGGAGCAACACCGGGGCCGGGCCGACGCCGAGCCCCCCCGCCGCTACCCCGCCCGTTCCCCCGCGACCTTGCGCCCCGCGCCGACCACCTCCCGCAGCAGCGCGCCGACCTCCCCCGCCGTCGTGTGCGGGTTGAGCAGGGTGAGCTTCAGCCGCACCCGCCCCGGCCCGTCCCCCGGCAGTTCGGTGCGCCCGACCACCGCGCGCCCGGTGCGCAGCAGGAGCCGGCGCAGCTGCCCGTTCAGCTCGTCCACGGCGGCCTCGTCGGTCAGCCCGGGCGGCCGGTAGCGGAACAGCAGTGTGGTGAGGACCGGCTCGGTGTGCAGTTCGAGCGAGGGTTCGGCCCGGACGGCGGCCGCGGCCGCGAGCGCCAGTTCGTGGCAGGCGTCGACGAGCCGGCCGAGCCCTTCGCGGCCGAGGGTGCGCAGGGTGACGGCGAGCTTGAAGGCGTCGGCCCGCCGGGTGGTGCGCAGTGAGCGGCCGAGCAGGCTGGGGTAGCCGGCCTGCTCGTCGTCGACCGGGTTGAGGTACTCGGCGCGCCGGGCCAGCGACACGTACGTCTCCGCCCGCCGGACCAGGAACACCCCGGCGGCCGCCGGCTGCCAGCCCAGCTTGTGCCAGTCGAGGGAGACGGAGTCGGCGCGGGCGATGCCGTCGAGCAGCGGGGCGAGCCGGTCGGAGAGCAGCGCGCCGCCGCCGTACGCAGCGTCGACGTGCAGCCAGGCGCCGTAGCGGCCGGCCAGGTCGGCGGCGGCGTCCAGCGGGTCGATGGCGCCGGTGTCGGTGGTGCCGGCGGTGGCGACGACGGCGATCGGGGTGTGTCCGGCCCAGCTGGCTTCGGCCAGGGATCGTTCCAACTCCTCTGGCGGCATGCGGAGTTGGCGGTCGACGGGGACGGCGATGACGGCCCGTTCGCCGAGTCCGAGCAGGGCGGCCGCGCGCTGCACGGAGAAGTGGGCGGCTTCGGAGGCGAGGATGCACGGCCGGGCGCCGGCCGGGATGCCGTCCAGCTCCACGATGCCGTCGAGCTTCTGGTCCCGCGCCAGCATCAGCCCCATGAGGTTGGACTCGGTGCCGCCGGAGGTGAGCACCCCGGCGGCGCGCGCCGGGTCGTAGCCGACCAGGGCGGCGAGTTCGGCCAGCAGCGCGGTCTCCAGGACCGTGGCGACGGGGGCCTGGTCCCAGGAGTCCTGGGAGGGATTGAGCGCGCTGACCGCGAGGTCGGCGGCGGCCGCGACGGCGAGCGGCGGGCAGTGCAGGTGGGCGGCGCAGGCCGGGTCGGCGGGGTCGGCGGCGCCGTAGGCGAGCAGTTCGGTGAGCCGGGCGAGCGCGCCGCGCCCGTCGGCAGCGGTGAGTCCGTTCGCGACC
>NZ_MECK01000088.1 GCF_014596465.1 Streptomyces sp. CBMA123 | reverse complement strand
AGTCGCTCGGCGGGCCAGACGGCGCGCAGCAGGCCGAGGGTGGCGGGCTGGAGCAGGGCGCCCGCCACGCCCTGGGCGACGCGCAGGGCGATGACCCAGCCGATGCCGGGGGCGAGGGCGATCCCGGCTGAGCTGGCGGCGAAGCCCGCCACGCCGAGGGCGAACAGGCGCCGGTGCCCGTACCGGTCGCCGAGCCGGCCGGCGAAGACCAGCAGGGCGGCGACGGTGACCAGGTAGCCGGTGCTGGTCCACTGGACGGCGGTGACGGAGGCGTGCAGGTCGCGTTGGAGGGTGGGCTGGGCGACGCTCAGCACCGTGCCGTCGAGGGCGACCAGGACGGCGCCGGTGATGCTGGCGGCGAGGGTGAGGCCCCGGCGGTGCCGGGTCACCGGGGGGCCGGGCCGAGGTGGGCGGCCAGGGTGGCCCGCAGCACCGGTTCGACGTCCTCGCCGCCGGTGACCAGTCGCAGGCTGCCCCAGGCGCGCAGCTGGGCGAGGCCGTGCAGGTTGGCCCACAGGGCGGCGGTGGCGGCGGCCGGGCCGTCGGGTGTCGGGCCGTCAGGCGCCGGACGGTCAGGTGTCGGGTCGTCGGGCGTCGGGTCGTCAGGCGTCGGGTTGTCAGGCGCCGGACGGTCGGACCGCGGGTGGACCTCGGCGACCAGGCCGGCGAAGGTCCGGAACAGCGGCAGGGTGGTGTGGCGCAGCTCGGCTCCGCTGCCCTCCAGCAGGTCGTGACGGAACATCAGCTCGAACATGCCGGGGTTGGCCGCCGCGAAGCCGAGGTAGGCGCGGGCGAGCGCCTCGATCCGGGTGCGGGCGTCGGCGCCGGTGGCGGCGGCGAGGGCGTCGGCCCCGGCGAGGGTGTCGGTGAGCCGGCCGAAGCCGTGTCGGGCGACGGCGGCGAGCAGTTCCCGGTGGGTGGGGAAGTAGCGGCGCGGCGCCCCGTGCGAGACCCCGGCGTGCCGGGCGATCTCGCGCAGGCCGAGCGCGTGCACGCCCTCGCGGCTCACCAGCTCGACGCCGGCGGCCACCAGCCGGGTGCGCAGGTCCTGGTCCTGTTCGGTCATGGACACTGTCTACCCGATCGTCGTAGACAGTGTCTACTCGCCATGGCGGTGACCCGCCGGGCGGAATTCGCGGACATGGACGAAGTCGGCGAGCCGACCTGCCGGCTGGGCGGGGTGTGCCAGGGCGGGGTGTGCCAGGGCGGGGTGTGCCAGGAGTGCGGACGGCTGCGGCAGCGGCCCGGCCCGGGGCCGGGCGAGAACGCGGCGCGGGCGGGGACGAGACCGGCGGGGGCGGGACGGGCGCCGACGGGGAGCCGGAGCAGTCCGGCCGGAGTCAGGGCGGAGCGCCGCCGACCCCGGCCGGGAGGTCCTGACCGCGCCCGCTACTGCGGCGGCTGGTCGCGGAACTGCTCCTTCAGCTTGTCCTGGGCCACGTCGGTCTGGCTGCTGTACTTGCCCTCGGTGCGTTCGTCGAAGGCGTCGCCGGCCTTGTCCACACCCTTCTCGGCCTGGTCCTCGTGCCCCTTCAGCATCTGCTTGAGCTTATCCAGCATGGACATGTGGTCACCCTCCTGGATGAGACGCCCCCGCCCCTCCAGGATCACCGCCCCCGGCGTCCCGCGCACTTCGCGGCCGCGCGGCGGCCTTGGCAAGGCGATCCCGCTCATGTCAAATCGTGAGTCCACGGACCGTCGAAAGGAGCCGCCTTGACGTCGCGTACCGCCCGTCCCGCTCACCCCGCCCGTCCCGCTCACCCCGCCCGTGCCCGCGCCCGCAACCGCGCGGGCGCCGCACTGGCCGTCGCCGCACTGGTCGCCCCGCTGTCACTGGTCGGCGCGGGCAGCGCCAGCGCCGGGCCGGACCCGGCGCGCCAGGGTGCCAGGCTGGCCGAGCGGCTGGTCGCGGCGAGCAGTGCCGAGGACGCCCGCCGCACCCTGACCGCGCTGCAACGGTTCGCCGACCGCAACGGCGGTACCAGGGCGGCGGGTTCGAAGGGCCACGACGAATCGGCGCGCTACGTCTACGAGCAGGCGCGGCGGGCCGGGCTGAAGGTGTCCCGGCAGGAGTTCGAGTACACCTTCTTCGAGGCCCGCGCCGAACGCCTGGACGTGCTGTCGCCCCAGGCCGAGTCGGTGCCGGTGCTCGCCATGACGTACTCGGTGAGCGGTCCGGAGGCGGGCCTGACTGCCGAGTTGGGCGTCGCCCCGGTCAGCGCCGGCACCGGCTGCACGGCCGCCGACTACCCGGCGGGCTCCGTCACCGGACGGATCGCGCTGATCCGGCGCGGCGGGTGCGGCTTCGCCGAGAAGCAGGCGGCCGCGGCGGCGGCCGGCGCCCTCGGGGCGCTGATCTACAACAACACCGACGGCGACCTCAACGGGACGCTCGGCGAGCCCACCGCGGGCAAGGTCCCGACCGGCGGGATCAGCAGGGCGGCCGGCGAGGCGCTGGCCGCGAAGGCCGCCGCCGGTCCGGTGCGGGTGGCCCTGGACATCCGGACCTTCATGGAGCCGCGCAGGACCTGGAACGTCATCGCCGAGACCCGCGGCGGCGATCCGGCGAACACCGTGATGATCGGCGCCCACCTGGACTCCGTCCCCGCCGGGCCGGGCATCAACGACAACGGGTCCGGCACGGCCGGCATCCTGGAGGTCGCGAAGAACCTGGGCGTCCGCCCGGTGGAGAACAAGGTCCGGTTCGCCTGGTGGTCCGCCGAGGAGTTCGGCCTCAAGGGCTCCGAGGCGTACGTGAAGTCGCTCTCCGAGGCGGACCGGAAGAAGATCCGCCTTTACCTCAACTTCGACATGATCGCATCCCCCAACTACGCGCAGTTCGTCTACAACGGCTCCGGCAGCGCGGGCGGCGACGCGGGCCCGGAGGGCTCGGCCCAGATCGAGCGGGACCTCACCGGCTACCTGGACGGCCGGGAGCTGCCGCACGACCCGTCCGCCTTCAACGGCCGCTCCGACTACGGTCCGTTCATCGACGCGGGCATCCCGGCGGGCGGCACCGACACCGGCGCCGAGGTGATCAAGTCCCCCGAGCAGCAGGCCCGTTACGGCGGCACGGCGGGCACCGCCTTCGACGCCTGCTACCACAAGGCCTGTGACGGCCTGGACAACATCGACATGGACGCCTTCGACGTCAACATCGACGTGATCGCCCATGCCGTCGGCACCTACGCCTGGGACCTCTCCTCACTGCAGCGGCCGGTGGCGACTGCGCAGTCGCCACAACAGCCGGCGCGGCGCCCGGCCGGTCACCCGGCCGCCGGAACGGGTATGAGCACCCCGGGCAGTGCCGGATCGGGCAGTGCCGGCACGGCCGGCGCCGAGGGCCACGAGGTCGCGGCCTGACGCCCGGGTGGGCCCGCTGCCGTCCTCGGGCGGCGGGCCCACCCGCCCGCCCCGCGCGTTCCGTCCATCGGAACCCTCCCTCCGCCATCGCCCCTGGTGGGGCCGGTGCGATCGACCGTAACGGACCCCGCTGACAATCCGGCCCGGGCCCTGTACGGTGCCGCGCGGAGCGCATCCGCCGAGACCCGGTGGGTGCGCCGGGTCCGGTCCTGACACCATGGGACCGAGATCACGACACCATGACACCCTCGGAGGAGTCAGCAACATGAGCACGCACTACGACGTCGTCGTCCTCGGCGCGGGCCCCGGCGGCTACACCGCCGCCGTCCGCTCGGCCCAGCTGGGGCTGAAGGTCGCGGTCATCGAGGCCAAGTACTGGGGCGGCGTCTGCCTCAACGTCGGTTGCATCCCCTCCAAGGCCCTGCTGCGCAACGCCGAGCTCGCCCACATCTTCACCAAGGAGGCCAAGACCTTCGGCATCAAGGTCGAGGGCCAGGTGACCTTCGACTTCGGCGAGGCGTTCCGCCGCAGCCGCTCGGTGGCCGACGGCCGGGTCAAGGGCGTCCACTACCTGATGAAGAAGAACGGCATCACCGAGTACGACGGCTGGGGCACCTTCGTCGACGACCACACCCTCCAGGTCGCGCTCAGCGGCGGCGGCTTCGACATGGTCACCTTCGACCACTGCGTCATCGCCGCCGGTGCCACCACCCGCCTGCTGCCCGGCACCAGCCTGAGCGAGCGCGTGGTGACCTACGAGGAGCAGATCCTCACCGAGCAGCTGCCGGAGAGCATCATCATCGCGGGCGCCGGCGCGATCGGTGTCGAGTTCGCGTACGTGCTGCACAACTACGGCGTGAAGGTCACCATCGTCGAGTTCCTGGACCGGGTGGTGCCGCTGGAGGACGTCGAGGTCTCCACCGAACTCGCCAAGCAGTACCGCAAGCTGGGCATCGAGGTGCTCACCTCCACCCGGGTCGAGTCGATCGACGACAGCGACCCGAACGCCAAGGTCCGCGTCACCGTCACCAAGGACGGCCAGCAGCAGGTGCTGGAGGCCGACAAGGTGCTCCAGGCGATCGGCTTCGCGCCGCGGGTCAACGGCTACGGCCTGGAGAACACCGGGGTCAAGCTCACCGACCGCAACGCCATCGCGGTGGACGGCCGGGGCCGCACCAGCGTCGACCACATCTTCGCGATCGGCGACGTCACCGCGAAGCTGATGCTCGCGCACGCCGCCGAGACGATGGCCGTGATCGCCGCCGAGACCATCGGCGGGGCGGAGACCATGGAGGTCGACTTCGCCATGATCCCGCGCGCCACCTACTGCCAGCCGCAGATCGCCTCCTTCGGCTACACCGAGGCCCAGGCCCGCGAGCTGGGCTACGACGTCAAGGTCGCCAAGTTCCCGTTCACCGCGAACGGCAAGGCGCACGGCCTCGGCCACCCGATCGGCTTCGTCAAGGTGATCTGCGACAACACCCACGGCGAGCTGCTCGGCGCCCACCTGATCGGCCCCGAGGTCACCGAGCTGCTGCCCGAGCTGACGCTGGCGCAGCAGTGGGACCTCACCGTCCACGAGGTCGCCCGCAACGTGCACGCCCACCCGACCCTGGGCGAGGCGGTCAAGGAGGCCATCCACGGCCTCGCCGGTCACATGATCAACATGTGACGATCCGCTGAGCCGGACGACGCGACCCCCGCCGGCGGGGGTCGCATCGTCGTTCCGGCGTCAGGCCCGGCCGGTGATCGGAGCGAGGGGGCCGTCGAAGCGCCGGTGGAGCACCCGGCGCCGGCCACCCGCCGGGCCGCCCTCGAACGTCCTCGCCGTGACCAACCCGCCCATCGCCCAGCCCTTTCGCCGCCTCCCGCCGCGTCCCCTCGGCGCGACCGGCGACCAGGATTCCGGCAGCCCCGGTGGGGCGGCCGGGCGGCCCCTTCGATCAGTGCAGCTGGGTGCGCAGCCAGCTCTTGACCTCCGGGGTGACCTCGTCGGTGATGTCGGCGAACTCCGGGTGCTTGATCAGGAACTTGGCCACGTACGGGCAGATCGGCACGATCCGCTTCCCGGCGGCCCGCACGTCCGTCAGTGCCTCCTGGACCAGCTGCCCGGCCAGGCCGCGTCCGGCGAAGGCGTCCTCGACCAGGGTGTGGTAGAAGACCCGCTGCCCGTCGTGGTCCAAGTACTCGGTGAATCCGGCGAGTTCGCCGTCGACCCGGATCTCGTAGCGGTGCGGGGCGTCCGCCCGCGCGACGACGGGGGTGCTGGGAGTGCTCATCGGGGAGGCCTTTCGTTCGCGGAGCCCGTGCGGGCTTTCGGTGCGGGGCCAGGGTAGTCGGCGGCCCTGCGCGATCGGCGGCGGGACGGGATCAGGGCAGCAGCAGGATGCGGCCCCGCTGGGAGCGCTCCTCCATGATCCGGTGGGCGGTGGCGGCCTCGGTGAGCGGGAGGCGCGCGTGGACGGTGGTCCGCAGCCGGCCGGCCGCGAAGTGCTCGACGGCTTCGTCGACGTCCCGCCGGGCGAGGTCGGGCCGGGCCGCGCGCCAGGCGTTCAGGGAGTAGCCGACGGCGGTGCGCAGTCCGAACAGCCGGGCCGCCGGCACGCTGCCCGGCTCGCCGTCGGCGGCGCCGTACAGTACGACCCGGCCGAGCGGGGCCGTCAGTTCGAGGCTGCGCTGGAGGACTTCGCCGCCGACCGAGTCCAGCACGACGTCCACGCCCCGCGGTGCGGCCGCCCGCACCTGCTCGGGCCAGTCGGGGGCGCGGTAGTCGACGGCGGCGTCCGCCCCGAGCGCGGTGACGAAGTCGAGCTTGTCGGGCGAACCGGCGGTGGCGATCACCGTGCCGGCGCCGAGCAGCTTCGCCAGCTGGACGGCCAGGTGGCCGATGCCGCCGGCCGCGGCGTGTACCAGGACGGTCTCGCCCGGAGCGAGCCGGCCGGCCCGCAGCACCCCCAGGGCCACCGGTGCGGCGAGCGGCAGCATGCTGGCGTCGCCGGGGTCGAGGCCGTCGGGCACCCGGGCGAGCCAGGCGGCGTCGGCGATCGAGTACTCGGCGAAGGCGTCCAGGGCCAGCGCGGCGACCCGCTGCCCGAGCAGGCCGCCGTCCACGTCGGGGCCGAGGGCCTCGACCGTCCCGACCACGTCGCCGGTCAGCACGCCCGGCAGCGGCCGGTGGAACACCGAGCCGGCCGGGGCCCCGCGCCGGAACCGGGTGTCCACGAAGTTCGCCCCGATCGCCTCGGCGCGCAGCAGGACCTGGCCGGGCCCCGGCTCCGGGATGTCGGCCTCCTCCGGTGTCAGGACTTCGGGGCCGCCGTACCGGTGGTAGCGGATGCGTCGCATGGTGCCCTCCCTCGACGGGCCGGTCCGCAATCAACTGGACCGGCGGTCAACTTCTCGCCGGGACCGTACTGGACCGATGGTCCAGTTGTCCACGGGTTACCGTACGGGGCACGCGTACGAGACGAACGGGGAAGGGGCAGCCCATGGCGGAAGGCCGACGCGAACGCGCCGACGCGGCCCGGAACCGGCGCGCGATCCTGCGCGCCACCGAGGAACTCCTGGCCGGCCACCGGCCCGAGCAGATCTCCATGGAGCAGGTCGCCGCCGCCGCCGGGGTGGGCAAGGGGACGGTCTTCCACCGCTTCGGCAACCGGATGGGCCTGATGCTCGCGCTGATGCAGGAGCGGGCCCTCGACCTGGACGAAGCCATCCACAGCGGGCCGCCGCCGCTCGGCCCGGGCGCCCCGCCCCGGGACCGGCTGCTCGCCTTCCTGGACGCCGTGGTCGCCGTGGTCGCCCGCAACAAGAGCCTGCTCGCCGCGCTCGGCCACGCCGTCACCACCACCCCGCAACCGCCCGACCAGGGCCCGCGCGGCGACCACCCGGTCTACCGGGCCTGGCACGGCCACCTCAGCGGGCTGATCGCCGAACAGCGCCCCGACCTGGATGCCGAACTGCTGGCCCACATCCTGCTCGGCACGGTGCACAGCGACCCGATCCTGCGGCTGCTGGAACAGGGCGAGGGGCAGCGGTTCGCCGACGCCCTGCGGGCGCTCGTCACCCCGCTGCTCGACGCGCCCACGGGCTGAGGCGGGCCGAATCGACCGGCGGGCCGGGCCGACCGGACGGGTCGAACCGGGCCGACCGGACGGGTCGAGCGACCGCGCGGGTCGAACCGACGGGCTGGGCCGAACGGGCCCGGGCCGAGGGGCACCCGCCCCCTCCGCCGCCTACCGTTGCCCCGACGACCCCGCCCGGCGGGGCGTCGGCGGAACGACCGGAGGAGCGGAGGGGCCGTTGCGGGTGCGTGCCACGAACGCGAACGGGCCGTCACAGCCGCCGTCGGGGCCGGGTGCCCAGCTGCCGGTGCTGATCCGCTACGGTCACCGGTCCTGGCTGATCCCCGCCCTGCTGCTGGTGGCGGTGGTGGTCGTGGACGCCCTCACGCCCGACTTCTTCGAGTCGCTCAGCTGGCTGACCCTGGTCCCGGTGGTGGCCGCCGGGCTGTGCGGTCCGGCGGTCACCGTGGCGTTCGCCGGTCTCGTGATCGTCGCCTACCCCGTGCTGGACAGGCTCTGGGACAAGTCCCACGGGATCGAGGACTTCCTGCTGGTGATCGCCGGCTGCGTCCTCGCGCTGCCGCTCAGCGTCTTCCGGGCCCGGGCCGCCGCCTACGTCCGCCATCTGCAGGGCGCCGCCGAGACCACCCGGCAGGTGGTGCTGCGCCCGGTGCCGCCCGGCTGGGGCGGGGTGGACTCGGCGGCCCGCTACCTGGCCGCGGACGTCGAGGCCCGGGTGGGCGGCGACTTCTACGACGTGGTGGCCAGCCCGTACGGCGCCCGGGTCATCCTGGGTGACGTCCAGGGGAAGGGACTGCCGGCCGTCTCCACGGCCGCCGCCCTGGTCGGCTGTTTCCGGGAGGCGGCCTTCCGGGAGGCGGACCTGGCGACCGTCGCCTCCCGGCTGGAGGAGCGGGTGCACCGGCAGAACCTGCTCTCCTCCCGGCTGGGCGAGGACGAGGAGCGGTTCGCCACCGCGGTCGTCGTCGGGTTCCCCGACGACGCGTCGGAACGGATCCAGCTGGTCAACTTCGGCCACGACTGCCCGTACGTGCTGGGCCCGGACGGCGTCCGGCAGCTGCCGCCGGGCAACGGCGCCCCGCTGGGCCTCGCCCCGCTGACCGGCCGGCTCCCGGAGGTCCAGCGGCTGCGGCTCGGCGCGGACGAGACCGTCCTGATCGTCACGGACGGGGTGACCGAGGCCCGGGACGGCCAGGGCGCCTTCTTCGACCTGCGCGCCCATCTGGAGAGCCTGGCCGGGCTGCCCGGGGCCGGGGAGCCCGAGCGCCTGGTGGGGGCGGTCGTCGTCGCCGTCCTCCGGTACACCGGCGGCCGTCTGACGGACGACACCGCGCTGCTCGCCGTCCGGAACGGCAGCGGCGCGGCCGCCGGCTGAGCGGGGGCCGCGCCGGTTGGTGGTCGCGGAGGTCGGTGGTCGCGGAGTGCGGTGGTCGCGGAGGGTGGGGCGGGTCAGGCCCGCAGCTGGGGCACGGCGAGCGCGGGGCGCGGGATCCGGCTGATCACCGAGCCGATCAGGGTGCCGATCGACACCCCGAACACCGCCGACACGGCGGCCAGCACCGACTGCGCCCCGTTGCCGACCTCGATCTGCGCGGTGTTCAGCAGCCCGAAGGAGCCGGGCACCACGATCCAGAACGCCGGGAGGTAGAGCACCTGCCAGAGCGGGCCGCCGGGCAGCCAGTGCACCACGGTGGCCGCGACGGCGGCGCTGACGGCGCCGGCCAGACCGCCTATCGCCGCGCCGTGCACCGAGCCGACCACCACCTGCGCGGTGACGCTGACCGCGATCACCACGACGATCCACGGAATGGCCGGGGGCGGGGTGTTGACGTTGACCACGACGCCGGCCACGGCGATCGCCAGCCCCACCCCGATCACCCACCAACTCGGCTTGGCCACCTGGACGTTGGCCAGCGCGCTGGCCGGCATGCCGATCGCGGTGGTGGCCGCCGCCACCCCGGCCAGGAACAGCGCCAGCTGCACCGCGCCGGACACCAGCCGGGCCGTCCCGGCGCTGGCGGCGCCCGCCGCGATCTCCGACAGCCCGGTGACCAGCAGCCCGCCCGGCAGCAGGATCGCCAAAGTGGCGACGATCGTGCGCAGCGGCCCGTCCAGCAGGCCGGCCCGGGTGAGCGACAGGACGAGCAGCGCCACCAGGAACCCGGCCGTGACGGGCAGCAGCGGGCGCAGCCGGGGGAGGCGCCGCGCCAGCACGGTCAGTCCCGCCACGATCACCGAACCGGCCCCGGCGGCCAGCACGTTCGCCGTCACCGGCTGGAGGAACAGGCAGACGCCCACCCCGACCGGCAGCGCGCCGAGGTCCGCGACCCAGGCGGGCCAGCGGGCCGGCGCCCGGCGGATCCGGTCCAGCTCGTCCAGCGCCCGGGGGCCGTCCAGCTCGCCGGAGCGCAGCCGGTGCACCAGGTGGAGGACGTCCGCGGTCTGCTCGAACCGCAGCGCGGCCCCGACCGGCTGGAACCGGCTGGCGTCCGCCGCGTCGAGGGCGACGAACAGGCCGTTGGTGAGCGCGGCGACCCGTACCTCGGGAGCCCCCGACGCCCGCCCGAGTGCGCGGAGTTCCTCTTCGACGTCATGGACGGGCAGGCCCCCGCCCAGCAGGGCGTCGCCCAGTTCGAGCAGTAGGCGGCGGAGCCGGTCGGCGGGGGCCTCGTTGCCCCGGACCGATGGAGACTTGCTAGACATGGCAGGTATCGTCCCATCCCGCCCGCTTGGGTCCGAATCTGCCCTGGTCTGATCACTTCCGGGACCGTGATGGGAGCCGCCCCGGGCCGCGCCGCTGCTCGACGACCCGGGGCGGGGCGCGTGGGGCGCTGGTCAGTTCACGTAGACCGCCGGTGCGCCGGCCTGGCCGGTGTCGGCGAGCGGGCCGTACCCGGCCGAGAAGTAGCCGTCGGCGGGGCAGAGGCCGGAGCCGCCGCTCTTGGCGAAGTGCTCGTTGGTGAAGGTCAGGCTCTGGCCGCCGTTGTCGGCGGTGCCGGTGAAGGCGCCGCTGAGCTGGTAGGTGCAGGTGATGGTGCCGAACCAGCTGTTCAGGACGGCGGTGGCCTGGATCGGGCCGGCGCTGCCGCCGGTGAGGGTGACGGGCAGCCCGGTGCCGTCGTCGACGGAGACGCCGTACGGGAGGGTGTCGACGGTCAGGCTCTGGACCGAGGTGACGCCGGTGACGTTGGCGGTGCAGGAGTCGAAGGTGAGCCCGGTCATCGACTCGGTCGCGGTGCCGGGGGCGGCCGGGTTGGTCAGCACGGTGGCGGACAGCTGGGAGCCGGCACAGGTGACACCGGTGGTGCTGGTGGCGGTCGAGTAGAAGGTGGCGGAGGTGTTGGCGGCGAGCGGCGCGGCGAGGGCGTCGCCCACCGCGACGGCGGCGCCGCCCGCGCTGCCGGTGGTGAGCACGGGGCCGGCGTCGGCCGGGGAGGCGGGGGTGGTGGCGGAGGCGGGGGCCGCCGCGGCCAGGGCGAGGGCGGCGAGGGCGGCCAGGGCGAGCGGTGCGGTGCGGCGGGGGAGTGCGCGCATGGGGAAGCCTCTTCCTCGGCGAGGGGCGGGAAGGCGAACTTTCGCTGCTCCCGGGAGGTGGGGGAACGGGGAGCTGACTCCGTTCTAGGACTGTGTCGGTTCGCCGTCAAGAAGCCGCGGCAGTGTTGTTGACGTTTCGTCAGCAAGGTCGCCGAGGGGATCCCGGGCCGTCCCGTGCCGGGTGCACATGCCCTTCGCCGAGCAGCGAGTGAACCGAGGAGCCGAGCGAGCCGAGGGGCCGAGCGAGCCGAGTGAGCCGACGGGGCCGGGGCAGCCGCGGGAAGCGACGCGGTGTCAGTGAAATGCCGGTGATCCGGCAGCGCGCTGACAGCGGCGGACGGAAGACTCCAAGCCGTCAGACCGGACGAGTCCTGTGATTCCCACGACCCACGCGATATCCGCGTGTCGTGTTGCTCCGACGAACCCTGTGACTCACCTGGCCCCTGTGACTCATCCGACCCCCTGCGACCGACGAGAGAGCCGCCCGTGCCCCGACCGCCTTCCACCGCCCCCCTCCGCGCCGCAGCCGCCACGGCCGCCGGCCTGCTGCTGGCCGCGCTCACCCCGGCCGCCGTCGCGGCCGCCGCGCCCGCCCCGCCGGTGCCGGCCCTGACCTGGACGAAGCCCTGCACCCCCGGCTTCCAGTGCGACACCGCCCAGGTGCCGCTGGACTACCGGGCCCCGCGCGGCCGGTCGATCGACCTGGCGCTCATCCGCCGCCCCGCCGACGACCAGGGTCACCGGGTCGGCACGCTGTTCTACAACCCGGGCGGACCGGGGATCCCCGGCACCGCGGCGCTGCCCGCCGCGGCCCCGCTGTTCCCCGAGGAGGTGCGCAAGCGCTTCGACATCGTCAGCTTCGACCCGCGCGGCGTCGGCGCCTCCACCACCCTGCGGTGCTTCCCCGACCCGGCCGGCGAACAGGCCCTGCTCGGCGGACTCCCCGCGGGCTACCCGGTCGGCGCCGAGCAGCAGTCGCGCTGGGCCGACACCTATGCCCGACTGGGCCGCCAGTGCGCCGAGAACGACCACACCGGCCTGCTCGCCCACCTGTCCACCGCAGACGTCGCCCGCGACCTCGACCTGCTGCGCCAGGCCGTCGGCGAGCGGCGGCTCAACTACCTCGGCACCTCCTACGGGACGTACCTGGGCGCCACCTACGCCAACCTCTTCCCCGGCCGGGTGCGCGCCATGGTCCTGGACAGCGCCGTCGACCCGGTCGCCTGGTCCACCGGCCGCACCCCGCAGGACCGCGCGCTGCCGCCCTTCCTGCGCACCGGCAGCGACCTCGGCTCGGCCGCCGTCCTGGACGACTTCCTCGACCGCTGCGGCGCCGCGTCCCCGACGGACTGCGCCTTCTCCGCGGGCAGCCCGGAGACGACCCGGACCAAGTACGCCGGGCTGATGGGCCGTCTGGAGCGCGGCCCGGTCACCGTCGGCACCGGGCCGCAGGCCGTCACCTACGACGAGGCGACCGCCGTCTCGGCCCTCGCCCCGCTGCTCTACTCGGCCCAGCCGATGCCGGCCTTCAAGAGCCCCGGCTGGGCGGCCCTGGGCCTGCAGCTGCAGAGCCTGTGGACCGCCGCCGACACCCCGGCCGCTCCGCTGCCCACCGGCGCGCCGTCGTACCAGACGCAGGTCCTCGGCGTGCTGTGCGCCGACACCGTCAACCCGCCCGCGGACGCCGACTACCCGGCCCTCGCCGACCTGGCCCGGGAGCGCTCCGGCGCCCTCGGCCCGTCCTGGGTGTGGCAGACCCAGCGCTGCGCCGCCTGGCCGGCCGAGGCCGCCCGGGACCGCTACGACGGGCCCTGGGACCGCTCCACCGCCGCGCCCGTCCTGGTCGTCGCCAACACCGGTGACCCGGCCTGGCCGTACCAGGGCTCCCGCGCGCTGGCCGACACCCTGGCCCGGGGCCGGCTGCTGACCGTCGACGGCGCCGGGCACACGGTGCTCGGCAACCCGAGCGGCTGCGCGGCCGGCTACGAGGAGCGCTACCTGGTGGACGGCGAACTGCCGCCGCGCGGCCGGGTCTGCGCGCCGGACCAGCCGCCGTTCCGGTAGCCGGTGCCGACGGGCCCGCGAGGGGGCACCCCCGCGCGGGCCCGGCGCTCGGCGGTCCAACCGGCGGTGCGGGGGCTTCCTTAGCGGAACGTAAGATCTGCGCGGCGCTCCTTGCCGCCGCCCCGCGGGCGGCGGCACGCTCTGGGACACCCACCCGCCGTACCAGCCCCCCGGAGCCGCCATGTCCCCGTCCGCCGCCGTCCCGTCAGAGTCGCAGCCACAGCCGCAGCCGCAGCCGCAGTCGCCCGGTGAGGAGCGCGCCCGGCGGCGGCTCGCCCTGGTCGGCGGGTCGCTGGGCAACCTGGTGGAGTGGTACGACTGGTTCGTCTACGCCAGCTTCGCCGTCTACTTCGCCGACGACTTCTTCCCCGGCAGCGACTCCACCGCGAAGCTGATGAACACCGCCGGCATCTTCGCGGTCGGTTTCCTGATGCGCCCGGTCGGCGGCTGGCTGCTCGGCCGGGCCGCCGACCGGCACGGCCGCAAGAGCGCCCTCACCCTGACCGTCACCATAATGTCCGCGGCCGCCGTGCTGATCGCGATCGCCCCGACCTACGGGCAGTCCGGCTACCTCGGCGCCGCCGTCCTGCTGCTCGCCCGGCTGCTCCAGGGCATGAGCATCGGCGGCGAGTACGCGGCCAGTGCCACCTACCTCACCGAGGCCTCCGCCCCGAACCGGCGCGGCCTCGGCTCCTCCTTCCAGTACGTGTCGATGACCTGCGGCCAACTCCTCGGCCTCGGCATCCTGATCGTCCTGCAGCACACCCTCAGCAACGCCCAACTGCACTCCTGGGGCTGGCGGGTGCCGTTCCTGCTGGGCGCCGTCTTCGCCGTCGTGGTGCTGTGGCTGCGCCGCCGGCTGCCGGAGACCGAGGCGTTCACCGCCGAGTCCGGCGGCCGGGAGCCGGCCGACGCCCGGGGCACCCTGCGCGCCCTGTGGGAACACCGGCGCCAGGCCGTGCTGGTGATGGCCCTCACCCTCGGCGGCACCGTCGCCTACTACACGTACACCACCTACCTGACCAAGTACCTGATCGGGAGCGCCGGGCTGGCCAAGAACACCGCCACCCTGGTCAGCTTCACCGCGCTCGCCGTCTTCGCCGCGATCCAGCCGCTGGCCGGCCTGCTCTCCGACCGGATCGGCCGCCGCCCGCTGCTGATCACCTTCGCGCTCGGCTGCACCGTCGGCACCTACCCGCTGATGACGGCGCTCGGCTCGGCCGGCGGCTACTGGTCCGCGCTCGGGCTCTCGCTCACCGCGCTGGTCATCGTCACCGGCTATACCTCGATCAACGCGGCCGTGAAGGCCGAGCTGTTCCCCACCCGCATCCGCGCCCTGGGCGTCGCGCTCCCGTACGCCCTCGCCAACGCGCTGTTCGGCGGCACCGCCGAGTACATCGCGCTCTGGTTCAAGAACGGCGGGCACGAGTCCGGCTTCTTCTGGTACGTCTCCGGCTGCGCGCTGGTCTCGCTGGTCGCCTATGTGCTGATGCCGGACACCCGGCACGCCGTCCTCAGCCCGGCGGAGGTCCCGGCGGAGGTCCCGGCGGCGCCCGCCGGGGCGAAGACCGTACGGTAGTCCCCTCACCGCTGGGGAGGGTTCCGTGCACATGCTGCTGGTCGAGGACGACGACCGGATGGCCCAGGCCCTCGCCACCGCGCTCACCCGGCGCGGCCACACCGTGCGCCGGGTGGTCCGCGCCGCCGAGGCGCTGCGGCACGCCCGGGAGGCCGAGTTCGTCCTGCTCGACCTCGGCCTGCCGGACCTGGACGGCCTGGACCTGCTGCGCAAGCTCCGTACCGTGTGCGACCTGCCGCTGATCGTGGTCACCGCGCGCAGCGAGGAGCGGGACGTCCTCCAGGGCCTGCGGGCCGGCGCCGACGACTACGTGGTCAAGCCGTTCCGGATGGCCGAACTGATCGCCCGGATCGACACCGTGCGCCGCCGCACCTCCTCCGCCCTCCCCTCCTCGGAACAGGCCGAAGGGGAGCGGCGGGTGCGCACCGGGGACGTCGCGATCGACCTCGCCGCCCGCACGGTGAC
This sequence comes from Streptomyces sp. CBMA123, assembly GCF_014596465.1. Lineage (GTDB taxonomy): Bacteria > Actinomycetota > Actinomycetes > Streptomycetales > Streptomycetaceae > Kitasatospora. The sequence continues at coordinate 3,589 of NZ_MECK01000088.1, read as the reverse complement.
CGTGGACGGCGCGGCCGTCCGGCTCACCCGGCGCGAGTTCGACGTGCTCGCCCTGCTCGCCGCCCAACCCGGCGACGTCCGCTCCCGCGAGGAGATCCTCGACCGGATCTGGGGCGACGCCTTCCTCGCCTCCTCGCGCTCGCTGGACGTGCACGTGGCCGGCATCCGGGCCAAGACCGGCCGGGCCGCACTGGTGCGCACCATCCGCGGCTACGGCTACCAACTCGGCACCCTGGACGGCGCATGAGGCGCCGGCTGCTGGCCGTGCTCACCGCACTCATCGGCACCGCCGTGCTGCTGCTCGCCCTGCCGCTCGCCGACTCCTACGCCCGCGGCCGCACCGAACACCTGCTGTTGCAGCGCCGGGCCGACGCCGTGCGCTTCGCCGAACTCGCCGACCGGATCCGCACCGACGCCGACCGCCGGGAACTCGACGCCGAACTCACCCGCTACACCCAGCTCTACGGCGCCGGCGTGACGGTGGTCGACACCGCCGGACACACCGTCGGCCGGGCCGGGCCCGCCCCGGGCGGCGCGCCCGCGCGGCAGGCCCAGGACCGCGCCCTCACCGGCCGCTCCACCGAGTCGCTGCCCACCGTCCGCCCTTGGGGGCCCGGCACCGTGGTGCTGGCCGAGCCGGTCGGCCAGGACGAACGGGTCGGCGGCGCCGTACTGTTGACCGTTCCCACCGGCGCCGCGCGCCATGACGTGCTGGTCCGCTGGGCACTGATCGCGGCCGGCGCCGTCACCGCCTTCGGTGCCGCCGCCCTGGTCGCGGCCGGGATCGCCCGCTGGCTGCTGCGGCCCGTCCATGAACTCGACCGCGCGGTGGCCACCGTGGCGGGCGGACGCTTCGAGCCGCGGGTCGCCGCCGACACCGGTCCGCCCGAACTGCGCCGGCTGCGACGGCACTTCGACGGCATGGCGCAGGCCGTCGCCGAATCCCTGCGCCGCCAGCGGGACTTCGTCGCCGACGCCTCGCACCAGCTGCGCAACCCGCTGGCCACCCTGGTGCTGCAACTGGAGAACGCCGAACCGCACGTCGGGCCGGGCCCCGGGCGGCAGGCGCACGCGCTGGCCCTGGACGAGGCGGACCGGCTCGGCGAACTGCTCGACGGCCTGCTCGCCCTGGCCCGGCTGGAGGCGGCCGCCGCACCGGTCGAGGAGCACGACGTCTCGGCGGCGGTGGCCGAGCGGGTGGCCGCCTGGGCACCGGTGTTCGAGGCGGGCGGACTCGAGTTGACGGCCCAGGTGACGTCGGGGCTGCGGGCCCACACCCTGCCCGACGCGGCCGGGCGGATCCTGGACGCGCTGCTGGACAACGCCGGCAAGTTCGTGCCGCCGGGGGAGCGCGTCCGGGTGACGGCCTCGGCCGGCCCGGACGGCGGCGCGGTGGTCCGGGTCCGGGACACCGGCCGGGGCGTTCCGGCCACTCAACTCCCGCTCCTGTTGCGGCGGTTCGCCCGATCGCCGGAGCACCAGAACCTCCCCGGCACCGGCCTCGGCCTGGCCATCGCGGACGAACTCGCCCGGGCCGGCGGCGGAACGCTGACCGTCGCCCCGACCCTGCCGCACGGACTGACCGTCGAGTTCCGGCTGCCCGCGCCCTGAGCCGCCCGACGCGCAGTCAGCGGTACCAGCCGCGGATGGCGGTGGCGGTTTCCCGGACGTCGGCCCGCCCCTCGCGGATCCGGGCGGCGAGTTCGGCGGCGGCCGTCGGCCCGGCGGTGACGACGACGCCGGAGGCGCTGAGATAGGCGGCGGCGACCACGGCCGCGAAGTGCTCGTTGCCGGACTCCAGCGCCGGAACGCGGATCAGCTGGTGCATCAGCGCGGCTGCGCGCTGGTGCGGGCCCTCGTACACCGGCACGTCCATGACCTCGTCGACGTGGCGCGCGACGGCGGCGGTGAGGGTGCCGTAGTCCGTGATGTCCGGGTCGGTGGGCAGGAAGCGGTGGGCGATGTCCAGCAGCCAGGCCCGGTCGATGCGCAGGATCACGCCCGGTCCAGCGGGCGTTCGCGCCACCGGCGGGCGGGTGCCGTCGGTGCCTGCCGTTCGGGTGCCTCGGGGAGCTGGAACCGGTCGTCCAGCCGGACGTTCAACCGCATGCCCCGCAGCGTAGCGAGGCGTACCGGCTGCTACCAAACGGCGCCCGACGACGTCTCCGGAGGCGGGCCGGCCCGGACTCACTCGTGGGCGCTGATCTCCCCGCCGGCGCCGAGCACGATGTACCCGCCGTTGGCGTCCAGCCCGTCGTCGTGCTGGTCGGACTCCATGGTGCCCATCACCGCGTTGTCGCTGCCGATGGTGTCGGCGCGGTAGTGCAGCTCACCGACCTTGGTGACCTTGGCCGTCCAGCCGCCGGCGAGCTTGAAGGTGCCCGGCCCCTGGTGCCCGCCGCCCATCCAGGCGTGCACGGTGCCCGACGCCCCTGAATGTCCGGGAGTGGACGTGCGGTGCCTGTGGGGCCGTCCTTGACCGGGACATCAACGCGGCGGTCAACGTCGCCACGGCGGCCGGACTGGCCGTGTCAGCCTGTGGAGCGCGGGTAAGACCGGGACTCGTCCCGGCACAGCGCGAAGAAGCCGGAACCCACCGAGACGGTCGGCCGACCGTGGTAGGAATCCCCGGCCTTCAGGCCGGGGAGCGGAAGTCAACCGTACACCGAGCGGTAGTACGCCGCCGCCCCCGGGTGCAGCGGAACGGCCCCGGTGGAGACGGCGAACCGGGGCTCCAGCCGGGCCCCGGCCGTCACCGACCGCAGCAGGGTGGCCCATTGGTCGAAGAGGATGCCGAGCAGCCGGCGGACGGCGTCCTCGGGCACGCCCGGACGGGCCGTCAGGTAGTTGCCCACCCCGAGGGTGGCGACCGGATCCGCCAGGCCGTACGCGCCGGCGGGCAGGGTGACGGCCGTGTACACCGGGCCGTAGCGCTCCCGCAGCAGCGCGGCGACGGCGTCCAACGGGACGAACCGCAACGGCAGTTCGCGGGCGAGCGCGGACACCGCGGGCGTCGGCACGCCGCCGGACCAGAACACCGCGTCCAGTGCGCCGGCCCGCAGCGCGGCCAGTGACTCGGCCAGCCCGAGGGAGCGCTGCTCCAACGGCGCCCGGTCGCCGGTGAGGCCCGCCCGGCGCAGCAGCCGCCCGGCCGTCACCTGGTTCCCGGAGCCCACCGCGCCGGTGGCCACCCGGTGCCCCGCCAGGTCGGCGAGTTCGCGCACCGGCCCGTCGGCGGGGGCGAGCAGGTGCAGGTAGTTGACGTACACCCGGGCCAGTGCGGTCAGTTCGAGCGGGTGGTCGAAGGTGTCGCGCCCGAGCACCGCGTCCTCGGCGACGTCGGCGGTGGTCAGCGCGAGGTCCGCCGAGCCGTCGGCGAGCTGCTGGAGGTTGTCGACGCTGGCCGCGCTGCTCACCGGAGTGAGGGTGAGCCGCCCGCTCGCGGTCACGGCCTCGGTGAAGGAGCGCCCGAAGGCGTTGTACGGCCCGCCCTCGGGCCCGGTGGCCAGCCGCAGCGAGCGGGTCGGTGCCCCGGCGGCGGAGCAGCCCGCGGCGAGGGCCGCCGCCAGGGCGGCGCCCAGCACGGTGC